>NZ_JBVIQN010000019.1:0-176172 GCF_055577005.1 Streptomyces sp. NPDC033221 | reverse complement strand
TGTGAGAAGCACACAGCCGACACCCCCCCCCACCCCCCCCCCCCCCCTCCCCCCCCCCCCCCCCCCCCCCCCCCCCCCCCCCCCCCGGGCCCGGTGCTGTTCCGTGGGAAGTGGCCGCGGCTCAGCGGTCCACGATGCGGTCGTACTGCGTCGTGGTGTGCCGCAGATGCGCCACCAGTTCCTCGCCGACCTGGGGCTCGGGGGCGTCCCCCGGCACGAAGAGGATGGAGACCTGCATGTGCGGAGGCTCCGCGAACCACCGCTGCTTGCCCGCCCACACGTAGGGCGAGAGATTGCGGTTGACGGTCGCCAGGCCCGCGCGCGCCACGCCCTTGGCACGGGGCATCACACCGTGGAGCGCCTTGGGCGACTCCAAGCCCACCCCGTGCGACGTACCGCCGGCCACCACGACCAGGTAGCCGTCCGAGGCGGCCTTCTGCTGGCGGTAACCGAAGCGATCACCCTTGCCGACCCGGGTGACGTCCAGGACCGAGCCGCGGTACTCGGTGGCCTCGTGGTCACCGAGCCACAGGCGCGTACCGATCCGCGCGCGGAACCGCGTCTGCGGGAACTGCTGCTGGAGACGGTGCAGCTCGTCGGCCTTGAGGTGGCTGACGAACATCGTGTGCAGCGGCAGGCGGTTGGCTCGCAGCCGGTCCATCCAGCCGATGACCTCCTCCACCGCGTCGGAGCCGTCGGTACGGTCCAGCGGCAGGTGGATGGCGAAGCCCTCCAGCCGTACGTCCTCTGTGGCCGCGGCCAGCTTCGGCAGATCCTCGGGCAGCACGCCGTGGCGCTTCATGCTGCTCATGACCTCGATGACCACCCGGGCGCCCACCAGGCCGCCCACGCCCTCAACCGAGGAGACCGAACGGATGGCGCGGTCCGGCAGCGGAACCGGTTCCTCACCGTGCCGGAAGGGCGTCAGCACGAGCAGGTCACCGCTGAAGTAGTCCTTCATGCGAGCCGCTTCGTACGTCGTGCCCACGGCGAGGAGGTCGGAACCGAGCAGGGTCGTCTCCTCGGCGAGGCGCTCGTGCCCGAAGCCGTAGCCATTGCCTTTGCAGACCGGGACGAGCCCCGGGAACTGCTGCAGAACGCTCTGCTGGTGTGCCCGCCAGCGCGCGGTGTCGACGTAGAGAGTGAGCGCCATGCCGGGCCCGAAACCTTTCTCGTGGCTGCGTTGCGGTCGATCAGGGGGTGTGGCGGTCAGCGGCGCGACATGTAGATGTCGAGCGCCTTGTGCAGGAGCTTGTTGAGCGGGAAGTCCCACTCGCCCAGGTACTCGGCTGCTTGCCCGCCCGTGCCCACCTTGAACTGGATGAGGCCGAAGAGGTGGTCGTTCTCGTCGAGCGAGTCGCTGATGCCGCGCAGGTCGTACACGGTGGCGCCCAGTGCGTAGGCGTCCCGCAGCATCCGCCACTGCATGGCGTTGGACGGCCGGACCTCACGGCCGATGTTGTCCGAGGCGCCGTAGGAGTACCAGACGTGACCGCCGACGACCAGCATCGTCGCGGCGGAGAGGTTCACGCCGTTGTGCCGGGCGAAGTACAGCCGCATGCGGTTGGGGTCCTCGGTGTTGAGGGCTGCCCACATCCGCTGGAAGTAGCTGAGCGGCCGCGGCCGGAAGTGGTCGCGCACCGCGGTGATCTCGTACAGGCGCTGCCACTCGGCGAGGTCTTCGTAGCGGCCCTGGACGACCTCGACGCCGGCCTTCTCGGCCTTCTTGATGTTGCGGCGCCACAGCTGGTTGAAGCCCTTGTGGACATCCTCCAGCGAGCGGTTCTCCAGCGGCACCTGGAAGACGTACCGGGGCTGCACGTCACCGAAACCGGCCCCGCCGTCCTCACCCTGCTGCCAGCCCATCCGGCGCAGCTTGTCGGACACCTCGAAGGCGCGCGGCTCGATGTGGGTGGGCTCGACGTCACGCAGGCGCTTGACGTCCGGGTCCTGGATCCCGGACTTGATCGCGGCGGAGTCCCAGCGCCGGATGATCACGGGCGGGCCCATCTTCACCGAGAAGGCGCCCTGCTGCTTCAGGTGCGCCAGCATCGGCTTGAGCCAGTCCTCCAGGTTCGGCGCGAACCAGTTGATGACCGGCCCCTCGGGCATGTACGCGAGGTACCGCTTGATCTTGGGCAGCTGGCGGTAGAGAACCAGGCCCGCGCCGACCAGCTGACCGGTCTTGTCGAACCAGCCCAGGTTCTCCGAGCGCCATTCGGACTTCACATCGGCCCAGGCCGGGACCTGCATGTGGCTCGCCGAAGGCAGGCTCTGGATGTACGCCAGATGCTGCTCTCGGCTGATGGTCCTCAGGGTCAGGCTCATGCGGGGCGCTCCTCGGCAGGTTTGTCCCCAGGGTCGGGGCTCCGGCTCTCGCGCCGAAGCCTACTGCGACAAAGGAGCGCCCCGTTTGGGCGAAGGGGGGTGGAGCCCCCACCGCCCGGCTAGCCGAGCAGCCCGCCGAAGAGACCACCGTGTGCCATGCCCAGGAAGAAGCCGACCGCGGCGGCTCCCAGGCCGATGATCAGCAGGAAGCGCTCGCCGGTCGTCGCGGAGATGAACTGTCCCCACGCGCCGGTGCCGATGCCGATCAGTCCCGTCCAGGAACTCAGCAGGTGAAGGTGGTGGAAATGGGCGGTGCTGAAGGCGATCACGCCGAACAACAGCGTCACGGCGACGAGGGCGTTCTCGCGGGGATGGGCCTTGCCGTCGCTGTTCAGAAGGGAGAGGAGGCCGTGCTGCGGCCGGACTGCCTGTGCCATGCGGCACCTCCGATGCCAGGGCGGCGAACTGTAACGCCGCTCACACCCGTTGTGTTCCAGATTGGGGGGATCAGCCTCCGGATTTCAACCGGAAGCCAGGAGCCGGGTACTCTGTACAGTCTGCGCCCACGTCTGCCCAGGTTGCCTGGCCAGACCGGGTGCGGAACGCATCATGACCCTCCTGCCACGGAACGACCGTGGCCGCTGAGTCCAAAGGAGGTGGGTTCTACATGCGTCACTACGAGGTGATGGTCATCCTCGACCCCGATCTCGAGGAGCGCGCTGTCTCCCCGCTGATCGAGAACTTCCTCTCCGTCGTCCGTGAGGGCAACGGAAAGGTCGAGAAGGTCGACACCTGGGGCCGTCGTCGTCTCTCGTACGAGATCAACAAGAAGCCCGAGGGCATCTACTCGGTCATCGACCTGCAGGCCGAGCCTGCGGTCGTCAAGGAACTCGACCGTCAGATGAACCTGAACGAGTCGGTCCTCCGGACCAAGGTCCTCCGTCCCGAGACCCACTGAACGCATCAGCGTCAGCGGTAACCGGGTTCGAGTAGCAACACCAGCAGCCAGCAGCACACCCGCCGAGAGGTTCCCCTAATGGCAGGCGAGACCGTCATCACGGTCGTCGGCAATCTTGTCGACGACCCCGAGCTGCGCTTCACCCCGTCCGGTGCGGCGGTCGCGAAGTTCCGCGTCGCGTCCACCCCCCGCACCTTCGACCGTCAGACCAATGAGTGGAAGGACGGCGAGAGCCTGTTCCTGACCTGCTCGGTGTGGCGTCAGGCGGCGGAGAACGTCGCCGAGTCCCTCACGCGGGGCACTCGCGTGATCGTGCAGGGCCGCCTGAAGCAGCGGTCGTACGAGGACCGCGAGGGCGTCAAGCGCACGGTCTACGAGCTCGACGTCGACGAGGTCGGCGCCAGCTTGCGCAATGCCACGGCCAAGGTCACCAAGACCTCGGGCCGCGGTGGCCAGGGCGGCGGCTTCGGCGGCGGCCAGCAGGGTGGCGGTGGCCAGGGTGGCGGCGGTTGGGGCGGCGGCCCCGGCGGCGGCCAGGGCGGCGGTGCTCCCGCCGACGACCCGTGGGCGACCGGTGCCCCTGCAGGCGGCGGCCAGCAGGGTGGCGGCGGTGGCGGTGGCTGGGGCGGCGGCTCCGGCGGTGGCTACTCGGACGAGCCGCCCTTCTAGGTCCTACGACCGGCCCGTACGCACGCTGTTTCACGTGAAACAGCGTGAAACGACCGGGGGCCTGAGGGCGTCAGCACAAACTTCTTGAACTCACTGGAGAGAGACAATGGCGAAGCCGCCTGCTCGCAAGCCTAAGAAGAAGGTTTGCGTGTTCTGCAAGGAGAAGATCTCCTACGTCGACTACAAGGACACGAACCTGCTGCGGAAGTTCATCTCCGACCGCGGCAAGATCCGTGCCCGCCGGGTGACCGGCAACTGCACCCAGCACCAGCGTGACGTCGCCACGGCCGTGAAGAACAGCCGTGAGATGGCGCTGCTGCCCTACACCTCCACCGCGCGATAAGGGAAGGGTGACCGACTCATGAAGATCATCCTCACCCACGAGGTCTCCGGCCTCGGCACCGCCGGCGACGTCGTTGACGTCCGTGACGGTTACGCCCGTAACTACCTGGTCCCGCGTGGTTTCGCGATCCGCTGGACCAAGGGTGGCGAGAAGGACGTCGAGCAGATCCGTCGCGGTCGCAAGATCCGCGAGATCGCGTCGGTCGAGCAGGCCAACGAGGTCAAGGGCCAGCTCGAGGGCGTCAAGGTGAAGCTGGCCGTGCGTGCCGGCGACGCCGGTCGCCTGTTCGGCTCCGTCACGCCGGCCGACGTCGCCTCGGCGATCAAGGCCGCCGGTGGCCCCGACGTGGACAAGCGCCGCGTCGAGCTCGGCTCGCCGATCAAGACCCTGGGCGCGCACCAGGTGTCCGTGCGCCTGCACAGCGACGTTGTCGCGAAGCTGGGCGTCGAGGTTGTCGCCGCCTGATAGCAGCGACATAGCACCACGCGAAAGGGCCGCACTCCGGAGACGGGGTGCGGCCCTTTCGCGCGTGCCGGCTGCTCCGGCGGGGCTACGACACAGGCGCTCAGCCCTCGTCCTCGTCCTGAGCCCGCTTGTAGAGGTCGGCGACAGCGTCACCGAAGTACGCGGCGTAGGACACGTCGTCCTCGTCACCGCCGCCCTGATGCCCGCCCAGGACGCCGATCACGGTCCCGGTGTGGCTCTTGGGGTCATAGTCGGCCAGCCAGGGGCTGCCGCTCGTACCGCCCGCGAAGTCGGTGCACTGGACGCGCATCTGGGTGTCGCTGAACCTCGTCGCGCGGTTGTGGCAGGAGATCGGTGTCTCGCTGCTGGTGGGGTAGCCGGTGATCTTGACGTCATTGTCGAATCCGGGATCGATGCCGAGGGTGTTGCCGCCCAGCACGTCCTGGATCTGCTTGCCGTCCTTGCTCCCGAGGACCAGGAAGGCGACGTCCATGTCCTCGTCCTGGGACTTGGCCCAGCGGTCGTCGACGACGACCTTCTCGACCTTCCACAGACCGTTCGGCTCCTTGCCGTCACGGTAGTCCGGCGCGAAGACGAGATCGCTGACGGGCTCGCCGGCCTCGGAGTCGAAAGCACAGTGCGCCGCGGTGATCAGCATGTTCCGGCCGGGGCTCTGTACGACGCTGGCGGTGCAGAAGTGATCGCCGGTGTCGTCCTTCTCGAAGATCGCGCCCACCCGGGCGTTCTGCTCGGTGCTGCGCGGGGTGTACGCACTGCCGTCGTCCGCGGGCGCCGTGGCGGACGGGTCCTGGTCCTGGGGGTCCTTGCCCGCCTCACCCGACTTGCCGTAGCTGCTCCGCAGGGAGCCGTTGCTGCGGCTGCTCGTGTCGGCTTCCTGAGAGGCATAGCCCACGAGGACGCCGGCCCCGATGACGGTCAGCGTCAGGGGCAGGACGATCTTCCTGGCAAGCGGGCGCACACGGTCATTATCAACACGGGGCGGTTGTTTCGGGTGGCTTCAACGCGAGGCTCCTGTCACAATCCAGCGGCCCGACCGGGTGCGCGCCCACAATGTCAGCATCCGCACGGTCATCATCAGCGCCATGGCCCACCAGAGGGCGGTCAGACCGCCACCGAAGACCGGGACCAGCAGCGCGGCAGGGGCGAACAGGGCCAGGGTCACGAGCATTGCCCAGGCCAGGTAGGGGCCGTCGCCGGCGCCCATGAGCACGCCGTCGAGGACGAAGACGATGCCGGCGACCGGTTGGGTGAGGGCGACCACCAGGAGCGCGGGCAGCAGGGCGTCCTTGACGGCGGGGTCTGCGGTGAACAACGGCATGAACAGCGGCCGGGCGAGCACGACGAGCAGTCCGAGCACCACACCGGAGGCGACGCCCCACTGCACCATGCGCCGGCAGGCTGCCCTGGCACCGGCCACGTCGTCGGCGCCCAGGTAGCGGCCGATGATCGCCTGACCGGCGATGGCGATGGCGTCCAGGGCAAAGGCCAGCAACGACCACAGGGTGATGACGATCTGGTGAGCGGCCACTTCGGTGTCCCCGAGGCGGGCGGCGACGGCGGTCGCGATCATCAGGACCGCGCGCAGCGAGAGCGTACGCACCAGCAGCGGTACCCCGGCCTGGGCGCATGCGCGGATACCGGCGGCGTCCGGCCGGAGGGAGGCGCCGTGCCGTCGAGCGCCCCGCACCACGACGGCCAGGTAGACGGCGGCCATGCCGCACTGGGCGATGACCGTGCCCCAGGCGGAGCCGGCGATGCCGAGCCCGGCGCCGTAGACCAGGGCGATGTTCAGGGCCGCGTTGACGGAGAAGCCGCCGATGGCGACGTACAGCGGGGTCCGGGTGTCCTGGAGGCCGCGCAGTACGCCGGTGGCCGCCAGCACCACGAGCATCGCCGGAATGCCGAGGGCGCTGATCCGCAGATAGGTGACGGCGTACGGGGCGGCGGTGTCCGAGGCGCCGAAGATGTCGACGAGCCAGGGCGCGGTGGGCAGGACCGCGGCGAGTACGGCGGCACCCAGCAGCAGGGCCAGCCAGATGCCGTCCATGCCCTGCCGGATGGCGGCCGAGCGGTCACCGGCGCCCACCCGCCGGGCGACGGCGGCGGTGGTGGCGTACGCGAGAAAGACGAAGACCGAGACCGCGGTCGTCAGCAGCGGGGCGGCGACACCGAGCCCGGCGAGCTGCCGGGTGCCGAGGTGGCCGATGACGGCGCTGTCGACCATGACGAAGAGTGGTTCCGCGACGAGCGCGCCGAAGGCGGGCAGCGCGAGCGAAATGATCTCGCGGTCGTGGCGGCGGTCGGTGCGCCGCGGCTTCGCGGGAGCCTGTGTCATGCTGCCAATCTAATCTTCCACAGGTAAGTGACACAACTACTCTTCGGCCCTTACTTCGCGTCGGGTGGAGCGTTCTCCTCCGCGCCGTTTGGCCCGATCATGAACAGGTTGCCGAAGTTTTTCTCCCCCACAGCCTATGGATGGCAAAGGCGCAGGTCAGAAGGGTCTAGGTCGGCTGATTGTGTGTTTGTCCACAACAGTGTCCCCCGTGCCGTGCACAGGATCGGCGCACTTCTCCACAGGAACAGGCCCTTCGTCCACATGGCCTGTGGATAACCAGATTGGCGGACGGTGCGGACGGGCCTACCGTAGTCCGGCGCCTGGCCCCTGTTCCGGTCTGGGAACCCATCCGAACTCGACGCGCCGTAACCGGAGTCGGGCGTCTCGTTTGTCAGAGCCGTGCCGTAAGAAAGAAGGGCACAGCAAGGTCCGCGCCGCGGACGGGAGGAGGTGCCGGGGTGAGTATGCCCGAGCCCGTGGAGGACCCCTGGGCGGACGCCGGCCCCAGTGACCGGCTGCCTGCCGCGCGCTCCCGTAGGGGCGAGGGCAAGGGCCGGGGCCGCGACGACCGCCGCGACCGCGGCGGTGACGAGGAGGGCGGCTGGTCCTCCGGTGGCTTCGAGCGCGTACCGCCCCAGGACCTGGACGCCGAGCAGTCGGTGCTCGGCGGCATGCTGCTGTCCAAGGATGCCATCGCGGACGTCGTCGAGGTCCTCAAGGGCCACGACTTCTACCGGCCCGCCCACGAACTGATCTACCAGGCGATCCTCGACCTCTACGCGAAGGGCGAGCCGGCCGACCCGATCACCATCGCGGCCGAGCTGACCAAGCGCGGAGAGATCGCCCGGGTGGGCGGCGCGTCGTACCTGCACACCCTGGTCCAGTCCGTACCGACGGCGGCCAACGCGGAGTACTACGCCGAGATCGTCCACGAGCGGGCGGTCCTGCGCCGGCTCGTCGAGGCCGGCACCCGCATCACGCAGATGGGATACGCGGCCGACGGCGACGTCGACGAGATCGTCAACAGCGCCCAGGCGGAGATCTACGCCGTCACCGAGCAGCGCACCAGCGAGGACTACCTGCCGCTCGGCGACATCATGGAAGGCGCACTCGACGAGATCGAGGCGATCGGCTCCCGCCAGGGCCAGATGACCGGCGTACCCACCGGCTTCACCGACCTGGACTCCCTGACCAACGGCCTGCACCCCGGCCAGATGATCGTCATCGCGGCCCGTCCCGCGATGGGTAAGTCCACCCTCGCGCTGGACTTCGCCCGGGCCTGCTCCATCAAGAGCAACCTGCCGAGCGTGATCTTCTCGCTCGAAATGGGCCGCAACGAGATCGCGATGCGTCTGCTGTCCGCCGAGGCGCGGGTGGCCCTGCACCACATGCGCTCCGGCTCCATGACGGACGAGGACTGGACGCGGCTCGCCCGCCGGATGCCGGACGTGTCGGCCGCGCCGCTCTACATCGACGACTCACCGAACCTGTCGATGATGGAGATCCGCGCCAAGTGCCGCCGCCTCAAGCAGCGCAACGAACTGAAGCTGGTGGTCATCGACTACCTCCAGCTGATGCAGTCCGGCGGCTCCAAGCGCGCCGAGAGCCGTCAGCAGGAGGTGTCGGACATGTCCCGTAACCTTAAGCTGCTGGCCAAGGAACTGGAACTGCCGGTCATCGCGCTGTCGCAGCTCAACCGTGGCCCCGAGCAGCGCACGGACAAGAAGCCGATGGTGTCGGACCTGCGTGAATCGGGTTCCATCGAGCAGGACGCGGACATGGTCATCCTGCTGCACCGCGAGGACGCGTACGAAAAGGAATCACCCCGCGCCGGCGAAGCCGACCTGATCGTGGCAAAGCACCGTAACGGTCCGACAGCGACGATCACTGTGGCCTTCCAGGGCCACTACTCGCGATTCGTGGACATGGCACAGACCTGATCGGTTTCGTGCGGCGTCTCAGGTTTCGCTGCACGGTCTCATGGCCGACTGCACAACAACGACGTCACGGCTCCACCAGGACCGCTCCCACGTGGCAGCCTTCGACCAGTTCGCGCAGGGCCCGGGGAGCGTTGTCGAGGCCGTGCAGCCTGGAGTGCGGGAAGGTCAGCGTGCCGGCGCGGAGCCCGGCGCCGAACTGTCGGTACCACTCGGGGATCAGGTCGAGGTGGTCCGCATGAAGGACGGTGCCGCGCAAGGTGATGCCCCGGGTCAGCAGAGAGAAGGTGTCGATGGCCGTCGTGGGTGAGCCGGAGCCCGCGAGCTGGGCACCCAGCGCCCCGACGAGGGCGATGCGGGCGCCGCGGTTGGCGACGGCGATGGACGCCTGCAGCTGCTCGCCGCCGACGTTGTCGATCACCGCGTCGACGCCCTCCGGAGCCACGGCGCGCAGTTGTTCCTCGATGGAGCCCGCGCCGCGGAGGACGACGGCGTCGTAGCCGAGTTCATCGCGCAGGATGTCCGCCTTCCGCTGCGAGCCGGCGCTGCCGACGACCCGTCGGGCCCCGCGGAGTCGGGCGGCCTGCCCGGCGAGGGACCCCACACCGCCCGCGGCGCCGCTGACGAAGACCGTGTCCCCGGGTTGTACCTCGGCTCCGCGGGTGACGCCCATCCAGGCCGTGGGGCCCTGGGACAGGTAGGCGGCCGGGTCGGGCAGCAGGCCGGGGTCGACACGCTGTGCGGCGGAGGCGTCCACCAGGGCGTACTCGCGCCAGCCCAGATCGTGTTGCACGAGGTCACCGGGGGTGAAGCCGGTGCCGGGGGCGGCTACGACTTCGCCGATCGCGGGGCCGTACAGCGGCTCACCGAGCGCGAAGGGGCGCATCGGCACGTCAGTCGTCTCGTCCATGAGCGTCCGCATGACGGCGGCCACGCTCATCACCTCGGTGCGTACGAGGAGCTGGCCGGGCTCGGGGGAGGGAATCGGGGCCTCGGCGATCTCGAAGAGGTCGTCCGTGAGCGGCGCCCCCGGCGCGGGGCGGGCGGTCAGCCGGATTTCGCGGTGGGTGCGGGGGTCGTGGCGGGCGCGCGGGGTGTGGCGGCGGCCGGACGGTGCAGTGGTCATGATGGTCGGCTCCCGGAGCAGTGGGCTCGTACGCCTTCTACACTCCGTGGCTTGATGGATCACGTCCAACGAATGATTTTGCTCGCAACCATCATCACGAGAGATGCTCTGGGTATGGAACTGCGCCAGTTGGAGTGCTTTGTCGCGGTAGCGGAAGAGTCGAGCTTCACGCGCGCCGCCGGCCGACTGCACGTCGTGCAGTCGGCCGTGTCGGCGACGATCGCGGCCTTGGAAGGGGAGTTGCACACCAGGCTGCTGGAACGCACGTCCAGGCGGGTCGCCCTCACGGACGCGGGACGCGCGTTGCTGCCGAAGGCCCGGGCGGCCCTCGACGCCGTCCGGGACGCGCGTGACGCCGTCGACGACGTCAACGGTGGCGTCCGCGGCACCCTGCGCGTCGGGACGCTGAGTTCTCTCGGGTTGATCGACCTGCCGGCGCTGCTGGGCCGCTTCCACTGCGAGCACCCCGCCGTCTCCGTGCGCCTGGCCACCGCGGCGTCATGCGGCGGCTCCCCCGGGCTTGTCGAGGCGCTCCGCGAGGGCAGGCTCGACCTCGCGTTCGTCTCCATTCCGGGCTCGCCGCCGCCCGGCGTGCAGTGGACAGACCTCACCACTACGCCGTTGGACCTCGTCGTTCCTGCGGGGCACCGGCTTGCCGCGCAGAGCCGGGTGGCGCTCGGGGAGCTGGCCGATGAGACGTTCGTCGACTTCCCCTCCGGTTACGGCAACCGCGCCGTGACGGATCGCGCGTTCGCCACGGCCGGGCTGGAACGCCAAGTCGCCATCGAAATCACCGCCATCGGGGACGGCGCCGACTTCGTCCGCCACGGCCTGGGCGTCGCTCTGCTGCCTCGGGGCAGTACCGGGCCCGACGACGGCCTCGTCGCGCTGCCCATCACCGGGGCGGACCTCAACTGGCCGATCTCCCTGGTCACGCCCGGCGACCGCACCTCCAGTGCGGCGGCACGCGCCTTCGAGCGCTTGGTCGGCCAGCATCTGCGGTGACGCGGGGACCGTGTACGGGGGAGCCGAACCCGTCCGCGCAGGCAAGGCCGGCATCGACGGGATGTGCGGCAGAGGCGTCCAGCAGGGCGAACCTGCCTTGGTCCAGATCGTGTTGTACGAGGTCACCGAGGACGGAACCGGTTCCGGGGGCGCGCGACGGGCGGCCCGACCGGCGCCCCCAGAGTCCTCAGCTACCGCTCCCAAGTTTCGACTACCTGTCCTTGAGCCCGCACGACGCGTGGCTCATTCGATCCGCCCGCCCTGGGTGAAGAAGGTGATCACCTCCTGGGGCGTGGGGTTGTGGCCGACTTCGGCGGCGGCCGCGGCGCTGCGGGGGAACAGCGCTTGCTCGTATTTGGTGAGGGCGGTCTCGATGTCGTCGGTGTGTGAGGCGACGGCCTTGCCGAGTTCGGCGCCGTCCTGCATGGCCAGGTTGGCGCCTTCGCCGTTGGGGGTCGAGAGGTGCGCGGCGTCGCCGAGCAGGGTCACTCCCGGTGCCCGGTCCCAGCGGTGCCCGTTCGGCAGGGCGTGCAGGGGGCGCAGTACCGGTGCGGTCTCGCCGCCGGTGATCAGGGCGGTGAGTTCCGGTGCCCAGCCGTCGTATTCCGCCGCGATCCGCGCGGCGGCCGCGGCGGCATCGGTGAAGTCGATGGCGGCGAACCAGTCCAGCGGCTTGGCCAGTGTGAGGTAGGCGTGGAGGGTCCCGTCCTTCTCCCGGTGGGCCACGAACCATTTCCCGTGCTCGTCCGGGTCGACTGCCCCGAGCGTCCCGCCGCCGACCGCTTTCGCGGTGGCCGGGTGCAGGGAGTCGGCGTCGTGGAGGCTGGTCTCGACGAAGGACCGGCCCACGTATTCGGGTGTGGCGTCGGAGAGCAGCGGCCGGACTCGTGACCAGGCGCCGTCCGCGCCGACCAGCAGGCTCGTGACGACGGTGGTGCCGTCGGTGAAGGTCACCTCGTGACGCCCCTCGCCGAGGGCACGGGTGCTGCCGGCCTTGTGGCCCCAGCGGACGGTGCCGGCCGGGAGCGAGTCGAGCAGGATCTGCCGCAGGTCGCCGCGCTGCACCTCGGGGCTGCTGCCCGTGCCGTCGTCGGCCTTGTCGAACAGGACGGTCCCGTCCCGGTGGAGGAGCCGTATCGCTTGGCGGCCCTCCAGGACGATGCCGCGGAACTCGTCCATCAGGTCGGCCGCTTCGAGGGCGCGCCGGCCGTTGTGGTCGTGGATGTCCAGCATCCCGCCCTGCGCGCGGGCGGACGGTGCGGGCTCTGCCTCGTAAACCGTGGCCGGGATGCCGTGTACGTGCAGGACGCGGGCGAGCGTGAGGCCGCCAAGGCCGGCGCCGATGATCGTGACAGGAGTGTGCACAGGGGCTCCTACGTGTCGCACACCTGCCGGGGGCGCCGGCAGGTGTGCTGGAAAGAATCCGTTTCGCCGGGTGGTGCGACCGCGTGGGCGTCGGTTCAGATGACGATGACGCGGCGTCCGCGCGTGTGACCGGCCTGGCTGTCGATGTGCGCCGCCGCGGCCTCGGCGAGCGTGTATGACTTCTCGACCGGGATGCGGAGCTTGCCCCGCGAGATGAGATCGGCGGCCTCGGCGAGCGCGTCCGGCACGCTCCCGGCCACGCCGGAGAAGCGGACACCGAACTGTGGCGCCCCGATGTCGGCGATGGAGACCACCTTGTGCGGGTCCCCGGTGAGTTCGACGAGTTCGCGGAGTACGCCCGAGCCGGCCAGATCGAGAGCGGCGTCGACAGGGCCGAGCCGGCGCACCCGCTCGACCAAGCCGTCGCCGTACGTCGTGGCGAGGGCACCCAGGCTGCGCAGATAGTCCTGGTTCGCGGCCCCGGCCGTGCCGATCACCGTGATGCCGCGGTCGCGGGCGATCTGCAGCACCGCCGATCCGACTCCCCCGGACGCACCGCTGACCAGCAGCGTCTGCCCGGGCCGCACTCCGGACTGGCCGATGATGCGCAGCGCGGTCTCGACCACGGAGGGGTACCCGGCCGCCTCTTCGAACGTCAGGCCCTCGGGCATACGGGCCCAGGCCGACAACACGGCGAACTCGGCATAGGTATCGACTCCTTCGCCGAACACGTGGTCGCCGACCGCGACCCCTTCGACGCCTTCGCCGACTTCGTCCACCACTCCGGCGGCGTCCTGCCCGACGCCGGAGGGCAGCGCGACCGGATGGGCCCCCAGGACCTGGCCTTCCCGGAGTCTCCAGTCGACGGGGTTGACCCCCGTCGCCCGTACGGCGATGCGTATGCGGCCGGGGCCCGCGTGGGGCTCCTCGGCGTCGATGAGGTGCAGAACATCGGGACCGCCGAACTCGGCGTAGCTCACTTTCTTCATGGCGCCGACCGTAACACTAACGGTTAGCTTTTTAGAACTGTTACTCCTTTGGTGCTGATAGCGTGAGGTGTATGAATGAGCCGTCCGGACGCCGTGAACGCAAGAAGGCCGCGACCCGCCAGAAGATCGCGGAGGCCGCCCTGCGGCTCTTCCTGGAGCGCGGGTACGACGCGGTGGGCATCCGTGACGTGGCCGCCGAGGCCGACGTGGCCGTCACCACGCTCTTCTCCCACTTCGCCGCGAAAGAAGCCCTGGTGTTCGAACAGGACCAGGACTTCGAGCAACGCCTCACCCGGGCGGTCACCGACCGGGCGCCGCACGAGCCGCTCATCCCCGCGCTGCGCCGCGAAATCCTCGCCCTGGTACGGCACTGCACGGCGGACGGCGCCGCCCCGATCTGGCGCATGATCGACGCCTCACCCGCCCTGCGGTCCTACGAGGAGTCGATGCGGCTGCGCCACGCGGAATCAGTGGCAACGGCCATCGCCGCCGACCCCGGCCCGCCGCGGAGCACGATGGCCTGCCGGACGATCGCGAGGTTCGCGATCGACGCCTTCTCACTGGCCCGCGAGGCAGCCGACCCGGACGCCGCGGTGGACGAGATCTTCCGGATGATCGAGGCGGCCTGGGAGGCCAGCCCCTCCGGGGGCGCGTGAGGAGACTCTTCCGCCTTCTGCCGTCAAGGCGGCCGACGTCAGGCATAGGGGCCTGTCTGGACCTGTCTCGGCCCTGCCAACCCCGAGCGGCTTTTCAGGGGCGGGGAAGGGCCTCCTCGGGGTGATGCCTGATCTTTGGATGCGATGTCGCCGACAAGCTGGGCGCATGACAAAACGATCTCGGGGGATCCGGCGGACCGCACTGACGCGGCTGGCTTTCATCGCCGCACCGCTGTGCATGGTGGCGTACGGCGTCATCCGTCTCACTGACCCGGACCACAACCCGGGCCTTGCCTGGGCCGGTGGTCATATCGCCATGGTCGCTGGGGTGTTGCTGTTCGCCGCCATCTTCATGGGACTGCTGCGGATGGCGCCGGCGGCGGGCGCAGCCCGGCTGAGCGTCCGTGTGGCGACAGGGCTCGGACTGGTGGGGGTGGGGGCCGTCACCGCCCAAGGCGTCGTCGATATCGTCGTCGGTTTACGGGCTGAGGACCGAGCGGGGATGAAGCGGCTTTTCGAGGGCATCCAGAGTTACCCGGGTGTGAGGGCTGTGGTGTACACAGTCGGCCCGATGCTGTTCTACGTCGGTCTGCTGTGGCTGGTGGTCCAGCTCGCTGTGGAGCGCCGCGTCAGTCTCTGGCGACCTGCGCTAACGATGCTCGGCATAGCGATGATGGTGGCCGATCTCGATCTGCTTCCGCTTGGCGGGCTTTGCCTCTGCGTGGCGTTGTGCCCGCTGGCGAGGGTCGGAGTCGCCGCAACTCCGCCTGCATGACTTCGTACTTACCGGGAGGCGTCGTCCGGGGCCTCGTCTCGTCAGAATGATCAGGTGATGACCTGGATGCGCTGTTACTGGTCCGAACGCCTACGACGAGAAGTACGGGCTCACCGCGGAGCCTCCCGTCTCGGAGTGGGAAGGCCACAACCCCGAATCGCTGACCGAGGAGGCCTTCGAGGAGGTCTGGACCGTCGACAATCCCGCCCGGGGGCAGTGCGACATCACCGCACTCGTCGTGCACGACTTCTTCGGGGGTGAGCTCATGGTCGGCGAGGTGTACCTCGACGGTGAACAGCACAATTACCACTGGTGGAACCGGCTTTCCAGCGGTATCGAGATCGACCTCACGTACGAGCAGTTCCAGCGCGGCCAGGTGGTGTCCGGCGCCCGGGCCGTACCGCGGCCGAAGGGTGGCTGCCGCGTCGTGGGGAGGAGTACGAGCTGCTGCGTGGCCGGGTCGAGGCTGCGCTCGGTCGGACGCCCGCGTAGTAGATGACGGGGGCAGCGTTGCCGGTCCGACTTTGACCTTCAAGCCGCTTGAAGGCCCAGAATCGCGGCCATGGAGGAGAGCGAAGAACTGCTGGGCATCGGGGCGTTCGGGCGGCGGGTGGGCCTGACATCGAGCGCGCTGCGCTTCTACGACGACTGCGGTGTCCTGCGTCCTGTAAGGGGCGATCCGGTGAGCGGCTATCGGTTCTACGGGGGCGAGCAGGAGGCCCGAGCCGTGCTGCTGCGCAGGCTGCGGGGGCGGGGCTGCCGTTGATCGATGCCAGGGCCGTACTCGACGGGCGCGACACAGACGCCCGTACGGTGCTCTGCGCCCACCTGGAGCGGACACAGCAGACTGCGGACACCGCGCAGGCGCTGATCCGGGAGATGCTGCGTGAGCTTCCGGAGGGGGCTCCGCAGCAGCTCCGGGGGCGGGCTGGTGTCGGCGGCGCAGAGCTGTCCAGCGCGGTACGGCAGGTGGGCCCTGCGGTCGCGGACGCCGAGACACGTGCGAAGTTTCCGGTTCTGGGCTGCGTGCTGCTCGAACTCGGCGACGGTGAGGTGCGCTTGGTCGCCACCGACCGGTACCGGCTGGCGGTCCGGGTGCTTAGGGCGAGGGTGACGGGCGGTGCTCCGTGCAGGGTTCTTGTCGATGCCGGAGAGCTGGCGGGCATGGCGTCGTGGGCGTTGCGGCAGCGGCACATCGACGTTGAGGTGCGCGGTGAGGGAGGGGGCTTGGTCGGGGCGGGAGGAGAGCGTTACGCGTTCGAGGGCCGGTCGTGGTGAGCGCGTTCTGTACAGGGCCGGGGGTGCATATTGCCTTCGATCCGGCGGTGCTCGTCCCCGCGCTGGACGCGAGCGTCGGGCCCGACGTGCTGCTGGAGATCGCTTCCGGCACCGAGCCGGTGGTCGTGCGCTCCGCTGACCAGGGCAGCTTCACCACCTTGGTCATGCCGGTGCAGGTGCCTGTTTCACGTGAAACCGACTGAGGGGAGCGGCACGGTGGACCCGGAGAATCACGTGGTGCGGCTCTGTGTACGAGGCATGGAGGCCGAGGCGCGTCGGCTGTTTCTGTTGGGGTGGGAGAAGGCGAGCGATGACTATGAAGCGTGCATCGCCGCTCATTACGTGGCTCGGCACAACGACACGCCGGAGGACACACTCCGGTGGAATCAGGAGTGCCTGGACCGGGCGGACCGGGTAGGTGACGAGCGCGTCAGCGGGTTCTATGCATCCCTGTACGCGAACATGGCGCGTGCCCACCGGGAGCTGGGCGATGTCGCCACGGCGTACGAGTACTTCCGTCGTGCTGCCGAGCGAGTCGGGGAGGTGCCCGACGGCGACTACGGGATGTGGAACCGGTTCGCGATCGCTGAGGGATTGCGGGAGACGGCGGGCGCGTCGGTGGCCGGCACGCCGGCAAGTGGTGGTGCGCGAGGAAACAGTGATGCGGCGGATGCCGTGGGGGCGCTGCTGGCAGATCTGCTGATGAGGTTGTGCGAGAGTCACGACCTCAAGGCGTTGGGGCTGATCCTGCCGGCATATCTGGGGAACCTCGGCACTCAGGAGGACCGCGCCCGGCTACGTGCGGCACTGGACATGGTTCACGCGGCGCGATGGCTCCCCGCGGAGGAGCAGAAGACACTCGGGAAGGCCATTGAGGCCATCGCGGCGCCGGCAGCGGAGGCCGGGTGGGGCAGTTGACTGGGCGTGTCAGCTGTCGGGGCGGGTCAGTTCGCACCGTGGGTGGGACCCGCCGGGATGGGTCGAGGCGCTCGCCAGTGCGAGCAAGGCCTGCTCGGCGCGAGCCAGTTGGTCACTGACTTGTTCTCGTACGTCCTGGAGTTGGGCGATGCAGGCGTCCACCTCTGTCAGCTTGCGTCGGTAGACCTGGAGGGAGGCGGGGCACGAGTCACCCGCGGGGTGGCCGGCGCGTAGGCACTCCACGAAGGGCCGGGTCTCCTCCAGCTCGAAGCCGAAGCGCTGCAGCATCTGTATCTGCCGGAGCAGGCGCAGGTCCGCTTCGCTGTAGGAGCGGTGGCCACTGGCCGTGCGCTCGGCAGGGAGCAGGCCGCGTGCCTCGTAGTACCGCAGGGTGCGCGTGGTGGTTCCCGCTCGCTCGGCCAGTTCCCCGATTCGCATGTCCGTCCCCGTCCGGCCCGGCCCGCTTCGGTTCCGGTCGCCAGAACGACCGTAGCTGTTGACGCCGACGTCATGTCCAGGGGCTCGCTCGGGATACCTCAGGGGGGCGGGCGATGGGATAGGTGCTGCCTCTGTGCTGCATCCTTTGCCCATACCGCGGTTGATGAGCTGTCGAGGAGTGCCATGAGTGCGAAAACGCCCGACGTGCCCCAGGAGTTGGGCCCGCGTGAAGAGCTGAGCGGGGCGGGGGGACATGGTGCGGGGCAGGGGCGGCCCGGTGTGCTGTTGCCCGAGACGGAACGTGCGCTGTTGCGGCGGCTGGCGATCGGCCAGGCCGAGGGACGTGCGCCGTCGATGACGGGAGCGGTGGTACGGGACGGGAAGGTGGCCTGGGCCGGGGCCCGGACCGGTGCTGTCGGTGCCGCCGACGGGGTGGACGTTCAGTACCGGATCGGGTCGATCACCAAGACGTTCGTCGCGGTACTGGTACTGCGCCTCCGTGACGAGGGGCTGCTCACCCTGGGCGACCCGCTCGGCAAGCACGTGCCGGGTGGCGCGGCTCCGGATGTGACGATCGCCCAGTTGCTCTCGCACAGCTCAGGGCTGTCCGCCGAAGCCCGCGGGCCGTGGTGGGAACGGACGCCCGGAACGCTGCGGAAGGAGCCCGGAGACCTCTTCGAGGAAGACCCGCGCCGCCTGCCCGCAGGACGGCGGTTCCACTACTCCAACCCGGGTTACGCCCTGCTGGGCGTCTTGATCGAGCGTCTGCGCGACGGGCAGCCCTGGGGCGAGGTACTGCACCGCGAGGTGCTGGAGCCGCTGGGCATGAGCCGTACGACGCTCCAGCCGCAGGCACCGCACGCCGATGGCTGGGCGGTACATCCCTGGGCGGACGTGCTGCTGCCGGAGCCCGCCCAGGACACGGGACTGATGAGCCCGGCGGGACAGCTGTGGTCCACCGTCGCGGACCTGGGCCGCTGGGCGGCGTTTCTGGCCCGTGGCGACGACCGGGTGCTCAGCGCCGCGACCCTCGCCGAGATGCGGGCCCCGGCCGTACCTCCCGAGGAGGCGGCGTGGGACGGCGGCTACGGGCTCGGTCTGCAGCTCGTACGGTGGAATGGACGTCTGCTGTTCGGCCACACCGGGTCCATGCCCGGCTTCGTTGCGTCCCTGTGGATCGACGTGGCCGAGGACGTGGCCGGTATCGCGCTGGCGAACTGCACGTCGGGCTCGGCCGTCAGCACCATCGCCGCCGAACTGGCCGGTATCGTCGCGGAGCGGGAGCCGCGGATCCCCGAACTGTGGCGCTCGCTGGACGGGCCATTGGACGAAGACCTGCTGGCCGTGACCGGACCGTGGTACTGGGGCGCGCACCCGTACGTGCTGCGGCTGGGCGCCGGCCGCACCCTGAAGATTTCGCTCATGTCGGGCCCAGGAGGGCGCGCCTCGCGGTTCCG
This sequence comes from Streptomyces sp. NPDC033221, assembly GCF_055577005.1. NCBI lineage: Bacteria > Bacillati > Actinomycetota > Actinomycetes > Kitasatosporales > Streptomycetaceae > Streptomyces > Streptomyces sp. NPDC033221. The sequence continues at coordinate 157,109 of NZ_JBVIQN010000019.1, read as the reverse complement.
TGCGGAGTCCGACGGCACCTGGACCGGGCTGGACGGCTACTTCGCAGGTGAGCGGCTGCGTGTCGTCCGTACCGAGGACGGCTCGGTCAGCCACCTCGATGTGGGCACCTTCGTCTTCACGCGGGGGCCGTACGAGCCCTCCGGACCCGTTCCGGGTGGGGTCGATGAGGGTGGCTGGCGCGCCCGCTGACAGTGCCGTCGGGCCCGCCCCGGCGGACTGCCGTCCCGGCGGAGCGGGCCCGGTCAGCGCGAAGCGAGCCCGTACGGCAGGGGTGGACGCCCCGGACGTACAGTCGTGCCAGATATCAGGAGCCGCCGCACCGCGGCCCGCTACCGCTGGAAGGCCACCGTGACTGACGCGACCGCCGTGAACACGACCTCCGACGCCCCGGACCTGCTCGACCTGCCGCCGCTCACCGCCGGACACTTCGCGCGGATCGAGGACAAGGTCGCGGCGCTGATGCGTACCCGGTCCGATGTAGTGGCCACCCAGGGTGAGGCGCTGCTTCCGCTGGAGGCGTGCATCCGTGCCGCCGTGGGCCCCGGCAGCACGGCGCTCAACATCGTGACCGGACCGTACGGCGAGACCTTCGGCGGCTGGCTCCGGTCCTGCGGCGCCGAGGTCGTCACGATCAGCGCGCCGTTCACCGGGGCCGTGCGTCCAGAACAGGTGGCGGAGGCGTTGCGCGAAAACCCCGCCATCGACTTCGTCAGTCTGGTGCACGCCGAGGCGGCGACCGGCAACACCAACCCCGTCGCCGAGATCGGTGCCATCGTGCGGGAGCACGGCGCCCTGCTGATGCTGGACGCCGTCGCCTCGGTGGGAGCCGAACCGCTGCTCACCGACGAGTGGGGTGTCGACCTGTGTGTGATCGGCGGGCAGAAGGCGCTGGCCGGACCGGCAGGCGTATCGGCCGTCTCGGTGAGCGCCCGGGCCTGGGAGCGCATCGCGGCCAATGAGCAGGCTCCCCGACGTTCCTACCTCTCGTTGCTGGACTGGAAGGAGCGCTGGATCGACGGCGGTCGTACGGCGCTGCCGCATGCTCCGGCGCAGTTGGAGATGCTCGCCCTGGAGCAGGCTGTGGACCGTGTCGAGGCGGAGGGCCTCGACACGGTCATCACCCGGCACCGGGCGGCGGCCGCAGCGGTACGGGCGGGTGTACGGGCACTTGGCGCCCTGTCTCCCTACGTACTGCGGGACGAGGACGCGGCACCGGCGGCCACGACGCTGCGCGCGCCTGCGGAGATGGACGCCCGCGAGATCGTCTCCGCAGCGTTGGACGCCGCGGACGGAACGGTCGTGGTGCCCGTGCAGGCAGCAGCCGGGACGCTCGCCAAGGAGATGATCCGGGTTAATCACTACGGGCAGGCAGCGGAGCGCGGCGTGGTGCTGGCGTCCCTCACGGCGTTGGCAGCGGGCCTGCGGGTGCTGGGCGTGACAGTGGACGGTGACAGTGCGGCCGCGGCGGCCGGTGCGGCTTGGGACGAGGTTATGGCGGGCTGAGCGTCCGTCGATTGCAGCGCACACTGCGGGGTGCCGTTTCACGTGAAACGGCACCCCGCAGTGTTTGGTGGGCTCTTCGCGGCTCTTCTCGGATCCTCGCGGCTTTTCGGTTTCACGTGAAACAACAGGGTGGGCTGGGAGGGGCGCCGCGGTAACCGGGGCCAAGCGGGACAGAGGGGGATGAAGGCTGAGGGCGGCATGTCGCGCAGGCCCCGCGTCGGGCGTGCGTGATTCTTCATGGAGGGCGTGAGCCGCAGGGCGGTGGCCCGGTATGTCGTGGGTGTGGGTGTGGGTGTGGGTGTGCATCTCGCGAGTCCGTTGGCACCTCAACGACCTTACAAAAAAGCTCAGTTGGCGGCTCCTCCTATTGGTCGTACTCCGGTGGCAGGCCGGGTGGCCCGGATGCAGGCTGGACGCTGAAGACCCCGTACGCGCCCCTCGGTGGCGGCGCCTCGTGCGGCCGGCCGGTCATGTCGACGGATCGCAAGTGAGGGCCCTGCCAGCCAGCTGTCCGCCGGGAGGTGGCTGCTCGCCGCGTCGCCGTGCTGGCCCGTTGCTCGCACTCACCGCGATGGTGCGCCGTTAATGATCTTGTTTTGAGGCCCCCGTAGAATCGGAGTGAGCGACCCGCTTGAGGCGAGGGGACGCTCGACCCGGACGTCTACGGTTCCCAGGAGTCTCGATGGTGACGAGCGAGGGGCCCGCCCCTGCGCGAGCGGACGCGCGGCGCAACAGGGAGCTGGTGTTGAAGGCGGCGCGAACAGCCTTTGAGGAGCAGGGGTTGGGGGTGCCGCTCGGGGAGATCGCGCGGCGTGCCGGGGTCGGTGCGGGCACCGTCTATCGCCATTTCCCGTCCAAGGACGCGCTGTTCAGGGCTGCGGTCGCCGACCGGATGCGACTTTTCACCGACACTGCACGGGATTTGGCGGACGCTGCGGACCCCGTCGCCGTCTTCTTCCGGTACTTCGGGTCGGTGGTACGGCTGGCGTCCCGGAACAAAGCATTGTGTGACGCGCTGGAAGCGGCCGGCGAGGGTGGTTACGAGCCCTCGCCGCAGGCTGAGCGGGACTTCGGCGAGGCTCTGGGCGCACTGCTTGTACGGGCCCAAGAGGCGGGTGGAGTAAGGAAGGACGTCGACCTCGTCGACGTCCTGGCGCTGCTGGTCGGCTGTCTCTCAATGGAGCAGCGACAGGTGTCGTCAGGAGCGCCGCAGGGGCGGGTGACGGCGTTGATGTGCGACGGGCTGCGAGCGGGAAGAGGCGTGACGAAACTGCCGCACCAGAGCCAGGTTCGTAACGAAACGCGATGTGAGGTGTGCGGCGGCGCCGTGCCGCGCGCGCGTACGGGGCGGCTGGCACGGTTCTGTGGCGGGGCCTGTCGGCAGAAGGCGCACCGGGCCAGAGCTCGGGCGCGTACTCGCGACGGCAGTGGTGGTGGCTGAACAGCGGCCGCTGCGCTGCCGGGGCGGGTGGATGCGTGCCCGGCGCCCAAGCGCCGGGCACGCAGGAGCACGGGCGCTCGAATGCCCGTGGCAGGCGGGAGGCGGGAGGCGGGAGGTGGCAACTGGCAAGTGGGCGGGCAGGGGCCCCGCGGGGTCAGAGCTGGAGCTTGAACCCCAGGTGGGAGGCCTCGAAGCCGAGACGCTCGTAGAACCGGTGGGCGTCGATGCGCGTCGCGTCGGAGGTGAGCTGCACGATCCGGCAGCCGAGGGTGCGTGACTCGGCGACCGCCCACTCGATCAGCCGGGTCCCCAGGCCGCTGCCCCGCTCGTCGGTGTGCACGCGTACCGCCTCGATGAGCGAGCGGCTGCTGCCGCGCCGCGAAAGCCCCGGAATCACCGTGAGTTGAAGCGTTCCGATCGGGCGGTCGTCCCGGACGGCGACGACCAGGTGCTGGTTGGGGTCGTTGGCCAGCAGCTTGTAGGCCGCGCGGTACGGCGTCAGGTCGTCCGGGGTCTCGCGGGCGGCGCCCAGTTCGTCGTCGGCCAGCATCGCGACGATGCTCGGAATGTCGTCCTCGGTCGCGCGGCGGATCTCGAAGTCGCTCATGAGCGGGACCCTACGCACCCCTGCTCAGGCAGGCGGCGCGAGGGTTTCCACCGCGGTCACCAGAGGGGCCAGTTCGGGACGCTTTGCGGCGTCCTGGAGTGCTTCGCGAAGTGCCGTGTCGTGCGTCGGGCGGGCCTCTTCGAGCAGCTGACGGCCTTCGTCGGTGACGTTGGTGTAGATGCCGCGCCGGTCGTCGGGGCACAGGTAGCGGGAGAGCAGTCGGCGGTCTTCGAGTCGGGTGACCAGGCGGGTGGTGGCGCTCTGGCTGAGCACGACCGAGTCCGCGACCTGGTGCATTCGCAGGTGGCCGCCCGGGCCGTCGTGCTGCTCGCTGAGCACGTTCAGTACGGAGAATTCCCGGACGCTGAGGTCGTGCCGGGCCTGCAGTGCGCGCTCGATGTGCGACTCGATGCGGCCGTGCAGGGCGGAGAGGGCGCACCAGCCCTGGGCGAGAGCCGGGGCGGAGCCGGCGCCGGCGGGGCAGCCCTGGCCTGACGTGGCCGTGTCGGGGGCTCCGAACGAGGTCCTGTCCTGCGTTGCGGCCGAGTCCGTGCCCGGGTGTCCATCCGTGGCGGCATCCTGCCGCGGCGCCTGCCGGGTCTGCTGCGTCATCGAGGGACCTCCTTACAGGTCGTACGACCCAGGATAGGACACCGGCGAAATAGCCCGCGCTTGCAAGTAGCCAGCGTCTGCAATTATTGTCGACGCTTGTTGAAGCTGGATGCAATCGTTCGAAGGGATCCGTCATGCCGCTCGCTCTCCTGGCGCTCACCATCGGCGCCTTCGGGATCGGGATGACCGAGTTCGCGGTGATGGGGCTGCTGCCCGACGTGGCCGCCGGCTTCGGTGTCTCCATCCCCCTGGCCGGGTACGCGACCACCCTGTACGCGCTCGGCGTGGTCGTCGGCGCCCCGCTGATGACCGTGCTCGGCGCCCGCATGACCCGTAAGCAGATGCTGATGCTGCTGATGGGACTGTTCGTGGTGGGCAACCTGCTCACCGCCGTGGCGCCGGTCTTCGCGGTGATGCTGGCCGGGCGGATCGTTTCGTCCTTCGCCCACGGCGCGTTCTTCGGCATCGGGTCACTGGTGGCCGCCGATCTCGTCGCGCCGCACAAGCGCGCCGGCGCCATCTCGATGATGTTCGCGGGCCTGACCGTCGCCAACGTCGTGGGCGTACCGTTCGGAACCCTGCTCGCCCAGCAGCTCAGCTGGCGCGCCACCTTCGTCGCCATCGCGGTCCTGGGCGTGCTCGGACTCCTCGGAGTCGCGAAGCTGGTCCCGGCGCAGCGCGTGAAGGCTGCGGCCCCGATGGGCCAGGAGATCGCCGCTTTCCGCAACCCCCAGGTCGGGCTGGCGATGCTGATGACGGTCCTCGGCTTCGGCGGCGTCTTCGCGGCCGTCACCTACCTCGCCTCGATGATGACCGAGGTCACCGGCTTCGCACCGTCGTCCGTCGTCTGGCTCACGGCCGTCTTCGGGCTGGGCATGGTCGCCGGCAACCTGGTCTCGGGGCGGTTCACCGACCGCCACATGATGCCGATGCTGTACGTGTCACTGATCGGCCTCGCGCTCTCGCTGGCAGCGTTCAGCTTCGCCGCGGACAACAAGGCCGCCGCGACCGTCACCATCGCCCTCATCGGCGCCTTCGGATTCGCGACCGTACCGCCACTACAGAAGCGGATCATGGACCAGGCGGCGGCCGCCCCCACCCTCGCCTCGGTCGGCAACATCGCGGCCTTCAACTTCGGCAACGCGCTCGCCTCCTGGCTCGGCGGCATCGTCATCGCGGCGGGCCTCGGACTCACGGCGCCGAACTGGGTCGGCGTAGGGATGACCGTCCTGGCGCTGGGCGTCGCGGTCCTTGCGGGCGCGCTGGAGCGCAGGGGCCGTAGGGGCCGTAGGGGTCGGGTGATTGCTTCGGGAGTCGGCAGTGGTGTCGGCAGTGGTGTTGGCAGCACCGAGGAGGAGGCCGCGGTGGCCGTACGCGGCTGAGGCTGCGGTACGCGGATGGGCAGGCGGGCCGGACTGGCCGTTCCTCCAGCCCAGCGCCCGCAACAGCCGTCACAGCCGGCCCCACTCCGAGCAGCGCTCCCGGACGCACGATCGACCCCACCACACGTGCACCGCCCGTGCACCACCCGCGCCCGCCCGGACCACCCCCGTACACATCCACACAGCACCCCCCACTCACAGGAGCACCACTCATGAGCACCACCCCCGCCGTTCGCCCCCTCACCACCCGCGACGCGGACGCTCTGATCGGCGCCGCCCGTACCGCTGCCGCCGACCTCGGAGTGCGAGGCAGCGTTACCGTCCTGGACGCGGGTGGCCACCTGCTCGGCTTCCGGCGCGACGACACCGCCGTGCTGATCTCGGGCGAGACCAGCACCCGCAAGGCGTACACCGCTCTGCAACTCGACGCGCCGACCGCCGACCTCGTCGACGCCGTACGGCCCGACGGCCTCTTCCACACCCTGCCCACCGCGCTCGACCGCCCGCTGCTGTTCATCGCGGGCGGCATGCCGGTCCACCGGGACGGCCGTCTGATCGGCGCGATCGGCGTCGGCGGTGGCGCTCCGGAGCAGGATGACCGCATCGCCCGTACCGCCATCGAGGCGGCGGGCCTCAACTGACGGCGTCACTCGGGCGCTTACGTGCCCGTTCGCGGACCTCGGCCGATTGCGCAGCGCGCAGTCGGCCGCCGCGTTTGGTGGGCCCCCAGGGCTTGAGTACGGAGATGGCGGTGACGAAGAGGTACGTGGCCGTCGCAACGGAAGGGGCGGAAACCATGCTCAGCCCGGTGTCCGGAGTGCCGGCCACGGCATCGGCCGCGAGCCGGTCGATGCCCGGGCGAAGGGAGAAGGCGGTCAACAGCACGGTCGCCAGGGTCAGCCAGAACTTGACGACGACCCAGCGGTGGCGGGCCAGGCCCCAGGGCGTCCCGACGGACAGAATCAGGCCGCTGACCAGCGACGACAGCGCCACCGGGAGGATCAGCCAGTCGCTGAAGATCTTCATGGCGCGGTAGGCGGCCACGGTGGTGTCCAGCGACCCCGAGGTGTACCCGGCGACGCTGAGCGTCAGCAGTCCGAGCGAGAGCCCGAGCCAGCCGACGGAGACCGCGACATGGACGACGAGGGTGGCACGGCGCGCGGGCCTGCTGAGCTGCTTCATGAGACCCACGGTCGCGGCCGGCGGGCCGCATGGCATCTGACGGCGGGAGTATCCGGGCGTACGCGGGGTCGAGTAGGTGTGGCGGGGGCGAGGGCAGTCATGGCGGGGGCGGGGGCAGTGGTGGCGGTGGTGACTACCGGAGCTGAGTGACCGGTGCGACTGACGGGACGCAGCCGACCGCCACGTCCTACGCTCCCCACCATGGGGAAGCTACATCTGTTCGACATGGACGGGACGCTGCTCTACGGCTCCGCGGCCGCCGTCGAGATATCCCGGCAGCTCGGTCTTGACCGGGAGATCGCCGAGCTGGAGCGGTCCTTCACCGCCGGCGAGCTGACACCGTTCCGCTTCGCGGAGCTGGCGTGTGAGCTGTGGTCCGAGCTGACCGAGGAACTGGTGACGGTGGCCTTCGACGGCGCACCGTGGCTGGCCGGCATCCGGGAGGTGTGGGCGGACATCCGGGCGCGAGGGGAGCGATCCGCGGTGATCTCCTTGTCGCCGGGGTTCTTCGTGGAGCGGTTGACGGGCTGGGGAGCGGACGCGGCGCACGGCTCACGCTGGCCCGCACTGCCATTTCGGGACCGGGTGGAACCGAACGGGATACTTTCCGCGTCTGCAAAGGTGAGGATTATGGATGAACTGTGCGCCACGTTCGGACTGAGCCGCTCCGACTGCGTGGCGTATGGCGATTCCATGTCCGACACCGCCCTGTTCGCGGCCGTTCCCGCTTCCGTGGCGGTGAATGCGGACCACCATGTCAGCGGCCTGGCCTCATACGCGTACAGCGGCCGTGACCTGCGCGAGGCGTACGAACTCGTGCGGGCCGACGGGTAATTCCCGGCTGCTCGCGGGCGTTTGTTGCGCCATGCCCGATGCATTGTGTTCTGCGTTCTGTGGGGAGGGAGCGCGGAAATCGGAGGCGGGCGGGAAGCGTTCGCAGTGCAGGGGTTGTGTATTCAAGTACTGCGGGTATGGTCTAGTCCGGTCGAGCGGGGTGAGTGCTTCCGGCGGCCTGTGGCCGTACGGCGGGGCGGGGCATGAAGCCCGCCAGCCTAGTGGCAAAGCGGCCTGCCGTGCCAGGACTTCCCGGTGTTTGTCCGGGGCGCCGGAGCCGGGTGGCACGCTGCGGAGAAGGAGTCCGCGCGCTGCCGGACGAACGTGCTGCGTGTCCGCTTTGGAGGGTGTTGCCGGGACAGCTTTGGTCGATTAAGGATTTCGAAGCGGCGCGGGGGAATTCCGGGCACATTCCGAACTGCGGAAGTGCGAAGACGATCGAAAGACGTTCGAGGCGAGGCAGACCATGGACGCTCCGTCCACCACGACGGCCGATAACGGCTCTTCTGGCGGCAGCAGTGGCGATTGGGGATGGTTCACTCCGTCGAAGAAGTCCACTGAAGATCATCAGGCGACTACGGGGGCCACGGGCCGCCGGAATGATCACGACGGCCAGAGCGGCAACGCGAGCGACGACGAGAACGGTGATGTGTCCCGTGACGTGACTGGTGACGTGAGCGGTCAAGGCGCCGGTCACGGCGGCGGGGCCGAGCGCAGCGGCGTGAAGGGCAGGAGCGGGGGCGGGGGCAGTACCCCTGGCGGCCGCGGCGATTTCGGCGGCCATACCGGGGCGGACGTAGGTGCCGAAGCGATTGCCCGCACCGACGCGGACGGTCGTACGGGAACGATTGCCCACACCGATGCGGCTGCCCGTGGCGCAGCCAACGCCCGACCCGGAGCCGGCAGCTACGACCAGTCAGGTCCGCAGGGCGGTCATGCGTGGCGGCACGACGGTGACGGGTACGGCCGGGAACGGGTACCCAGCCGACCGGTCAGCTCCATAAGGCCCGTAGGCACGGCAGCGGCGCGCGAACGGGCACCCGAAGAGCACGGGGGCGGGGCCGAAACCTTCTCCTCCCTTCCCCCTACCCACCCACCCGCCTCCACCTCCACCACCGCAAGCACGGCGCCAGCCATCGCGGCATCGGCGCCGGGGGGCGCCGTGCCTCCAGGCGGAGCCACCTCGCCCGCGGGCGAGTACGCCGCGACCGCAAGCGAGACCACCCGGCGCGCAAGCGAGACCACCCTGTCCGCGAGCGAGACCACCGCGCCCACGAGTGAGGTCACCTCACCCACACACGGGACTGCCGCGCCCGGCCACGGGGCCGCCCAAGGAGCCACCGCGCCCGCCCACGGGGCCACCGCGCCCGTCCACGGGGCCGCCGGGACCACTCACGGGGCCACCAGGGCCACCCGCGGGACCAGCACATCCACACCCCCACCTTCAGCGCTCCCCACGCCCGTTGGGATACAGGCGCCCGTCGGCGCCTCCCCCAACGCGGCCTTCGGCGGGCCCTCCAACGCATCCCCGAACACATCCCCCAGCGCACCCACCAACGCGTCCCCCGACGCGGTCCTCATCCGGCGGACTCTGGACGAGGTCGAGTCCGTGGCGGACAAGGTCACCTCGTACTTCTACGCGTTGCTGTTCGTGCATCATCCGGATCTGCGCGCGCTGTTCCCCGCCGCGATGGATGCTCAGCGTGACCGGTTGTTCAAGGCGTTGCTCACCTCCGTCAAGAACGTCGACGACACGGACTACCTCACCGAGTACCTCTCCCACCTCGGTCGCGGGCACCGCAAGTACGGCACTCGGCCCGAGCACTACCCGGCCGTCGGCGAGTGCCTGCTGACCGCGCTCGCCCGCTACGCCCCCGGGACCTGGAATCCGGAGACCGAGGCCGCCTGGGTGCGGGCGTACACCGTCATCTCGCAGATGATGATCGACGCTGCCGCCGAGGACGAGGCGGTGGCCCCCGCCTGGTGGCAGGCCGAGGTCGTCTCGCACGAACTGCGCACGCCCGACATCGCTGTTGTCACCATCCGGCCCGACCAGCCCTACCCCTTTCTGGCCGGTCAGTACACCAGTGTGGAAACCCCCTGGTGGCCGCGCGTGTGGCGGCACTACTCCTTCGCCGCGGCGCCCCGCTCCGACGGCCTGCTCTCCTTTCACGTGAAAGCCGTACCGGCCGGCTGGGTTTCCAACGCCATGGTCCATCGGGCCCGCCCCGGCGATGTCATCCGGCTCGGTTCCCCATCCGGTTCCATGACCGTAGACCACACCACTGACAACGGGCTGTTGTGCCTGGGCGGCGGTACCGGCATCGCGCCGATCAAGGCCTTGGTCGAGGACGTGGCCGAGCGAGGCCACCGGCGTCCGATGGAGGTCTTCTACGGCGCCCGCAGCGGACATGATCTCTATGACCTCGACACCATGCTGCGGCTGGAACAGAGCCACCCGTGGCTGTCCGTACGCCCGGTCGTCGCCACCGGACGGCCGGGCGGCCCGGTCAACAGCCTCAGCGGTCAACTCCCGGACGCCGTGCGTCAGTACGGCCCATGGCGGGAATATGACGCCTACTTGTCCGGGCCGCCCGGAATGATACGCAACGGCGTGGACGCATTGGTGGGGGTCGGTATTCCCTCCGACCGCATACGGCACGACTCCGTGGAAGAGCTGGTCGCGGCGGGAGATTGAGCATTGACGACACATGGTGATCACGGCTTGGCGGCACATGGTGGAGATGGTGTGACGGCGTATGGCGAACTCGGTGCGGCTGGGGTTCCCGGTGCGGCCGAGGCTTCTGATACGTACGGGCTGGCGGGGCCGGGTGGGGGCGCCGGGCCTGGTACGGACGTACGGGAGGCGCGGCCGGGCAGCGACGGTGAGCACCTGGTGCAGCAGCGGATGGGGACGGCCGACCGCGCCGACCGGTTCTACGACGACCAGGTACTGGACCATCTCAACGCGCGGATGCGGGAGTTCGTCGGCCGCCAGGAGATGTTCTTCCTGGCGACGGCCGACCGGCACGGCGAGTGCGACTCGACTTTCCGTGCCGGCCCGCCCGGGTTTCTCCGGGTCCTGGACGAACGGACGCTCGCCTACCCGGAATACCGGGGCAACGGCGTCATGGCGTCCGTCGGGAACCTCTCCGAGAATCCACACCTCGGCATTCTGATGATCGACTTCATGCGCGACCGCATCGGCCTGCACGTCAACGGGCGGGCGCGGGTGGTCATGGACGACGAGATGCGGGCTCGGCACCCGGAGTTGCCCGCAGACCCCGTGCCCGGCCGACGTGCTCAGCTGTGGGTGGAGGTCGAGGTTGAGGAAACGTATATCCACTGTGCCAAGCACATTCCGCACCTGCAGAAGGTGCCCCGGCAGGCGAGCGGGGCGCGGGCTTGGGGCACGGACGACGTCAAGCGCAAGGGCGGGGACTTCTTCGGCGCGGCGGCGGAGGCAGCCGGCCGCCGGGAGGACGGAACGCCCGAGGGGAGGACCTCGCGTCAGGATGGCTCGGGACGGGAGGGCTCAGGTCGGAAGGGCGATTCGGGTCGGAAGGACGATTCGGGCCGGGAGGGCGATTCGGGGCGGAGAGATGACGGCTCACGTCACAGGGGCGGCAGCTCACCTCAGAGGGACGACGGCTCACGCCGGGCGGCTTCTTCCCGACAGGAGGACGACTCCCGTCCGGAGCCCGCGACCCGTCCGGAGCCCGTAGCCCGTCCTCAGCCCGTTGCCCGCCCGGATTCCGCCTCCCGCCCGTACTCCGGGGCCTGCCCGGATTCCGGGCCCCGCCTTGAGCCCGTTCCCCGCCCGGTTGTGGGGTCTCGCCTGGCGCCCGTACCGCGTTCGGAAGTCGGGGCACATCAGGAGGCTGTGTCCTGTCAGGGGGCTGTGTCCCGCCAGGAGATCGTCTCCCGTCAGGAGACCGTCTCCCCTCCGCGGACCCGGGAAGTACGGGAGCAGGTGGAGCGGGAGGTCGAGCGGGTGCTCGCCCGTGCCCAGATGTCGGGTTCGACGAATGCCGAAGCGGAGGGCTTCCGGGGCTGGTTCGGGTAGGACGAAGAGGGAGACGGGGCACGAAGTACGCGGGGTACAGGGGCGGGGCGGTCGCGGTCAGGCCGGTCACTTCCGTCCATCGCTGCTGCTCGCCGCCCGCGCATCACCCGAGGTCAGGCGCATGCATGGCCCGTACGCCCTCGATATTGCCGTCGAGGTAGTGGCGCAAGGATAGGGGGACGACCTCGGCCGTGGCGATCCCCACCCGGGTGAACGGCACCCGCACGATCTCGTACTGGCCACAGGGCTCCTCCACCTCGGGCCCGTGCCGCAGGGCGAGGTCCATCGACTCCAGGCGGCAGACGAAGAAGTGCTGCACCTTGACGCCGTCCACCCCGCCGTCGCTGATGTGCTCGACGGTGTCCACGAAAACCGGCACCACGTCGGTGATCTTGGCGCCCAGTTCTTCGTGGAGTTCGCGGTGCAGGGCGTCCACGACCGTGGCGTCCTCGGGCTCGACGCCGCCGCCGGGCGTGATCCAGTACGGGGCCCGGCCCGGCTTGGTGCGCTTGATCAGGACGATGTCCGCACCGTCGAGCAGGATCGCGCGGGCGGTGCGTTTGACGACTGGCCGTACGGTCATACGGGACAGATGCCGCACCAGGGGCTGTGCGAAACCACCGTCCCACCAGTCCGTCGAGACGCGCCCCGAGAGGTGAGGATGAGCTGGGTGAGTAACCGGTCAGGGCTTCACCAGTCCGTGGCGGCCCGCAGTAGCCACTCATGGGTACGGGCGATGTGCGGCAGCGCCAGCGTACCGGCCCGTGTGGCCAGGAAGTACGTACGCAGCGGCGGCACCGGAGGGTCGAGCAGGGCGACGACCTCGCCGTTGTCCAGCGCCTCCGTACACAGGTAACGCGGCAGTACGGCCAGTCCGGCGCCCGCCGTCACGCACGCCAGCACCGCCCGTAAGTCCGAGGCGATGACGGCGGCGGAAGCCACGGGCGGTGCCTCGAAGACCGCGGTCCAGTAACGGGAGACCAGCGGGAGGCTCTCGTGCACCTCGACGATCGGTACGGGAGCCAGCGCGCGCATGCCCCCGGCCTGGACGTTGGCAGGGCCGCCGAGCCGGGCCGCCCACCTCGGGGCGGCTATCAGTACGTGCTCCTCGTCGCACAGCGGCGTCGCGGTGAGCAGCGCGCCACGCGGCCTGGTGGTGGTGATCGCGAGGTCGTGGTGGCCGTCGGCGAGGCCGGACAGCAGCTCGTCAGCGGGGCCGAAGGCGGTCCGTACGCAGAGGCCCTGGTCTATGAGCGGAGCGAGGGCCGGTAACGCGCGCTGGGAGGTGAACTCCGGTGGACCCGCGAGGTGCAGGGTGCGGATGGCGGACTCCGGGTCGAGCCCGGCTTCGGTGATCTCGGCGAGCGCGTCCAGGTGGGGAGCCACCTTGTGGGCCAGTTCGTCGCCGACGGTGGTGGGAGTGACGCCGCGGGGCTTGCGAAGGAAGAGCGGGCGGCCCAATTGCCGCTCCAGGCTGCGTATCTGGCTGGTCACGGCGGGCTGGGACAGTCCCAGCAGAGCGGCGGCGCGGGTGAAGGAACCCGCTCGGTGCACCGTGACGAACGTGCGTAATAAAGCGAGGTCCATCCGTACCTCCCTCCGTTCCCGCGATGCCGGCGACCGCCCAACTATAAATTTGTCGATAGGGCTGTGTCGCCAGCGTGATTGGACACTGACGCTGAGTCAACTAGCCTTGTCTGCGCGGTTCGAAATGATGCGAACCGGGGCTGGCAGGGTGCCGAGGGGGGATACCCTGCCAGCCTGCTTTACGTAGCGGCATTGGTACGGACCGGGGCCCCCGGGCCTGCGGGCCGCGGCCTGCAGGCGGTGTACGGACCGGGTCCGCCGGGTGGTTGGTCCCCGGTCGTGCCCAGTCGACTGGTTCGTTTCGGTCGGCGTCTCAGCTGCCGTCCCCTGCCGAGACCGCCTGGTCCGTCTCGTCCGCCTCGTCCGCCGAGTCCAGCGCCGCCATCACATCCACGATCAGGTCCGCCGGTTCCTCCACGCCGACCGAGAAACGGATGAAACCTTCCGGCACCGCGTCGCCGCCCCACCGCCCACGCCGCTCGGCGGTCGAGCGCACGCCGCCGAAGCTGGTGGCGTCGTCGACGAGCGTCAGGGCCGCCATGAAGCGTTCGGCGTGCGCGCGGCCGGGCAGCGTGAAGGAGACCACGTTGCCGAAGCGGCCCTCGCGCATCTGCCGTACGGCGACCACGTGTGCGGGATCGGACGGCAGCCCGGGGTGGCGCAGCCCCGTCACCTCGGGGCGTGCGCGCAGCGCCTCGGCGAGCGCGAGCGCCCCGGCGGACTGCTGGCGTACGCGCAGGGCGAGCGTGGCCAGGGACCGGTGGGCCAGCCACGCCTCCATCGGGCCGGGGATCGCACCGACGGTTTTGCGCCACATCCTTACGGAGCCGGCGAGCGCCGCGTCGCGGGTCGTGACGTACCCGAGGAGTACGTCGCCGTGGCCGGTCAGCGCCTTGGTGCCGCTGGCGACGGAGAAGTCGGCACCGAGGTCCAGCGGGCGCTGGCCGAGCGGTGTGGCCAGGGTGTTGTCGACGGCGACCAGGGCGCCGCGCTCGTGCGCGGCCGCCGCCAGCCGCCGGATGTCACAGACGTCCAGGCCGGGGTTGGACGGCGTCTCGATCCACAGCAGCCGGGCGCCGTCGAGCGCGTCGAGCTGGGCGTCGCCGGCGGTCGGGGCCGTACGGACCTCGATCCCGTAGCTCTCCAGGCGCTCGCGGACGGCGGGCAGCAACTGGTACCCGTCGCTCGGGAGCACGACCGCGTCGCCGCTGCGCAGGCAGGAGAAGAGGACGGCCGAGATGGCGGCCATCCCGGAGGCGAAGGTCACGGTCTCGGCAGACTCGTCCGGGGACTCCAGTTCCCCGATGGCCGATTCCAGGCGGGTCCAGGTGGGGTTGGACTCGCGGCCGTACGTGTACGGGCCGGTGGCGTCACCGGGCAGGTGGTAATGCGCGGCGAAGACCGGGCCGGGGAGGGACGGTTCGTACGCCTCGGCCGCCGGGAGGCCGGCCCGTACGGCCCGTGTGCTGTCGCCTGTCATGCGGGTCTCCTCGGTGAATACGGACGTGGGGCCGCGGTCGTGGCCATGTCTGTCTGCCATCCAGAGCCGAGGCCACAGTCACGGCCACTGCCTCAGTCGATCAAGTCCAGGGCCGCAGTCACAGCCACGGCCATAGCCACAGCCCCAGCCTCAGTCGATCAAGCCCCCAGCCTCAGACGGCTGCCTGCCCTCCGGCAAGAGCCCTCTCCTCTTCGAGGGTGGCCCGTACCGCCGCCAGCAGCCCGTCGCTCGCGGCCTCGACCATCTCCAGGCACTCCTCAAACCCTGCCATACCGCCGTAATACGGGTCGGGCACGTCCAGATCGTGGGAGCGGACCGCCGTAGCGTCGTACGAGCGCAGCAGCCGCACCTTGTCGGCGTCCCGCGCGGTGGGCGCCTGCCGCCGCAGCGCGCGCAGGTGGCCTTCGTCCAGCGCGATCACCAGGTCGAGCGAGTCGAACCATCCGGCCTGGAACTGCCGAGCGGTGTGGTCCTCCTCGTAACCGGCGGCACGGAGGACGGCGACGGTCCGCGGGTCGGCCCCGTCGCCCTCGTGCCAGCCGCCCGTACCGGCGCTGTCCACCAGGACCAGCCCGTCGAGGCCGGCCTCCTCGACCCGGGCGCGGAAAACGGCCTCGGCCATCGGCGAGCGGCAGATGTTGCCGGTGCAGACGAAGCAGACGCGGTACGCGTACGGGGCAGCGGCCCGCGTGCGCGCCGTACGCGGTATCGGAACGTGCACGGATCAGTCCTTGTCGTCGGGCAGCACCATGTGCATCGCCCAGGAGACGATCGAAATGATCACGCCGCCCAGCACGGCGGTCCAGAAGCCCTGCACATGGAAGGCGAGGTCGAACTTCTCCGCCAGCCATGAGGTGAGGAGCAGCATCAGCGCGTTGATCACGAGCGTGATGAGGCCGAGGGTGAAAATGAAGAGGGGCAAGGACAGCAGCTTGACCACGGGCTTGACGATGAAGTTCACCACGCCGAAGATCAGCGCGACCAGCACCAGCGTCAGCGCCTTGCGGCCGGTGTTCTCACCGGTCAGCGTGATGTCCTTCAGCAGCCAGATGGCCACGGCAAGCGCCGCGGCATTGGCGATCGTCTTGACCACGAAATTCTTCATGGTGAGATCGTCGCAGACGATCCGGACTCTCCGAGGGGCACCAACGGCATGAAGGCTTTCAGGCTCGATGAACTGGAGGCGGAGCGGGCCGCCAACGACGGCGCGTATCTGCAGTTCCTGCGGGAACGGAACATGTCGGCCGGGCTCTACGCCCTCGACGCCGGGAGCACCGACCCGCAGCTGCCGCACCAGCAGGACGAGGTGTACCTGGTGGTCAGCGGCCGGGCGGCGATCACCGTGGGGATGGAGACGACCTCGGTGGCGCGCGGCAGCGTGGTGTACGTGCCCGCCGGAGTGCCGCACAAGTTCCACCACATCAGCGAGGACCTGCGGGTCATGGTGATCTTCTCTCCGCCTGAGAGCTGAGGGGCCGGGCGCCCTACCCGTAGGGGTCGGTTCAGGGGAGGGCCCGGGCCGTGCGGCCTCCGTTCCGTCCCGCGCCGCTCTAGCATCGATGGTGTAGAGGGGGACAGGGTGCCGGGCCCCCGTACCGGGCCCGGAAGCCGCGAAGCTCGACAGACATGCGCGACACGTACGCCACGTACGGCCGTGAACGCCACGTACGGCCAATACGCCACGTACACCGTGCAGGGCCGGTACGACCAGCAGGACCAGCAGCAGAACCAGCACGACAGCACGACCCGTGTGATCAAGGCGCAAAGGCGCAACCCAGACAGACGACCGTATATGCCAGAAACACGCAGAAAGCAGGGCAGAGCAATGGCCGGCAAGGGGACGTTCGCAGGACTTCCGTGGTGGGTGACGTGGGTCGCTGTGCCCGTCGTCCTCCTGGTGGTGTTCGGCAGCCTGATCGCCAGCGCGGTCGGCTTCCTGATCGGCCTGCTCTTCAAGGTGCTGATAGCGGTGGCGCTGATCGCCGGTGTCGTCTACCTGGCGCGCAGGCTCAAGGGCTCCTCGTCCTCCTCGTCGCGTAGCGACTGGTAGATCGAGTAGCCGGTGGTCGAGTAGCCGGGTGATCGAATAGGCGAGCGGTACGCCGGGAACCGGGCGTGATCCTGTTGGTCGCGGCTGCCGCCCCAGTCGCTGCTGTTGCCGCTGCTGCCGCCCCGGCCCCCTCCGCCCTTCCCCTGTTCCGCGCGCACCGCCTGCCCCCTCCAGTTTCACCAAGCAACGCCTCGCCTCGTCCCGCCCCCTCCGTCATGGAGCGGAGCGGGACGAGGTGAGGCATTTTCACCGGCGAAGTGCTGCGCGACATCGACATGTAGGCCGGCCCGCCGACTGTCGGCCGGGCCACCTCCTCCGCCCACCCCCTTGCCGAACTCCCTGCCGCCCGGGGCGGCCAAGCTAGAGTGCGGTTCGCAGGCGTCTTCCGGATGGTGACGTTCCGGAAAATACCGAGTGAGGCGCATCGGGCCGGGCGTCAACGATGGGGCCCCTGGGAGACGCGGGCGGAGCGGGAGCGGCTCCCGCCCGGGGCCGTACCGCCCCGGTAACCCGGACCAGGGGGGTTGGCGTTGGCAATGGTGAACGGTGAATCCGTTTCGCACCCTACTTTGATCGGCTCGGTGCAGCGGGCGCTGCGCCTGCTGGAGGCGGTCGGTGCGCACTCCGCCGGCGCGCCCGCCAAACAACTGGCCAGGGAAGCGGGATTGCCGCTTCCCACGACGTACCACCTGCTGCGGACCCTGACGCACGAGGGCTACCTGCGGCGCGAGAACGGTGTGTTCGTCTACGGCGAGGCCGCCGACTCCATCGGGAGGGCGGGCGCCGAGCGCCGCCGCCGTACCGAGATGGGCGACGCGCTGGCCGCCGTGGGCAAACGGATCGGCGCCGCGGTGTACTTCGCCGTCTACCGTGAGGGTGAGGCGGAGGTGGTGGCCACCACCGGTGATCCGCAACAGCCGCCGGTGGAGGAGTGGGTGGACTTCCGGGCCACCGCGCACGCGCACGCCATCGGGCAGTGCCTGCTCGCGCAACTCGACGAACAGTCCAGGAAGGACCACCTGGCCCGGTACCCGGTGCAGCCGCTGACGCCCTACTCGGTGCGGTGCGAGGACGACCTGCTGCACCGCCTGGACGCCGTGCGCCGCGCCCAAGTCGCGTATGAGCAGCAGGAATATGCCCTGGGCACAGTATGCTCGGCGATTCCGATCCAGGTGGGTTCCGCGGCCGCGACCGTGGCGATTTCTCTTCCCGCGAGCGACGCTCAGCGCCTACACTGCGTTACCGATCGACTACGCAGGATGTCGGAGGCGGCATTAACGACACTCGCATTCTCTATCAGTATCTGAAAAATCACTCCTTGTGATCCGCTTGCACGTGACAGACGATGGCGTCAATGGGGCCAAGAGGGACGATTCCTGGCCATCTCCGACCAAGTACGGGGCAGGTGTTGATGACCGACACAGTTCAGGCAGAAGTGATCATGAGCTTCCTCGTGTCCGAGGAGCTCGCCTTCCGTATTCCGGTGGAGCTGTACTTCGACTGCGCGGACCCCTATGCGGTCAGCTTCACCTTCGACCTACCCGGCGACGTGCCCGTGACCTGGGCCTTCAGCCGGGAGTTGCTGCTGGACGGGCTGAGCAAGCCGTCCGGTGAGGGCGATGTACGCATCGAGCCGTCCTCCTCCGAGCACCTCAGCGATGTCTTCATCGGCCTCCAGGTCGCCGACGAACGGGCCCTGTTCCGAGCCGGCGCCCCACCACTGGTGGCCTTTCTCGACCGTACGGACCGACTCGTACCGATCGGGGAGGAAGAGGTGTGCGACACGCTCGACTCGACACTGGACCGCATTCTTTCGGAGGCGCAGAAGGCGGGATGACGGGCGGGACGATGGGTGGGGTGACGGGCGGGGCGATGGGCGGACGCCGCCGGACCGGTCGGCCCGGACCAGGCGCCCGGCCGGTTCAGCGTTTGCGTCGCCGCCCGCCTCCGCCGGCGCCCCGCCCCGCACGCCGCCCTGCGCCCCGCCCCGTAGTCCGGGCGTCACCCCGGCTCACCACACGGCCCGAGCCCGGACCGGTGCCGAGGTCCGCGTCCTGGGCCATTCCCGGGCCGGTGCCCAGACCCGTGCCCCGGCCGCCCGTGCCCCGGTCCGCCGAGACGACCAGTGCGGCCAGCAGTGTGGTCAGCGGCACGGACGCGACCAGGCCGATGCTGCCCACCAGCGTCCGTACGATCTCCTCGGCGACCACCTCGCTGGTGGCGACCGTACCGACGCTGCTCTGTGCGATCGAGAACAGCAACAGCAAGGGCAGCGCGGCACCCGCGTAGGCGAGTACGAGCGTGTTGACGACAGAGGCGATGTGATCGCGGCCGATCCGCATCGCCGAGCTGTAGAGCTTGCGCCAGCCTGCCGACGGATCGGCTTCCTTCAGCTCCCAGACCGCGGCGGTCTGGGTGACCGTCACATCGTCGAGCACGCCCAGCGAGCCGATGATGATGCCCGCCAGCAGCAGCCCGCGGATCTCGATGTCGGGATACAGGCCGTGTACCAGTCCGGTCTGGTCGTCGGTGTTGCCGGTCAGCAGCGCCCACCCGATGAAGATCGAGCCGAGCAGGCCGATGAGCAGCAGTGAGACGAGTGTGCCCAGGACGGCGACGGACGTACGGGCCGTCAGCCCGTGGCACATGTAGAGGGCGACCAGCATGATCGCACTGCCCCCGACGATGGCGACCACCAGGGGATTCGACCCTTGGAGGATGGCGGGGAGGATGAACAGCGTCAGGACCATGAAGCTCACGACCAGCGCGACCAGCGCGAGGACCCCGCGCAGCCGCCCGACCACGACGACCGCCGCGGCGAAGATGGCGGCTAGCACCCACATCGGGAAGGTCCGGTCCACGTCGGCGACCGAATACTGCAGGTCCTTGGGCGCTTTGGGTGCATACGCGACCACGACGCCCTGACCGGCCTCGTAGTGCCGGGTGGCGTCGGGCGTGACGATCGACTCGAACCGCCGTCCGGTGTCCTTGCCGGTGGTCACCTCGATGACCGCCCGTTCGCAGTGCTTGGCCTGCCGGGGATTCGCGGGGGAGGACGGTTGCTGTTGCGAAGGTTGCTGCGGCTGCTGCGCGTTGACGTCGGCGCAGTTCACCTCCTCCACCTTCACCACCTTCGCCTTCTCGGTCGGCTGGTCGAAGCCGACACCGGACGGTTTGTGGCCGGGCGCGCCGCCCGGCCACAGCACGACCAGTCCGGCCAGGACGGCGGCGGCGAAGGGGATCAGCACCGCGGCGATGACCTTGCGGAGATGGCGCGAGACGGGGGCGGCGGGGCCGTGTCCATGGCTGTGTCCGTGTCCGTGCCCGCTGTGCCCCTGCCCGAGGCTGTGGTCGCCCCCGTGCCCATGGCTGGGGCCGGGGCCGCCGTGCCCGTGGCTGGGAACGGGGCCGCCGTGCCCATGGCCAGGGTCATGACCGGGCTCCTGCCCGGCCCCTGAACCGGGCTCGGCCCCGTACCCGTACCCATGCGGCGGGGCGGGATCGTGGTGGTGCGCGGAGTGCGAAGGCTCGTTGCTGGTCACCGCCCGATCATCGCAAGAACTCGCAGGGCCCCCTGTTCACCGCGCCACACCGGCCGCTACCGTGGTGTCACCTTTGCAATCGCGGGAGCTCGGAGCACCGGGCTGAGAGGGCGCTGACCCCCGTACGGAACGTCCGGCCGAAGCCGGGAACGCCGCCACGGACATCGCTGCGTCGACCGCCGAACCTGTTACCGGGTAATGCCGGCGTAGGGAGTGGGTCTTCATGACTCTGCAGGATGCACGCACGCCCGAAAACGGCCAGGGCTCCGCCAAGGAGATCGGCTGGCACAAGGGCTACCTCACCGGATCGCGCCCCGACCTGCGGGTCCCGGTCCGTCGTGTGCACCTCACCAACGGCCAGGACGTGACGCTCTACGACACGTCAGGGCCGTACACCGACCCCAACATCGAAACGGACGTCCGCCGCGGCCTGGCACCGCTGCGGGAGAACTGGATCATCAGCCGCGGGGACACCGAGGAGTACGCGGGACGGCCGCCACGTCCCGAGGACGACGGCCTCAAGCACACCTCGCCGCGCGGCGGCCTGAAGAACCTCGACGCGGTCTTCCCCGGCCGCCCCCGCCAGCCGCGCCGGGGCCGGGGCGGCGCCGCGGTCACCCAGCTCGCGTACGCGCGGCGGGGCGAGGTCACGGCCGAGATGGAGTACGTCGCGATCCGCGAGAACTGCTCTCCCGAATTCGTACGGGACGAGATCGCGGCCGGCCGGGCCGTGCTGCCCGCCAACGTCAACCACCCGGAGATCGAGCCGATGATCATCGGCAAGAACTTCCTGGTCAAGGTCAACGCGAACATCGGCAACTCCGCCGTCACCTCCTCCATCGAGGAGGAGGTGGAGAAGATGACCTGGGCGACCCGCTGGGGCGCCGACACGGTCATGGACCTGTCCACCGGCCGTAACATCCACACCACCCGCGAGTGGGTACTGCGCAACTCCCCCGTGCCCATCGGCACCGTCCCCCTCTACCAGGCACTGGAGAAGGTGGACGGCAAGGCCGAGGAACTGACCTGGGAGATCTACAAGGACACGGTCATCGAGCAGGCCGAACAGGGCGTGGACTACATGACCGTCCACGCGGGCGTGCTGCTGCGCTACGTCCCCCTGACGGCCCGCCGCAAGACCGGCATCGTCTCGCGCGGCGGATCGATCATGGCGGCGTGGTGCCTGGCGCACCACAAGGAGTCGTTCCTCTACACCCACTTCGAGGAACTCTGCGAGATCCTCGCCTCCTACGACGTCACGTACTCCCTCGGCGACGGCCTGCGCCCCGGCTCCATCGCGGACGCCAACGACGAGGCGCAGTTCGCGGAGCTGCGGACGCTCGGCGAACTGAACTCGATCGCCAAGCGGCACGGCGTACAGACCATGATCGAGGGCCCGGGACACGTCCCGATGCACAAGATCAAGGAGAACATCGACCTCCAGCAGGAGATCTGCGAAGAGGCCCCGTTCTACACGCTCGGCCCGCTGACCACGGACATCGCTCCCGCGTACGACCACATCACCTCCGGGATCGGCGCGGCGATGATCGCGTGGTGGGGTACGGCGATGCTCTGCTACGTCACGCCCAAGGAGCACCTGGGCCTGCCGGACCGGGACGATGTGAAGACCGGCGTCATCACGTACAAGATCGCGGCCCATGCGGCGGACCTGGCCAAGGGCCACCCGGGCGCCCAGGAGTGGGACGACGCGCTGTCCGACGCGCGCTTCGAGTTCCGGTGGGAGGACCAGTTCAACCTGGCCCTCGACCCGGACACGGCCCGCGCCTTCCACGACGAGACGCTGCCGGCGGAGCCGGCGAAGACGGCGCACTTCTGTTCCATGTGCGGCCCGAAGTTCTGCTCCATGAAGATCTCCCAGGACATCCGCCGCGAGCACGGCGGTGATCTGGCGGTCGCGGCGGACGCGGAGGCGGCGGCGGGCATGGCCGAGAAGTCGAAGGAGTTCGCTGCGGCGGGGAACCGGGTGTATCTGCCGATTGCGGAGTGAGAGTTCTGGGAACGTAACCTCCAGTTACGGTCTCAGGAAGCTTCCAGTGCGCTATCCACAGGGGTTGACCTGCGAACTTGTGCGAAGCGTCGGTGGCACAGACGCTTCGCACCAGATCGGCGGAGTGGCTCGAACGGTTATGCACAGGCTGGTGTGAGCCCCGGAGCACGGCTATCGTGCGACGACGAGCGGGCCCGAAGCCGCAAGTTCCGATTGCGGCTTCGGGCCCGCTCTGTACGTGACGTACCGGGTCAGCGAGGCAACGTGTACCTCGGCGCCCCGTCGGCACCCACCCCGACCTGCCGGATGCAGCCACGCTTCAGCAACATCCGCAGCGAATCGTGCACGCGATGCTCGGTGAGCCCGGTGCGTTGTGCGATCTCCCGCAACGGGTAACTCACGACGGCCGAGTTGACGAGCGCGGGCGCCAAGTGGGCCGCTACGGCCCAGATGACTCCGGTGACGACCAACTGCCGGCTTTTCCAGTCCGCGAGCAGGGCACCGGGGGTCAAGGTGGCGCGCTGTTCCCGTGCTTGCCCCTCGGCGCCCAGCGTGTCAGCGATCCGGCCCAGAGAGTCGGCGATCCGGCCGAACACCCGCATCTCCTCGCGCCGCAGAACGGCGTACTCCTCGTCGAGCCGGAGATTGAGCTGTTCCAGGCGGACGATGACGTCGGCGACCTGGTCGGGCATGGCGTAGGCCGTGGGAGCTCCCGGGGCACGGGCCTGGGCTTCGGCTTCGTTCAGCGAATACGAGCCGCTCCGCTGTACGGCTACGATCACATCCGTGATCCAGTTCTTGAACGGCTCGCACTCGGCTTTCACGCACCCGTTCACCAGCCGGATCAGCCCGTTGAGACTAACCAGGGCCATGGACTTCCTGAGCCCTTGACCAGCGGGCATGCTCCAACCCTCACGGGAAATTAGGGTTCCGGCGATACATCGCATGTGTTCCGGAACATGCCTGCGCAGCGCTTCGCTGGTGTTGGTGTGCTTCAACTGCCGGCACAGGTCCACCGCTGGAAACCCATGCGTACCGTCCGGCAGGGTCAGCCTTCGTGCCCGCGCCCCTGTCGCCGCGTACACGAAATCGTTGACGTCGATCGCGTCCCGTTGACCCGCATGTGGGGGCCGTGTGTCATGAGTGCTCATGATGAGCATCACCTCCACCGCCGAACGTAAGACCCCCGCCACCCCAACCTCCGCCCGATAAACCGGGTTTCACTCCATCGGGGCGGATCTGCCGCACACACCGCGGGGGCCCGTCACCGGGCCCCCGCGGCATCGTTCGTAGGCGCTATTCAGGGTGGTGATCCGGACCTCCGTAGTCGGGGCTGGTGAAGTCCGGGCTGGTGAAGCGGGGTCGGGGAGCGGCGGGCGGGCCGCCGTCCGGACTGGTGAAGTCGGGCCGTGAGTAGCCCAGGGACGGGATACGGCTGCCGCCGTCGACGCCGCGGCGCGGTGCGTACCGGGCCGTGCCGTGGCCGTTGACGCCCGCCGGATCGGCCAGGGCCTCGCGCAGGAACGGCAGTATGCCGCGTTCCAGGAGCGCCTGCCGCCAGGCGTCCCGGGCGAGGTCCACCTCCCGGTCCTGGCCGCCCCGGCCGTCACCGGTGCGCGGGGCGCGCAGCGAGGTGGAGCCGTTGCGCCAGGCCGCGTGGACCAGGCTCGCCATGGCGACGAGTGCCCCCGCGGCGGTGAGTGCCGCGAAGACCCAGCCCACGCTGATCATGGGCTGGGCGGCGGCCGGGTCGGTGCCGACCGTCCGCAGGACGTACCCGATGACCAGGAACAGGAGGGCGGCGATGCCCGCCAGTACCGGTGCCAGTACCGCGAGCATCGCGGCCAGCCCGGCACCGGCCGGTTCCGCGACCTCGCCCACGGTCGTGGCGAGGTCGATCCCCGGCCCGCCCGCGGAAGCGCCTTTCTCCTCACGGCCTTCCACGCTGCCGGCGTCCGGTGCGGGTGCCGGAGCGCGCAGCTCCTCGCGGAGCCGTACATAGTGTCGGTATTCGGCCGTCGCGCATGCGGCGATGGCCGATGTGGCGCTGAGCGCCATGGTGCGCAACTGCTCGGTGTTGAGGTGCTTACCCGCCGCGGAGGTGATTTCCGGTCGGTATTCCGCGGTGCGCAGCGCCTCGTCGAGGAGCCGCGCGAATTCCGCGCGATCCTCGCTCAGCAGGTGCGGAGCGCTGTTCATGTGCATCCCCCGATGCTCCGTAGGGCCGTACAGGCCGGCGTGGGCCGGGCAGTGGGCGGAAACGGAGGAGAGCCTGCTACGGATAGACCGATGGTAGAGCGCCTCCGGCACGGGGTGACAGGGTGTTTGCGGAAATAGGCACCGCTCCTGCGTGGCTCGGACCCCGCTGCGCCACTTCCCTACCTGCCGCTACCCCTGCCCGTATAACGCTCAGGCAGTCAGGGGAAGTTGCACGACCAGTAGCTTTCCGGCCATGGTGATCCCGCCGTCCATGGCGATGGCCAGCCCGTCGGCGTAGACGTGCGGTCCGTCGACGGCGACACCCTCGCCTTCGTCGTCCTCGCCGCCGACCTCGCCGAGGAGGTACGGGATCGGGCTGTGGCCGTGGACGACGTGCTCGCCGCCGTAGGCGTCGAGGAGTTCGCGTACGGCCAGGGGGCCCGCGTCCTCGTCGCGGAAGGCGAACCGCTTGGTGAACTTGCGGAACAGGTCCCAGACCTCGTCGGCGTCGCTGCGCGTCAGGACGTCGTGGACGGTGTCGTTGACGTCCTCGATGGAGTCGCCGTACTCCAGGTAGGCCGTCGTGTCGGAGTGCACGAGCAGATGCCCGTCCTCCTCCGAGATGGCGTCCAGCCGGGCCATCCACTGCAGGTGGTGGTCCTGGAGGCGGTCCATGTCGGTCTTCTGGCCGCCGTTGAGGAGCCAGGCTGCCTGGAAGGACGCGGTGCCGGCGCCGGACTGGACGGGGGTGTCACCGAACCGCTTGGCGCCCAGCAGCAGCAGTTCATGGTTGCCCATCAGGGCCTTGCAGTAGCCGCCGGCCGCCGCGGCCTCGGCGGACAGCTGCATGACGAGGTCGATGACGCCGATGCCGTCCGGGCCGCGGTCGGTGAAGTCGCCGAGGAACCACAGGCGGGCGTTCCCGGCGGCCCACTGGCCGTCGGCGTCGATGAGGCCCTCGGCGGCGAGCGCGTCGCGCAGCTCGTCGTAATAGCCGTGCACGTCGCCGACGACGTACAGCGGGCCGCCGCCCTCCTGCTGCTCGGAGGCCGGTACGGCCCCCTCGGGCACCGCGGTCAGGTCGACCGCCGGGCGGTCGATGAGGGTGTCCGTACGGGTGACGGGCGGCGGGTCCGTACGGCCCTCGGCGCCACCGGGGCCGTCGGCCCGGGCGTCGGCCCCGATGACCGGCAGGGAACGCTCGGTGGGGGTGTACTCGGGCGGCATGCCGTGCGGAACGGCGGGCACGCCCACGGACGCCGGAGGCGCCGTCGGCTGCGGTGGCACCGCGGGCACCGGGGGCACCGGCGGAGCAGGCGGTTGTCCCGGAGCCGGAGGTTGTGCCGGCATGGTCCGCACCATGGGTCCCACACTGGCCCCCTGAGTCATCGACCCCTCCACCATCGCGCCGCCGTGCACCTCGCGGACCTTGCCTGGTCGACGGCGGTCCGTGGTGTCGTGCGCCCATCATAGGAATGCCGCTCGCGGGTTGTGACGCACCCGGGGGTGGTCAATCGCTCGGCGCCCGGTATTCGCTGCCGTTTTCTCCGGGATACACCCGATTTTATCCCGGGCGACGGGGTGCCCGGCGGGCGGCACGGCGACAGTGCGACGGCGGTACGACGTGACGAAGTGGCGGGGTGGCCTGGGAGAGCGGTTGGGCGTGGCGGGGGTGCGTCTTGTGCCGGGCGGTGGGGGGTGGGCTGGTGTGGGTGTGGCGAGGCGCCGTGGTGTGCGGTCGGCGCTGTTCTCGTACGTCGGTGGGGCTGGGCGGGGCAGATGGCGGTATCCCGGAGCGTCTCCCCGGCCCCCGGACAAGCCTCCGGCCGTGCGGACGCGAAGATCGCGCCCGCACGGCCGCTCGAACGTGTGACGGTCGGACCCGGAGGGACCCGAGAGCCCCGTGGCCGCCCTGAGAACCCCGCGTGAACCGGTGGCCTCTCAGGCGGCCCCGGACGGCCCCCGCGGTGGACTGACGGTCGTCCGTGTGGACCTGCGCTGGGAGGAGGTCCGCACGATCAGGTCCGTCGGTATCACCTGCTCGACCGGCCGTCCGCTGTCCAGCCCTTCGATGGCGTCGATGAGGAGCTGGACGACGGCGGTGCCGATCCGGCGGGGTTTGAGGGAGAGGGTGGTGATCGGCGGCTCGGTCGTGGCGTAGACCGTGGACTCGCTGCAGCAGACCAGCAGCAGGTCCTCGGGGACGCGCAGCCCGTAGCGTCTGGCCGCCGCGAGCAGGTCGGTGCCGTTCGGGTCGAACAGGCCGTACACCGCGTCCGGGCGGTCCGGACGGGCCAGCAGCCGATCGGCGGCCACCGCGCCCGCACACGGGTCGTGTGCGGGGTAGGACTCGTACACCGGGTCCTGTCCGACGCGCTCGCACCAGCGCAGGTACGCGGTGGTGGAGAGCCGGGTGTAGGTGTCGGTGGTGGTGCCGGTGAGCAGGCCGATGCGGCGGGCGCCGGCATCGGCGAGGTGGTCGAGGAGGCCGAGGACGGCCGCCTCGTGGTCGTTGTCGACCCAGCCCATCACGGGGAGGGTGCCGCCGGGCCGGCCGTCGGAGACGACGGGGATGCCGTGCCGTACGAGCTCGGTGACGACGGGGTCGCCGTCGGCCGGATCGATGACGACGGTGCCGTCGAGGGCGACGTTCGACCAGACGTCGTGGCGGGAGGTCGCGGGCAGGATGACGAGGGCGTACCCGCGGGCGAGCGCCGCCGAGGTGGCGGCTCTGGCCATCTCCGCGAAGTACGCGAATTCGGTGAAGGTGAAAGGTTCATCCCCGTACGTGGTGACGGTCAGGCCGATGAGCCCTGACTTGCCGGTACGGAGCGTGCGGGCGGCGGCGGAAGGGCGATAGCCCAACCGGTCGGCCACCTCGCGGACGTGGCGACGGGTGGCATCCGGAAGCCGGCCCTTGCCGTTGAGCGCGTCGGAGACAGTCGTGATGGATACCCCGGCTGCGGCGGCCACGTCCCGGATGCCTGCCCGCCCCAGCCGGCGACCGGTAGACCGGCTCACCTGGTGCTTCCCTGCTGCTGTCATGGCGAGCCGATAGTAGGGCTCGGGCGGTCCTTCCGCGGGGCGCTGCGTGCGGGAGTGGAAAGGCACGTTTCTGCATGGTGTTGTGGCCCTGCAACCCCATGAATCAGAGGCAATTGACGGCCTTGACCGGTGACTGGCTGAGCAACGTTGGGAGTCGCCTGCCGATTGGTCCAGGTCTCGAAGAGGTCTCAAGTCACCTTCACGAGGGATGCGCGCCACGGCGCGAGCCACCGGCGCGTGACGGAGGGCAGAGCGCTCCCCAAGGGCTTCACACGGCCGACGAAGGGCGGCGGGAAGATCGTCGGGCGGGACCGCCGGGCGGCGTCTTTTCTGGATCAGCCGGGCCCAGGCCGCCCCGGGAGACACGCCCCGGCTCACGGCCTTCCTCGGCCCCGGGTCCCCCTCGCGCCCGGCCCGTACCCACCCCCGTGGACACCACCGCACCCACCTGACCGGTGCCTCGCACCCACCTGACCGGCGCCTCGCGAGGGCATCCGTACCGGCCGGGGCCTACGCCTGACGGAGCAATCCTCATAAGGTGTGCAGTATTGGAGACGGACGGCACGGTCGAGGAGGAACCTGCGGTGAGCGAGAAGAGCCCGAAGCTGCGCGCTGCGCTGGATGGCATCCCCACCTACAAGCCGGGCAAGCCGGCCGCCACCGGCGGGCCCGTCGCGTACAAGCTGTCCTCCAACGAGAACCCGTACCCGCCGCTGCCGGGCGTCCTGGAGAGCGCGGTGGCCGCAGCCGGCGCCTTCAACCGTTACCCGGACATGGCCTGTACGGGGCTGATGGCCGAGCTGTCGGAGCACTTCTCGGTACCGGTCGAGCACCTGGCCACGGGAACCGGGTCGGTGGGCGTGGCCCAGCAGCTGGTGCAGTCGACGGCCGGGCCCGGCGACGAAGTGATCTACGCGTGGCGTTCCTTCGAGGCGTACCCGATCGTCACCCAGGTCGCCGGCGCCACGTCCGTGCAGGTCCCGCTGACCTCCGGTGAGGTGCACGACCTGGACGCCATGTACGCGGCGATAACCGACCGGACCCGGCTGATCTTCGTCTGCAACCCCAACAACCCCACCGGCACCATCGTCCGCCGGGCGGAGCTGGAAGCGTTCCTGGACCGGGTGCCGAGTGACATCCTGATCGTCCTGGACGAGGCGTACCAGGAGTTCAACCGCGACGCGGACGTACCGAACGGCCTGGACCTGTACCGGGACCGCCCCAACGTCTGTGTCCTGCGGACCTTCTCCAAGGCGTACGGGCTGGCCGGGCTGCGGATCGGTTTCGCGGTGGCCCACGAGCCGGTGGCGGCGGCGCTGCGCAAGACGGCCGTGCCGTTCGGCGTGAGCCAGCTCGCGCAGGAGGCGGCGGTGGCGTCGCTGCGCAGCGAGGCCGCGCTGATGGAGCGGGTGGACGCGCTGGTCACGGAGCGGGCCCGGGTCTGCGAGGCGCTGACCGCGCAGGGCTGGACGGTCCCCGAGACACACGCGAACTTCGTCTGGCTGCGGCTGGGCGACCGTACGGTCGACTTCGCGGCGGCGTGCGAGAAGGCGGGCGTGGTGGTGCGCCCGTTCCCGGGCGAGGGCGTGCGGGTGACGATCGGCGAGACGGCGGCGATGGACCTGTTCCTGCAGGCGGCCGAGCAGTTCCGCAAGGAGCTGTGATCGGCGGGTAGCCGTGACCGGCTGAGAGCTGAGAGCTGAGCGGGGGCGTGTGCCATCGGGCGCACGCCCCCGCTCGCCATATGCCGGGCGTGACCGTAGTCACGCACCCCCCGTCAGGGTCAGAAACCAGCCATGGGTGATAATTGCTTGTGAATGTGAACGCGTTCACAAGCCCGCCCCTTATGTACCGCTTCCATCGGGACAAACCGGGGCGAAGCGGCCGTAGACAGCACACGGCGACGTAAGGAGAGACCCGACGTGGACCTGGCGTTGGCGCCAGAGACTCTGGCGCGATGGCAATTCGGCATCACGACCGTCTACCACTACCTCTTCGTCCCCCTCACGATCTCCCTTGCCGCGCTGGTGGCCGGGCTGGAGACCGCATGGGTGCGGACGGGTAAGCAGCAGTACCTCAAGGCCACCAAGTTCTGGGGCAAGCTCTTCCTGATCAACATCGCGATGGGTGTCGTCACCGGCATCGTCCAGGAGTTCCAGTTCGGCATGAACTGGTCGGACTACTCGCGGTTCGTCGGTGACGTCTTCGGCGCTCCGCTCGCGTTCGAAGCGCTCATCGCCTTCTTCTTCGAGTCCACGTTCATCGGCCTGTGGATCTTCGGCTGGGACAAGCTGCCCAAGAAGATCCACTGCTTCTGCATGTGGATGGTCTCGATCGGCACGATCCTGTCGGCGTACTTCATCCTCGCCGCCAACTCCTGGATGCAGCACCCGGTCGGCTACAAGTACAACGCCGTCAACGGCCGTGCCGAGCTGACCGACTTCTGGAAGGTGCTGACCCAGGACACCA
Source organism: Streptomyces sp. NPDC033221 (assembly GCF_055577005.1). NCBI lineage: Bacteria > Bacillati > Actinomycetota > Actinomycetes > Kitasatosporales > Streptomycetaceae > Streptomyces > Streptomyces sp. NPDC033221. The sequence continues at coordinate 127,080 of NZ_JBVIQN010000019.1, read as the reverse complement.
CGCTCGTCGTCGTCTTCCACACGCTGACCGCCGCCTTCCTGACCGGCGCCGCGTTCATGGTCGGCATCGCCGCGTACCACTTGATGCGCAAGAAGCACATCAAGGTGATGCGCACCTCGCTGCGGCTCGGCCTGGTCACCCTGGTCATCGCCGGCGCGCTCACCGCGATCAGCGGTGACCAGCTCGGCAAGGTCATGTTCCGGCAGCAGCCGATGAAGATGGCCGCCGCCGAGGCGCTGTGGGACAAGGAGGGGCCCGCGCCGTTCTCCGTCTTCGCGTACGGCGACGTGGACAAGGGCCACAACAAGGTCGCCATCGAGATACCCGGCCTGCTGTCCTTCCTCGCCCACAACGACTTCTCCACGCCGGTCCCCGGCATCAACGACGTCAACCAGGCCGAGCAGCAGAAGTACGGGCCCGGTGACTACCGGCCCAACATCCCGGTCGCCTACTGGGGCTTCCGCTGGATGATCGGCTTCGGCATGGCGTCGTTCGCCATCGGTCTGGCCGGCCTCTGGCTCACCCGCAAGAAGTTCTGGCTCTCGCCCGGGCTGCGTACGGGGGACGAGGAACCACCCAACCTGGCGCTCACCAAGAACAGGGTGCTGGGCGCGCGTCTGGGCAAGCTCTACTGGTCGCTGGCCTTCGTCACCCTCGGCTTTCCGCTCATCGCCAACTCCTGGGGCTGGATCTTCACCGAGATGGGCCGCCAGCCCTGGGCGGTGTACGGCGTCCTGAAGACCTCCTCGGCGGTCTCCCCGGGCGTCTCGCAGGGCGAGGTCATCACGTCGATGACCGTCTTCACCCTGCTGTACGCGATCCTCGCGGTCATCGAGGTCCGCCTGCTGGTCAAGTACGTCAAGGCCGGGCCGCCGGAGCTGACGGACGACGACCTCAATCCGCCCACCAAGATCGGCGGCGACCACGCGGACGCCGACCGGCCGATGGCCTTCTCGTACTAGGAGGCGACCGTGGAACTCCATGACGTCTGGTTCGTACTCATCGCCGTGCTGTGGACCGGGTACTTCTTCCTCGAAGGATTCGACTTCGGCATCGGCGTCCTGACCAAGCTGCTCGCCCGCGACCGCGGCGAGCGCCGGGTCCTGATCAACACCATCGGCCCGGTCTGGGACGGCAACGAAGTGTGGCTGCTCAGCGCGGGCGGCGCGACCTTCGCCGCCTTCCCCGAGTGGTACGCCACCCTGTTCTCCGGCTTCTACCTGCCGCTGCTGGTCATCCTGCTCTGCCTGATCGTGCGCGGTGTCGCCTTCGAGTACCGCGTCAAGCGGGCGGAGGAGCGCTGGCAGCGCAACTGGGAGCACGCGATCTTCTGGTGCTCGCTGCTCCCCGCGTTCCTGTGGGGCGTGGCCTTCGGCAACATCGTGCGCGGTGTGCAGATCGACGCGCACAAGGAGTACGTCGGCAGCGTCCTGGACCTGCTGAACCCGTACGCGCTGCTCGGCGGCCTGGTCACGCTGACCCTGTTCACCTTCCACGGCGCGGTGTTCGCCTCGCTCAAGACGCTGGGCGACATCCGGCAGCGGGCCCGCCGGACGGCCACCGTCCTGGGCCTGGTCACCGCCGTGCTGGCGCTCGGCTTCCTGGGCTGGACCCAGGCCGACAAGGGCGGCACCGCGTCCCTGATCGCGATGATCGTCGCCGTGCTGGCGCTGGTCGCCGGGCTGGTGATGAACCAGCTCGGACGTGAGGGATGGTCGTTCGCGTTCTCCGGCGTCACCATCGTCGCCGCGGTCGCGATGCTGTTCCTGACGCTGTTCCCGAACGTGATGCCGTCCTCGCTGAACGAGAGCTGGAGCCTCACGGTCTCCAACGCCTCGTCCAGCGCGTACACGTTGAAGATCATGACGTGGTGCGCGGGCATCGCCACCCCGATCGTCCTGCTCTACCAGGGCTGGACCTACTGGGTCTTCCGCAAGCGGATCGGTACGCAGCACATCGCCGACGCCCACTGACGCCCACTGACGCCCACTGGCGTCCACTGGAGGAGTCCGACGCTGGCCCGTCGGACTCCTCCGGGAAAGCTCCACTCCGGTGGGGACCCGGCCGGGGCCCCACTGATCAACTTTCGCCCGGGAGAGGTTGTTTCACGTGAAACCCGTCGACCCGCGCCTGCTGCGGTACGCCCGCGCCACCCGCTTCTTCCTCGCCGCGGTGGTGGTCCTCGGGCTGGCCGGCTCGGGGCTGGTCATCGGCCAGGCCATGCTCATCGCCGAGGTCGTCGTCGGCGCCTTCCAGCACGACCTCGGCGTCGGCGATCTGAGCACACCGGTACTGCTGCTCGCGCTGGTCTCCGTCGGCCGGGGCCTGGTGGCCTGGCTGACGGAGCTGGCCGCGCACCGGGCGAGCGCGGCGGTCAAGTCCGAGCTGCGGACGCGGCTGCTGACACGGGCGGCGGCCGGGCTGGGCCCGGGGTGGCTGAGCACCCAGCGTTCGGGGGAGCTGACCACCCTCGCCACCCGCGGTATCGACGCCCTCGACGATTACTTCGCGCGTTACCTGCCGCAGCTGGGCCTGGCGGTCGTCGTGCCCGTCGCGGTACTGGCGCGGATCGTCACCGGCGACTGGATCTCGGCCGCGACGATTGTCGTGACGCTGCCGCTGATCCCGCTGTTCATGGTCCTCATCGGCTGGGCCACCCAGAACCGCATGGAGCGCCAGTGGCAACTGCTGTCGCGGCTGTCGGGCCACTTCCTGGACGTGGTTGCCGGGCTGCCCACGCTGAAGGTCTTCGGCCGGGCCAAGGCACAGGCGGCTGCCATCCGTGCCATCACCGGCGAGTACCGCCGGGCCACCCTGCGCACCCTGCGGATCGCCTTCCTGTCCTCCTTCGCGCTGGAACTGCTCGCCACGATCTCGGTCGCGCTGGTCGCGGTCGGCATCGGAATGCGGCTCGTGCACGGCGACCTCGACCTGTACACAGGCCTGCTGGTGCTGATCCTGGCGCCCGAGGCGTACCTGCCGCTGCGGCAGGTCGGTGCGCAGTACCACGCGGCGGCCGAGGGCCTGGCGGCGGCCGAGGAGATCTTCGCGGTTCTGGAAACACCGCTGCGCACGACGGGGGACGAGCCCGCGCCCGACAGCACCGCACTGTCCGTCGAAGGGCTCGTCGTACGCCACCCCGGCCGCTCCGAACCCTCGCTCCCCGACACGACGTTCGAGGTCAGGCCCGGTGAGACGGTGGCTCTCGTGGGCCCCTCCGGCGCGGGCAAGACGACCCTGCTGAACGTCCTTCTCGGCTTCGCCGCGCCCGCGGCGGGACGGGTACGGGTCGGCGGCCGCGACCTGGCCGCCATCGATCCGGCGGACTGGCGGCGGCAGATCGCCTGGGTGGCGCAGCGCCCCTACCTCTTCGCGGGAACCATCGCCGACAACGTGCGGCTGGCCCGCCCCGACGCGGACGACACGGCGGTACGTGCCGCGCTCCGCGACGCCGGCGCCCTGGACTTCGTCTCCGCACTGCCCGACGGCGTGGAAACCGTACTCGGCGAGGGTGGCTCCGGCCTGTCGGCGGGCCAGCGGCAACGCCTGGCCCTGGCCCGCGCGTTCCTCGCCGACCGCCCGCTCCTGCTGCTGGATGAGCCGACCGCGAACTTGGACGGCGAGACGGAAGCGGGCCTCGTCGAGGCGGTACGCCGCCTGGCCGCCGGGCGCACGGTGCTCCTGGTCGTCCACCGGCCCGCGCTGCTGGCGGTGGCGGACCGGACGGTGCGGCTGGCAGGGCCAGTGACGCCCGCGGAGCCCGTACGGGACGCGGAGCCCGTACGGGAGAGCGTCCAGCGAACCGTGGCGACCGGCCCGTCCGATGCTGCGGCGCCCGTCCCGTCCGACGCCGCAGAAGCCGCGGAAGCCGTACGCGCCGATCTTGCGGCGTCGGAGTCCGACGACGGCCCGGACGTCGTGCCTGGTGCCCGGCGTCCGGCGCTGGCGCGGCTGCGGGGGCTGGCACGGGCCCGCTGGGGCCGGCTCGGACTGGCGCTGCTGCTGGGGAGCCTGGCGCTGGGCAGCGCGGTGGGCCTCATGGCGACGTCCGGATGGCTCATCTCGCGGGCCGCGCAGCACCCTCCCGTGCTGTATCTGATGGTCGCGGTCACTGCGACACGGGCCTTCGGCATCGGCCGGGCCGTGTTCCGGTACGCGGAACGGCTGGTGGCGCACGACGCGGTCTTCCGGATGCTCGCGGACGTACGCGTGGCCGTCTTCCGGCGCCTGGAGCGCCTGGCGCCCGCCGGGCTGCGGGAGCGCAGCAGTGGCGATCTGCTGTCGCGCCTGGTGGCCGATGTCGATGCCGTACAGGACTACTTCCTGCGGTGGCTGCTGCCGGTCGGGGCGGCCGTGGTGGTCGGCGCCGGTTCGGTCGGGTTCACCGCCTGGCTGCTGCCCGAGGCGGGCGCCATCCTGGCCGCCGGGCTGCTGCTGGCGGGTGTGGGGGTGCCGGCGCTGTCCGCCGCGCTCGCCCGCCGGGCCGAGCGGCAGCTCTCCCCCGCCCGTGGTGTGCTCTCCGCCCACGTCCTCGACGTGCTCACCGGCACGGCCGAACTGACGGTGTCGGGCGCGCTCGCGTCCCGCATCGACCGGGCCCGGCGCGCCGACCGCGATCTGACCCGGATCGCGTCCCGCTCGGCGGCCGCGGCCGGTGCCGGGGCCGGGCTGTCCGCGCTGCTGTGCGGCCTGACGGTGGCCGCGGCGGCCGTCGTCGGCGTCCGGGCCGTACATGACGGGCGGCTCGCGGGTGTGTGCCTGGCGGTCGTCGTCCTCGTCCCGCTCGCCGCGTTCGAGGCGGTCGCCGGACTGCCGCTCGCCGTGCAGTACCGGCAGCGCACGCGCCGGGCGGCCGAGCGGGTCTTCGAGGTGCTGGACGCCCCTGAGCCGGTCGGCGAACCGGCCGGTGCGGTGGCGCTTCCAGTGCCGGACACACCGTTCCCGCTGGTCGTCGAGGAGTTGACCGCGCGGTACCCCGGGCAACGGGCCGCCGCGCTGGACGGTGTCGGGTTCACCCTTCCCGCCGGGCGGCGCCTGGCCGTCGTCGGTCCGTCCGGCTCGGGCAAGACGACGCTCGCCCAGGTGCTGCTGCGCTTCCTGGACCGGGAGTCGGGCTCGTACACGCTGAACGGTGTGGACGCGGCGGCAGCGGACGGCGACGCCGTACGGCGTCAGGTGGGCCTGTGCGCGCAGGACGCCCACCTCTTCGACAGCTCCGTCCGGGAAAACCTGCGGCTCGCCCGTACCGGCGCGGACGAGGCCGAACTGTGGGACGCGCTCGACAGGGCACGCCTGGCCGACTGGGTGCGGTCGCTGCCCGACGGGCTGGACACGATGGTCGGCGAGCACGGCGCCCGGCTCTCCGGCGGCCAGCGGCAGCGGCTCGCGCTGGCCCGCGCGCTGCTCGCCGACTTCCCCGTCCTGGTGCTGGACGAGCCCGCCGAGCACCTCGACCTGGCCACGGCCGACGCGCTGACCGCCGATCTGCTGGCCGCGACCGAGGGCCGTACGACCGTGCTGATCACGCACCGCCTGGAAGGGCTGGAAGCCGTCGACGAGGTGCTGGTCCTGGACGGAGGACGGCCGGTCCAGCACGGTGCGTACGCGGAGCTGGCGGCGGCCGACGGCCCGTTCCGGCGGATGCGGGAGCGCGAGCGGGCGGTGGGCGCGCGGACCGGGGACGGGCGCGTGGCCGCCGGACGCATGGCGGGCGTGGGCCCGGTCCGGTGAACGGCTGACGTATCCGGTCCGGTGAACGGCTGAAGAACCCGGCCCGGTGAAACGGCTGAAGAACGACGGGTGCGGGCGGCCGCTGCGTACGGTGACGGCGGACGCCCGGACCGGGGTGACATGGCAGCCCGGGGCGGTCCGGGGTGGACCGGTCCGGCGTCCGAATTGCCGCATAGAAGGCTTTCATTAGAAAAAGCCGCTATTAGGCTCGTCCCCATGGCAGTCACGACAGGACCCTCAGACCCCATGGGCACCGGGGAACACACCGGCACGGGTGCCGGGGCGCATACCGGCACCGGCGATGCCGCCGCACCCACGCACGACCCCATGGAAGCCGCCACCGAGGCGACCCGCAGCCTCCAGGGCCTGTCGACCGAGCTGACCGCCCGGGTCCCGCAGCTGCTGGAGGCGATGCGCACGGTCGGCGCGGGTCTGGACCTGCACATCACCCTCGACCGGATCGTGGAGACCGCCGCCGAACTCGCCGACGCCCGCTACGCCGCGATCGGCATCATCGACGAGGCGCGCGAGGGCCTGTCGGACTTCGTGACGTACGGGGTCAGCGCCGAGGAGCGCGCCCGGATCGGCGCGTTGCCCGACGGGCACAAGGGACTGCTCGGCGCGCTCATCCACGACCCGAAGGCGCTGCGGCTGGCCGACCTGACCCGGGACGTGCGATCCGCGGGCTTTCCTCCGGGGCACCCGCCGATGCGGACGTTCCTCGGTGTGCCGATCCGCGTCCAAGGGGAGATTTTCGGCAACCTGTATCTGACCGAGAAGCGCGGGGGCGGCGAGTTCAGCGAGGGCGACCTGCACATGGTGCGGGTGCTCGCCACCGAGGCGGGCATCGCCATCGGCAACGCCCGGATGTACGCGGCGACGCGGCAGCGGGAGCGGTGGATCGACGGTGCGGCCGCGGTGACCACCGCGCTGCTGGCGGGCAGCGACGTCGACGACGCGCTCGCGGTCGTCGCCGAACAGGCCCGCAAGCTGGCGGATTCCGCGGCCGGCATCGTGCTGCTGCCCGCCGAGGACGGCGGGCTGGAGATCGTCGCGGCGTCGGCGGACGACCCGGCCGGCCTCATCGGCACCCGTATGCCGCCCGAGAGCCCGGTGGCCGAACAACTGCTGGCCGGGGAGCCGGTCTTCGTCGAGGACTCGGCCACCGACCCGCGGATGGTCACGGACGTCGCGCCGCGGTTCGGCCCCAGCATGATGCTGCCCCTCAGGAGCGGTGGCCGGGTGCTGGGCACCCTGGCGACACCGCGGGAACGCGGCGCGCGCCCCTTCACCACCGCCGAACGCACCCTGGCCACCCAGTTCGCCGCCCAGGCCGCGCTGGCGCTGGTACTGGCCGACGCGCAGCGCGACCGCGAGCGGCTGGCTGTCTACGAGGACCGCGACCGGATCGCCCGCGACCTGCACGACCTGGTCATCCAGCGGCTCTTCGCGACCGGGATGATGCTGGAGAGCGCCCAGCGCAGGTCGGTCGTGCCCGAGGTGCAGGAGGGCATCGGCAAGGCCGTCGACGAACTCGACGTCACCATTCAGGAGATCCGTACCGCGATCTTCGCGCTGCAACAGGGCCCGGCCGAGGCGCCGTCCGGGCTGCGCACCCGGGTCCTGCGGGAGATCGGCACCGCCGCCGTACCGCTCGGCTTCCAGCCGTCCGCCAACTTCATCGGCCCGGTGGACGCCCGCGTCGGCGAGCTGACCGGCAAGAACCTGATCGCCGCGCTGCGCGAGGCACTGTCCAACGCCTTCCGGCACGCCAACGCCTCACGCATCGAGGTCGTCGTCGACTCGATGATCAAGCTGCCGGATGGCCGCGACGGCGTACGGCTGACGGTCGCCGACGACGGCGTGGGCATTCCGGACGGCGGCCGGCGCAGCGGCCTGCGCAACCTCGCGAAGCGGGCCGAGTCGCTGGGCGGGTCCAGTACGTACGGTCCGGGGCTGGGCGAGGACGGGGCCGGGACGATGGTGGCCTGGGAGGCGCCGCTCTGAGGGGGTGTAGGGGAGGCGGGGGGGGGCGAGGCGGCGGTTCCGGGCGGCGGTGGGACGGTGGTTCCGGGCGAGAGACGCCCATGCGGTTCAGGCGGTATTCGGGTGATTCGGAGTAGTCCGTGGAGATTGCCGGAGCGGCTGATTCCGGCCATTCCGTGCGGGCGGGTTGCTCCGTTCGGGGGGTCGTGAGTCAGGCTGACGAAACGTTTCCGTTGATTTTTGTGCGTTATGGGCACATATCTGGCCATGTGTCCAGGTGTACCGGATTGGTTGCGTAAGGCAGTCCGGGGGCGCCGGTGCCCTGCCCGTACCAGCGGGCGGTGCACTCGCCCTGCTCCCGGGCGGCGTGGAGCCCCGCCGCCCGCGATGCGGCTGACATTGACGCTGATGGCGGCGCTGACCGCGGCGGCCGGAACGGCGCCGACCGCCGACGGGACGGCTCACGCCCGGGCCCCGTCCGCCGTCTCCGCCCACGCGGAACCGAGCGCCGCCGCCCACTTACTGCCGACCACCGCGTCACACCGCCCTGCTCGAACGAGCCGAAGCGGCGCCGACCAGCTGGCCGACGCGAGCCTGGAAGTGCTCCGGCTGGGCCGGGCCGCGAACACGGCCGGCCGGTCGTACGCGAAGATCTCACGCGAGGTACGGCACGGCCGGGCCCGGGCCTCGCGGCTGCACGTGGCGCTGCTCCGGGAACGCCGCAGGACCGGCGAACTGCGCCGGCTGGCGGGACGTATCGCCAGTGCTCAGTACCGCACCGGCAACCGCCTGCCGTTCGCCCTGCGCGCCCAGTCCCCTGACGGTCCGGAGGCGATGGCGCGCGCCTACCGGGAGGCCGACCGCCGCCAACGCCTGCTGGCGGCGCGTACGCGCGACGCGCTGCGTTCGAGCCGGTCCCTGGAGGCGGACAGCGCGGCCGTGCTGGCCCGTTCCGCCGCGCTCGGAGCTCATCGGACCCGTCTCGGCACCGAGCGCCGGCGCATCAGCCGACGCCTGGGCCTGGTCCGTGTGCAGCTGCAGACGCTGTCGCGGCAAGCGGCCCGGAGCGGGCGGTGCGGTGGGCTGCCCGGCATCGTGACCGCAGCGGAGAAACGTTCCTCCAAGGTGTCGCAGGTGTCACCGGTGCCGCCGGCGACGGCACCGGGTGGCAGATGGACCGGGCCGGTGGAGCACTACGTACTGTCCGCGGGCTTCGGCGGCTCGGGCCGCCGCTGGGCACACGGCCACACGGGCCAGGACTTCGCGGTGCCGGTCGGCACCCCCGTACGGTCCGTGGGGTGGGGGCGCGTCGCCAGCCTGACCTGCGGCGACGGCTTCGGGATCAGCCTGGTTGTCCAGCACGGTGCGGGTGCGTACTCGCAGTACGCACACCTGTCGGCGGCGTTGGCCCGCCCCGGACAGCGCGTGCGGCCAGGGCAGCAGATCGCCCTGTCGGGCACGACCGGCAACTCCACCGGGCCGCATCTGCATTTCGAGGTGCGCCGGACGCCGCACTTGGGGTCGGGGGTCGACCCGGTGCCGTGGCTGGCGAATCGGGGGGTGCGGCTGCGATGAGCGATGACGGCTGGGCGTTGATCGCCTGATCGCTGGCCGCTCGCCGCTCGCCGCTGCTGTCGGGGACGGCAGCGGCCAGCGGTGAGTGGTCAGTGGTCAGAGGCGAGATGTGAGTGGGGAGATGTGAGTGGTCAGCGGTCAGCGTTGCTCAAGGATGCGTTCGATGACGGCCGCGACGCCGTCCTCGTTGTTGCCCGCCGTGTGCAGTTCCGTCGCGGCCAGCACGGCGGGGTGGGCGTTCGCCATGGCGTACGAGGTCCCGGCCCAGGCCAGCATCTCGATGTCGTTGGGCATGTCTCCGAAGGCGACGACCTGGTCGGGGCCGATGCCGCGCTCGGCACAGCAGCGCGCCAGAGTGCCGGCCTTGCTGACGCCCAGCCCGCTGATCTCCAGGAGTGCGGTGGGGCTGGACCGGGTGAAGGAGGCGTACCTGCCCGCCCGCGCGCGGGCCAGGTCCAGGAAGGCGTCCGGGTCCATGTCGGGATGGTGCGCGAGGAGCTTGAGTACAGGCTGGTCGGAGCCGACCTCCTCAGAGAAACCGGCTCCCTGCCGGGACTGCGAAGTCGGCCCTGGCTGGGAAGTCGGTCTTGCCTGGGAAGTCGGCCGGGACTGTGCGGGCCGTGTGCCGTCCGGAGCCAGCGGGGAGCGACGGCCCTCCGGGGCGAACGGGGAGCGGCGGTCCTCCGGGCCCGGTTCGGCGAGGAGCTTTTCCGCGGGCGCGATGACGGCGGCCGGGTCGAGATGGAAGGGCGGGTACTCCGGCTCGTAGTCGAAGCCACCGGTCCGCTCGATCGCGAACGTCGTGCCGGGAGCGGCGGCGCGCAGCTCGTGCACGACGGAGAGCGCCTCCGGCCGTTCCAGCGGACTGATCTCGACGATGCGGCGGCCGTGGTGGAGATCGACGACGGCCGCGCCGTTCGCGCAGATCGCCAGCCCGTGTCCGTGCACATGGTCACTGACCACGTCCATCCAGCGGGCCGGGCGGCCGGTCACGAAGAAGACCTCGATGCCTGCCCGCTCGGCGGCGGCCAGCGCGGCGATCGTACGGCTGGAGACCGTTTTGTCGTCGCGCAGCAACGTGCCGTCGAGGTCGGTGGCGATCAGCCGGATCGTTTTTCCGTCGGACCCGGGCGCCAGGGGCGGCCCTGCGGAGGCATCAGTCACGCAGTCCATCTTCGCGCATATGCGCGCACAGGCGTGCGGCGGGTCGCGCGCATGAGCTTGGCGGAACCGCGGCCCGTGTCCAGGAGCATGGGGACGTACGCATGAGGGCGCACGGCGGCCGTACGGCAGGGAGTGCCGCGCGGTAGGAGAACGAGCGCCGGACCGTACAGAAGCAGATGCCGGACGGACCCGTCCAAGAGCTGAGCGGGACCTGCACGGATGCGGATTCGTGGGCGTACGGGAGCGCAGGCAGGCCGTACGGGGGCAAACCTGCGCGCGCGTACGACGTGCGCGCACCGCGCATACGGTGTGCGTCCCCCGCGCGTAGCTGCCCCCTGGGCCCCAGCCCTCTAGCCCCCTAGCCCCCTGGGGCTCGCAGAGCCGCAGTCGTGCCGCCGTAGGCTCGTACCCATGCGACTGAGCACCGTGATCCTTCCCGTCCGCCGCTGGTCCGAGGGTGGCCGGGAGGTGTGGCAGCGCGCCGAGGAACTGGGCTTCCACACCGCGTACACCTACGACCACCTCTCCTGGCGGAGCTTCCGCGACGGGCCGTGGTTCGGAGCGGTGCCGACGCTGACGGCGGCCGCCGCCGTGACGTCCCGGCTGCGTCTGGGCACGCTCGTCACCTCCCCGAACTTCCGGCACCCGGTGACCCTCGCCAAGGAACTGATCTCCCTGGACGACATCAGCGGCGGGCGGATCACCCTGGGCATCGGCGCCGGCGGCTCCGGCTTCGACGCCACCGCGCTCGGCCAGGGGCCGTGGACGCCCAGGGAACGGGCCGACCACTTCGGAGAGTTCGTCCCGCTGCTGGACCAACTGCTGACGCATGACGTGGTCTCGTACGAAGGCAAGCACTACCGCGCCCACGAGGTGCGCAACATCCCCGGCTGTGTGCAGCGGCCCCGGTTGCCGTTCGCGATCGCGGCGACCGGGCCGCGCGGGATGCGGCTGGCGGCCGGGCACGGGCAGGCGTGGGTGACCACCGGCGACCCGAGGATCTCCGCGACCGGCACCGCGGCCGAGTCGCTGGAAGCGGTACGTGGCCAGGTCGAACGCCTCGGGAAGGCGTGCGCCGAAGCCGGGCGGGACGCCGGGGAGCTGGCGAAGACCATGCTCACCGGGTTCTCGCCGGACCGCCCGCTCGCATCCGTGGACGCCTTCGTGGACTTCGCTGGTGCACACGCCGAAGCGGGCATCGACGAGATCGTGCTGCACTGGCCGATCGCCGACTCGATCTTCGAAGCCGACCTCGCGGTGTTCGAGCGGATCGCGACCGAGGGGCTCGCGCAGCTCGGGCGGTAGGTAGGGCTACGGGCGGCCGGGTGGCGGGGCCGGACCTGGGACCGGCCCGGGGACCGCCGCTGGGTCGATGCAGCCTGCCCTCAGCCGCGTACGGGCGTATCCATGGCCTGCGCTTTACGCCGCAAAGAGCGGACAAGAGGGAGAATCGGGTCAGAGGCGCCTACGCGGTTCCTCGGCTGAGCTCTGCGGACTCTGTGGTGTGGAGGACTGAGAGGCATGGCACGAACCCGATTCGCCCCCGACCGCGGCCTGACGTCACGCATGGTCACGACGATGTTCTTCATCGGCCTGCTGTACGTGGTCGTGGTGGGCGCGCTGGTGGTGCTCCTCAAGGGCGCGTGGATCGTGGTGCTGCTCATCTCGGGCGCCATGTTCGTCGCGCAGTTCTGGTTCAGTGACCGGATCGCCGCCTTCAGCATGGGCGCACGTGAGGTCACCCCGGAACAGGCGCCCGAACTGCACGGCGCCGTCGACCGGCTGTGCGCGCTCGCCGACATGCCCAAACCACGCGTCGCCGTCGCCGAATCCGACGTACCGAACGCCTTCGCCACCGGGCGCAACCAGAAGAACGCGATGGTGTGCGCGACGACCGGCCTGCTGCGGCGGCTGGAGCCGGAGGAGCTGGAAGGCGTACTGGCGCACGAGCTGTCGCATGTCGCGCACCGCGATGTCGCGGTCATGACGATCGCCTCGTTCCTGGGCGTACTGGCCGGGATCATCACGCGCGCGGCGCTGTGGAGCGGCGTCGGCCGCAACAACCGGGACAACAACGCGGCGATCGCCGTCCTGGTCGTCACGCTGGTCAGCGCGGTGGTCTATGCCGTCAGCTTCCTGCTCACCCGGCTGCTGTCGCGCTACCGGGAACTGTCGGCCGACCGGGCCGCGGCGATTCTGACCGGCCGGCCGTCGGCGCTGGGCGCCGCGCTCACCAAGGTCACGGGGCAGATGGCGCAGATCCCGACGCGCGACCTGCGCAAGGCCGAACCGTTCAACGCGTTCTTCTTCGTGCCGGCGTTCTCGAAGGAGAGCTTCGGGCGGCTGCTGTCCTCGCACCCGACGCTGGAGCAGCGACTGGAGCAGCTGGGACGGATCTCGGCGCAGCTGGGGCGGCCGTAGCGACACGCGTTCCCGGCGTTCCCACGGGTTCGTGCCGGGACATCAGCAGGACGACGGATCAAGGAGAGACACCGTATGGGATTCCTGGACGCCATCCTGGGACGCAGCAAGCCGGTACGCCCCGACCTGGACCGGCTGTTCGCGCTGCCCTCCGCGGCTGTCACCCTCCAGGCGGCGGCCGGGTTCCGGCCCACAGGGCGCGGCTCGGTGTGCTTCGCGAGTGTCGAGGGCGGCGCGTTCCTCGGCATACAGGAGGAGGTACGCGACCTCCTCGGCAGCCCGGCCGAGTTCAGCCGGGACGAGTACGGCTACTCGTGGATGCTCGCGCGCCACGACCCCGAAGACAGTGCGGGCTTGGTGAACGATCTGCACGCGGTCAACAGTTCCCTGGAGAGCGCCGGATTCGGACCGCAGCTGCTGTGTTCGCTGATGGGCTTCCGGGACGACCGAGGGAGGTCGCTCGCGCTGGTGTACCTCTACAAGCGCGGTACGTTCTATCCCTTTGCCCCGCAAACAGGTACGGACGGCCCGGCCGAGAAGCGTGATAACGCGCTCGAACTCGAAGTCCGGGCGATGCTCGCCGACGACCTGGAGATCGAGTCGGACCTGAGCCGCTGGTTCCCGGTCTGGGGCGCGCCCGGGTTGTGACTGCAGCGACCGCGAGCCGGAACGGAGCGCGCCAAGCCCAATCCTGGCCTCTGCGCCCTGCCCGAGCCCCTGCTCTGTTTCGCCCCTCGCTACCCCCTGTACCGCTCTACCCCTTCCGCTCCCCCTCCTTCTGCTCCTGCTTCTCCCCTTCCTCCTGTGCCTGCGCCGTCGCCTGCCCCTGCTTCTGCCCCTGCGCTTGTGCCTGCTCTTGTGCCTGTGTCTCCCCTATGACCGGTTCCTGGGCGCGGCGGGCCTGGTCCGAAGTGATCTCCTTGGCAGCCCAGTTGGCCCATTCCTCCACCATGGCGGTCTGCCGCAGGCCGTATTCGAGGGCGATCCGCCCGTACACCGCGATCATTTCCTCGTCCCAGGGGCCGGCGTCCGCCAGGCTCCGGTAAGCGGCGTGCGCGCGGGCGGCCCGTTGAGCCTGTTGCAGGAGGTACGTACGGGCTTCCAGCGGCGACAGGACGCCGAGGAAGAAGACGCGCAGCAGGCCGTCGTGGCGCTGCGGGCCGACGGGCTCCACCTCGGTGAGCCAGTGGTGCAGTTCGGCCCGACCCGCCTTGGTGATGGCGTACTCCTTGCGGCCGCGGGGGCCGTGCGAGGCCACCTCGATGAGGTCGGCCGAGGTGAGTTTGTTCAGCTCCCCGTAGACCTGGCTCTGGGTGGCCGGCCAGACGTGCGCGAGCGACGCGTCGAACGTCTTCATCAAGTCGTAGCCGCTGGCGGGTGAATCGGCCAGCAGGCCCAGGACGGCGTGGCGGAGGCTCATGGCCATCACTTTACCTTCCAGTCTTGACACGTCAACGGCAGACGTTCTAGCTTTGACATGTCGAAGTTGGAATGTCGTTGAATGGCCGGGGGAGTCGAGAGTCATGACCTTCTTGCGGGGGTTTTTCCCGTGGATCGCCTACGGAGCCGTGGCATGGGCGTCGTGGCAAGGGGCCGCGCTGCTGGCCCTGGCCATCGGCTGCGTGGTGCTCTACGTGGACCGTGCCGACGGTCTGTCGCCGTCGCTCCGGGTCCTTGAGTACGGCAGCCTGGTGTTCTTCGCCGGTATCACGGTCCTGGCCTTCTTCCGCCCGGACAGCGGCCTTCGGGCCTACGACGGAGCGCTGTCCTCGGGCTGGCTGGCCCTGGTCACCTGGGGTTCGATGGCGGCCCGTCGGCCCTTCACTCTCGCGATAGCCCGCCGCAAGGCGCCGCCCGAGGTCTGGCGGACCCCGTTGTTCCTGCGGATCAACTACGTGCTCACCGCGGCCTGGGCGGCGTCCTTCACCTTCGCCGCGGCAGGGCAGACCCTGGTCACGGCCTACGGACTCGGGCTGACCGCCATGATCTCCATCCACGTCAGCGCCTTCGTCATCCCGTTGCGCTTCACCGCGAGCTACCCGGAGCGTGCGCGAGCGCGCTTCCTGGAGCAGGCCGGCGGACACCCCTACCTTCAGGAGGCTCGTCCCGCATGACAACGACAAACGCTTTCGGCTCCACCGCCGCGGCATCCGGCTCCGCTTCCGGACCGGCCCCGCACCTGGCGGGCAACTTCGCCCCGGTGATGGACGAACTCACCGCGCACGCACTGCCCGTCACCGGTGCGGTGCCGCCCGAGCTGTCGGGCTGGTATCTGCGCAACGGCCCCAACCCGCGGGACGCCGCTTCGGCACACTGGTTCTTCGGTGACGGCATGGTCCACGGCGTCCGCCTGGAGGGCGGCAAGGCCGTCGCGTACCGCAATCGTTGGGTCCGTACGTCGACCTTGACCGACGGCATATCGGTACGTGATGCGCGGGGGCGCCCGAACCTGACCGCGGGTGTCGCCAACACCCACGTCGTCCGGCACGCGGGCCGCACCCTCGCGCTGGTCGAGTCGTCCTTCCCGTATGAGCTCGACTGCCGCCCGGGGCACGAGTTGGAGACCGTCGGGCCGTACGACTTCGACGGCTGCCTGACCACTGCCATGACTGCTCATCCAAAGACCTGCCCGGCCACGGGTGAGCTGCACTTCTTCGGCTACGGAGCCCCGGAGCCGCCGTATCTGACATACCACCGTGCCGACGCCGCCGGGGCCCTGGTGGTGAGCCGGCCCATCGAGGTGACGGCGCCCACGATGATGCACGACTTCCATCTGACGGCCGGGCACGTCGTCTTCATGGACCTCCCACTCGTCTACGACCACCACGCACCCGGTATGCCGTATGTGTGGGACGCGGAGTACGGCGCCCGGCTGGGCGTGCTGCGCCGTGACGATCCGCACGGCGATGTCCGCTGGTTCCCCATCGACCCCTGTTACGTCTTCCACTCGCTGAACGCGTACGACGACGACCAGGGCCGGATCGTCCTCTACGTCTGCCGCTATCCGGCGTTCGAGCTGAAGTCGCTGCCCACCCTGTGGCGGTGGACCATCGACCTCGCCTCGGGCAAGGTCGTCGAGGAGCAGATGGACGACCAGTCGGGCGAGTTCCCGCGTATCGACGACCGGCTGGCCGGCCTGGACGCCAGGTACGGGCACATCACACGCTCCGGCGGCCCCGGGGCCGGGCCGACACCGGGTGCACTGATCCGTTACGACCTGCACTCCGGCGCCAGCGTCCGGCACGACTTCGGCCCCGGCCGCACGCCCGCCGAAGCGGCCTTCGCTCCGGCGGACGACCGGCCGGGCGGGCCCGGGTGGTTGATCACATACGTCTACGACGCCGCCAGGGGCTCCAGCGATCTCGTCATCCTCGACGCGGAGGACATATCCCAGGAGCCGGTGGCCACGGTTCAGCTGCCCCAGCGGGTGCCCTACGGCTTCCACGGGAACTGGATCCCGGACCCGGCCCGGTAGCGGGCGAGCGGCCACCGCCTCCGGTCCCGCCCTCGCCCCGAGTGGGTGCGGCCGAATGGCGGTCGGGGGTGGGGCGGTATCGGATGAGGGTGTCCACCCCGGGTGACGAACTCCCGGGGCCGGCTCCAGACGAGGAAAGGAGCCCGATGCGCAGACGTACCGCCACCACCCTCGGCGCACTGACCCTGACCGCAGCGGCCGCCCTGCTCACCACCGGAACGGCCATCGCCGACAGCCATGACGGCTGGATCGGCCGGCCCGGTGGCGTGGGCAACCTGGGTCACCTTGGACGGGACGGCGGTCGTGATGGCGGTCCCGCCGGCGGCCGTCACGGCCGTGACGGTGGCACCGTCACCGTCGGAAAGCACACCTACGCCCCGTCCACCGCCTCGTACAACTGGGGAGGGAACAACTGGAACAGCAAGGTCGTCTTTGGTGACATGATCCTCGACTGACCCGACTGACCCGACTGACCCGACTGACCCGACTGACCCGACTGACCCGACTGACCCGACTGACCCGACTGACCCGACTGACCCGACTGTCCCGACTGTCCCGACTGACCCGACTGAGCGGGGTCGGGCGGAAGCCCGGCGGTCAGTGGCGTGGGGCGTGGGGTGGGGTGCGGCGGGCGGTCAGCTCGTCCATGGTCCGGGCGTGGATCTCGCGTTGGGTGGCGGCGGTGATGAAGGCCGCCGTGTTCTCACGGCCGACCAGTTCGCGTACGGCGCGGATGGTCTCGGCGGGAAGAGCAACCATGATCGGCTCGCTGCCGCTGCCGCTGCCGCTGCCGCTGCCGCTGCCGCTGCCGCTGCCGCTGCCGCTGCCGCTGCCGCTGCCACCAGCGTCGGTGCCGTTGCCGCTGCCGCTGCCTGGTTCCGCCCCTTCCTCAGGCGCCCGCGCGGTGTCCCCGCCAATGGCGCCGACCGGGAAGTCGGAGGGGCCCGGGCCGTCGACGGCCGGTGCCTCGGTGATCGAGGGACCGACGACCGGGTCCTCAATGCCCGGCTCGCCGGCCCCCGGGGCGCCGACAGTCAAGCTGCTGCCCGGCCCATCGCCCGAAGCAGCAGGAGGAACAGCAACCCCTGGTGTCTCCGGGCCGCCCAAGTCCGTGATCTCACCCAAGCGATGGTGGATGTACCGGGTAGCCAAGGTGCGCATCGCGCGGGCGAGTTCGGCGTCGACTGTTTGCTGGGCGAGGGGGCGGAGGCGGCGTACGAGGCCGGCGGCCTCGGTGGCTTCGGCTTCGGTGGGCTGGTGGTCCAGGTACGGGTGGAAGACGTACTCGGTGGTGAAGTCGAGGAAGCGGGCCGCGATGTGTTCCACCTGGCCGCGGAGTTCGCGCAGGTGGCCGGAGATCGCGGTGAGGGGGACGCCCGCGGAGTGCAGCTCGGCGGCGACGGCCAGTTCCTGGGGGCTGGGCACGCGGAAGCCGTCGTCGCCGGAGAGGCGTTCCAGAACCCCCAGCTCGACGGCGTCCGCCAGTGCCGCTTCGTCCGGCCTGCCGCCGAACGCGGCGTCCAGTTCCTCGCGGCTGATGCGGGCCGCCTCCTCGTCGCTCCAGGGGCCGTCTATCTCGGCGACCAGGCCCAGGACGCCACCGAGGCCGCGTCCGGTGTCCCAGGCCTCCAGGAGTTCCTTGATGCTGGCGAGGGTGTAGCCGCGGTCGAGGAGGTCGGCGGTGCGGCGCAGCCGTTCCAGGTGGGCGTCGCCGTAGACGTTGGCCCGGCCGCGGCGCTCCGGCTTGGGGAGGAGGCCGCGGTCCTGGTAGGCGCGGATGGTGCGGACCGAGGTGCCGCTGATGTGGGCCAGGTCCTCGATGCGGTACTCGGCCGGCGGCTGGTCGGTCAATGCGGTGCTCCTTACGAGATGGCCGCGCGTCCCACCGCGCCCGCCGCGGCGCGGGCGGCCGGGGAGGACGCCAGATAGGCGACGGCCTTGCGCAGCGACCCTTCCTGCGAGGGATGGTACGACCGCTTCAGGTAGCGCGGTACGGCGGCGCCCAGCTCGCGCCAGGTCGGCAGGAGCTGGGCGCGTACGGCCCGGTTGTGCTCGCGCAGGGAGTAGCGCAGGCGGCCGGCCAGCTGCGGGTCGTGGCGTATGAGGTAGGAGGCGCCCCAGGCCCACAGGTAGAGGAGGACGGGCGCGGTGACGGCCATGCCCAGTACGCGGCGGGCGTAGCGGGACGGGCCCGCGCCGGCGGTGTGCTCGTACATGTCGAAGGCCACGGCGCGGTGCTCGACCTCCTCCGCGCCGTGCCAGCGCAGCAGGTCGAGCATGACCGGGTCGGGGGCGGCCCGGTCCAGGCCCTCGGCGTGCAGTACCCAGTTGCCGAGGACGGCCGTGAACTGCTCTATGGCGGCTATCAGGGAGAGCCGGAAGCGCAGCCATTCCCGGGTGGGTATCGGTGCGGCGAACGGGGGGCGTTCGCCGAGGAGATTTTCGAAGAGGAAGTCGACGTGCTTGGTGTAGGGCGCGGTGTCCAGGCCCTGGTGGGCGAGGTGTTCCAGGACGTAGGCGTGCTGGACGCTGTGGGTGGCCTCCTGGCCCATGAAGCCCTTGACGTCCTTGAGCAGCGCGGGGTCGCGTACCAGCGGGAGGGCTTCTTTGAAGACCTTGACGAACCAGCGCTCGCCCGCGGGCAGCAGCAGGTGCAGCACGTTGATGACGTGGGTGGCGGTGGGTTCGTCCGGTATCCAGTGCAGCGGGGTCTCGTGCCAGTCGAACGAGACCCGGCGGGGTGCGATCGTGTGGTGCTCCTCCGGGCCGGTGGGGTTCGTGCTCACGCTTGTGCTCCTGACGTGTGACGTGAGGGGAGGGCGGGGCCGGGGCGGCGTGGTGGTGCGCCCGCCCCGGCCTGCTCGCACCGTGGCGCACGCACTCACATGGGCGGCTCGATGCGGGCCAGCGCGCGCAGCGCGCGTGGGGCGAAGCGGGACATCAGGCGGGCGCCACGCGCCTCGGGCGTGACGGGGACGACCGCTTCGTTACGGGCGACCGCGCGCAGGATCGCGTCGGCGACCTTCTCCGGCGGGTAGTTGCGCAGGCCGTACGCACGGGACGTCTTGGTCCGGCGGCGCTTCTCCTCATCCGCCGAGACGCCCGTGAAGCGGGCCGTCGCGGTGATGTTCGTGTTCACGATGCCGGGACAGATGGCTGTGACACCGATGCCCTGACCGGCCAGTTCGGCGCGCAGGCACTCGCTGAGCATGAGCACCGCCGCCTTCGACGTGCCGTAGGCGGACAGGATCTTCGACGGCTGGAAGGCCGCCGCCGAGGCGGTGTTGACGATATGGCCGCCCTGGCCGCGCTCGGCCATCTGCCGCCCGAAGACCCGGCAGCCGTGGATGACGCCCCACAGGTTGACGTCCAGGACCTTCTTCCAGTCCTCGGTGGTCGTGTGGAAGAAGGAGCCGGACAGGCCGATGCCGGCGTTGTTGACCAGCACGTCGACGGTGCCGTACTCGGCGGCGACCTTGTCGGCCAGCTTCTCCATGGCGGCCTCGTCCGAGACGTCCACCGTCTCGGCCCAGGCCTGCGGGGCGCCGACCAGCCGTGCCAGGTCGGCCGTACGGGCCGCGCCCTCGGCGTCCCGGTCGACGGCCACGACGCGCGCGCCCGCCTCGGCGAAGGCGAAAGCGGTGGCCCGCCCGATGCCGCTGGCGGCGCCGGTGACCAGCACCAGCTGTCCGCCGAACCGGTCGGCGTACGGGCCGGCGGCGACGATCTCCTTGGCCGGGTCGCCTTCCTCCTTCGACGTGACGAACTCGCTGATCCAGGCAACCAGTTGGTCGGGCCGGGTGCGGGGCACCCAGTGCTTGGCCGGGAGGGTGCGCCGTACCAGCTGTGGCACCCAGCGGTCGAGGTCGTCGTAGAGGCGCTGGGACAGGAAGGCGTCGCCGGTGGGCGTGATGAGCTGGACGGGGCAGTGGGCGTAGGCGTCGGCGCGCGGGCGGCGCAGCCGGGCTCGGACGTTGTCGCGGTAGAGCCACGCGCCGTGCGCCGCGTCCGTGGGCAGGGACGCCGTCGGGTAGTCGCCCGCCGGTACCTTCTCCACCCGCTGGAGTATCTTCGGCCAGCGCTTGCCGAGCGGCCCCTGCCAGGCCAGCTCGGGCAGCACGGGGGTGTGCAGCATGTAGACGTACCAGGACTTGGCGCCCTGACCGAGGAGCTGTGCCGCGCGGCGCGGGGTGGGCCGGGTGGCGCGCTTCTTGATCCAGTGGCCGAAGTGGTCCAGCGACGGGCCGGACATCGAGGTGAAGGAGGCGATCCGGCCTTCGGTGTGCCGGACCGTCGCGAACTCCCAGGCCTGCACCGAGCCCCAGTCGTGGCCGACCACGTGGACCGGCCGGTCCGGGCTCACCGCGTCGGCGACGGCGAGGAAGTCGTCGGTCAGCTTCTCCAGGGTGAAACCGCCGCGCAGCGGCTTGGGCGCCGTCGACCGGCCGCAGCCCCGGACGTCGTACAGCACCACATGGAAGCGGTCGGCCAGGCCGCGGGCCACCTGCGACCACACTTCCTTGCTGTCCGGGTAGCCGTGCACCAGCACCACCGTGGGGCGCGAGGCGTCGCCCAGTTCGGCGACGCACAGCTCCACCCCGCCCGTACGGACCCAGCGCTCCCGGGCGCCTGCCGGTCCGGCTTCCGTCGGCTTGCTCATGCGGCCTTCTCCTCCTGCCAGCGCCGCACGTGCGGCAGATCGTCGTCCAGCCAAAAGGCGCTTTCCTGCGGGTCGGCGGAGTCCGTCACGACGAGGATCTCCTCGAACTTCGCGCCCGTGCCCCGGAAGCCGAGGTGGGGTTCGACCGCCCACAGGCCCGGCTGCGGTGGGTGGTCGGAGAACTTGTACGGGCTCCACAGCGGCGACCAGCCGTCCCGGTGGCCGTGCAGCGCGTCGGAGGCCAGGCCCTTCAGCGACTGCGTACCGAACCCGAAGAGGGTGGGTGACCAGCGGCGCTCCCGCACCCGGTCGACCTTGTGGGCGATCACGCCGAAGGGGTAGGCGCGGTGCCGGTTCACATACCCCTGGCGGACCATGAGCCGCTCGACGTCCTCGTATATCTCGCGCAGCGGGCGGCGTTCGCGGACCTCGTGCAGGATCAGCTCGCGGTGCGCCTCCAGGTCGGCCAGCAGCCGGTCGTGGACCGGGTTGAGGCCGAGGCAGCCGGAATAGCCGATGTCGGCTGTGCAGCCCTGGTACACCGGTGCCATGTCGAGGATGAACGGCATCCCCGGCTCCAGGCGCCGGTTGGTGGGGAAGAACTGCAGCGGTATGCGGAAGCCCGTGAACGCCGTACGGTCGCCGAACCAGGCGAAGGGGAGGTGGAACCAGTCCCGCACGCCGCGCTCGCGCAGCCACTCGCGCTGCATCCGCGCCGCTTCCCGCTCCGTCACCCCCGGCCTGAGCTGCGCGGCGACGGCCTCGGCGCAGGCGTACGCGAGCCGCTGCACCTCCCTGAACCCCTGCAGCTCGGCGGGAAGGTCATGCGTCCCGCCGCCCCTCCGGGCCGCTGCGGCCCCTGTCGCTGAGGTCATCGCCAACCGTCCGTCCCGTGAACCGCCCATCGCGGTACGTGCCCGTAACTTGACACTGATGAATGTGACAATGCCTGGCGTCGACGTCAAGGGGTCGGTCCGGGCCTGTGGAAAACCCGCGGGACGGTGAACGGCCCGCACACGGAAACCGTCCCGAACACGGAAACCGCCCCGTCGTACCGCCGCCCGTCCCCGACGCGCGGTCCCCAAAAGCAGGAGCTCCCCTACGGGCTTCTACGCCTGTGGTCGGACCCCGAACCAGCCGCCAGGTCTGACGACCGGTGTGGTGCGCGCCACTACCGTCGATGACGTGACTGTGATCGTGACCGAAAGCCTGAGCAAGCGGTACCCGAGGGTGACCGCGCTGGACCGGCTCACCGTAGACATCGGCCCCGGCGTGACCGGCCTGGTCGGGGCCAACGGCGCCGGCAAGTCCACCTTGATCAAGCTGCTGCTGGGCCTCGCCCCGGCCAGCGAGGGGTCCGCGACCGTCCTCGGCCTCGACGTGGCCAAGGAGGGCGGCGCCATCAGGGAGCGCGTCGGCTACATGCCGGAGCACGACTGCCTGCCGCCCGACGTCTCGGCCACCGAGTTCGTCGTCCACATGGCGCGCATGTCGGGCCTGCCGCCGACCGCCGCCCGTGAGCGCACCGCCGACACGCTGCGGCACGTCGGCCTCTACGAGGAGCGCTACCGCCCCATCGGCGGCTACTCGACCGGTATGAAGCAGCGCGTCAAACTGGCGCAGGCGCTGGTCCACGACCCGCAGCTGGTCTTCCTGGACGAGCCGACCAACGGCCTGGACCCGGCCGGCCGCGACGAGATGCTCGGCCTGATCCGCCGTGTGCACACGGACTTCGGCATATCGGTCCTGGTCACCTCGCACCTCCTCGGCGAGCTGGAGCGCACCTGCGACCACGTCGTCGTCATCGACGGCGGCAGACTGCTGCGTTCCTCCTCCACCGACGACTTCACCCAGCTCACGGCCTCCCTGGCCGTCGAGGTCACGGACACCGACGACCACCCGGACGGCACGGCGTCGCTGCGCGCGGCCCTGACCCGGGCCGGGATCGCGGTGTCCACCGCGGCGCCCGGCTCGGAGAGCGGCGCCTCCGCCGCCCATGTGCTGTACGTGGAGGCCACCGGCGAGGAGACGTACGACCTGCTGCGCGACACCGTCGCCGACCTCGGCCTCGGCCTGGTCCGGATGGAACAGCGACGGCACCGCATCTCCGAGGTCTTCCAGAACGACGACGCGGCGCAGGCGCCGGGCCGGGACGCCGCACCGGGCCCGGACACCGCGCATGGCCCGGACGCCGCCGCGGCCGCGGGCGCCCAGGAGGCCCCCGGCCCGCAGTCCGCCGCGGCCCGCCCCACCCCCGCGTCCACCGCCTCCGCGCCCACCGCCCCCGCGACGACCGCCCACCGAGCCACCAAGGACGGAGGCGCCCCCGATGCCGCCTGAGACCAGGAACCCCGCCACCGCCGGAGCGGCGCAGGACGTCATCCACGACATCGGCTACCGCCACTTCGACGGCCCCCGCCTCGGCCGCGCCTACGCCCGCCGCTCCCTGTTCTCGCAGAGCCTGCGCGGCGCCTACGGCCTCGGCCGCTCGGCCAAGTCCAAGGTCCTGCCGATGCTGCTGTTCGCCGTCATGTGCCTGCCCGCGGGCATCATGGTGGCGGTCGCGGTCTTCACGAAGATGCACGACCTGCCGGTGGCGTACACCCGGTACGCGATCTACCTCCAGGCCGTCATCGGCCTCTACCTGGCCGCCCAGGCGCCGCAGTCCGTCTCCCGCGACCTGCGCTTCAAGACGGTGCCGCTGTACTTCTCGCGCCCCATCGAGCGCGTCGACTACGTGGTGGCGAAGTTCGCCGCGATGGCGAGCGCCCTGTTCATCCTGACCGCCGCGCCGCTGCTGATCCTGTACGTGGGCGCGCTGCTGGCCAAGATGGACTTCGTCGACCAGACCAGGGGGATGGCCCAGGGCCTGGCCTCGGTGGCGCTGCTCTCCCTGCTCTTCGCCGGCGTCGGCCTGGTGATCTCGGCGCTGACCCCGCGCCGCGGCTTCGGCGTGGCCGCCGTCATCGCCGCGCTGACGATCCCGTACGCGGCGGTGAGCGCCGTACAGGGCATCGCCGCCGTACAGGGCCAGGAAGGGGTCGTCGGCTGGCTCGCCCTGTTCTCGCCCGTCACGCTGATCGACAGCGTGCAGGCGACGTTCCTGGGCGGTACCGCGTCGTTCCCCGACGAGGTCCAGCCGTCCACCGCCGCCGGGCTGGTGGCCCTCCTGGTCACGCTGCTTGCCGTCGCGGGCTCGTACGCCCTGCTGATGCGCCGCTACCGCAAGGCCGGCCTGTGACCGCCCGCCCCGCGCCCCCGAAGGCGCATCCGACGCCCGCCACCAGCCCCCGAAGGAACGGGCCGCGCCCATGACGACCATCCAGATCGACCACGTATCCCGCTGGTTCGGCAACGTCGTTGCCGTCAACGACATCACCATGACCATCGGCCCCGGTGTCACCGGCCTCCTCGGCCCCAACGGCGCGGGCAAGTCCACCCTGATCAACATGATGGGCGGGTTCCTCGCGCCGTCCGGCGGATCCGTCACCCTCGACGGCCATCCCATCTGGCGCAACGAACGGATATACCGCGACATCGGCATCGTGCCCGAGCGCGAGGCGATGTACGACTTCCTCACCGGCCGCGAGTTCGTCGTGGCCAACGCCGAACTGCACGGTCTGGGACGGGACGCCGCACGCCGCGCGCTGGCCACCGTCGAGATGGAGTACGCGCAGGACCGCAAGATCTCCACGTACAGCAAGGGGATGCGCCAGCGCGTGAAAATGGCGTCGGCGCTGGTCCACGATCCGTCCGTACTGCTGCTGGACGAGCCGTTCAACGGCATGGACCCGCGCCAGCGGATGCAGCTGATGGACCTGCTGCGGCGGATGGGCGACGAGGGCCGTACGGTCCTGTTCTCCTCCCACATCCTCGAAGAGGTCGAGCAACTGGCCTCGCACATCGAGGTGGTGGTGGCCGGGCGGCACGCCGCGTCCGGCGACTTCCGCAAGATCCGCCGCCTGATGACGGACCGCCCGCACCGCTACCTCATCCGCTCCGACGACGACCGCGCCCTGGCCGCGGCCCTGATCGCCGACCCCTCCACGGCCGGTATCGAGGTCGACCTCCAGGAGGGCGCGCTGCGCGTGCAGGCCGTCGACTTCCCGCGCTTCACCGCCCTGCTGCCGCGGGTCGCCCGCGACCACGGCATCCGCCTCCTGACGGTCTCGCCCTCCGACGAGTCCCTGGAATCGGTCTTCTCCTACCTCGTCGCGGCCTGAAAGGAGCCTGAAAGCGATGTCAGCGACCTCATCGGTCCGGCCGGACCCGTCCCCGGCACCCGCCGCGGGTCCCTCGGCGGCCCCGTCGTTCTTCAACCCCACCGTCGCCCGGCTCACCTACCGGGCCCTCCTCGGGCGGCGCCGCGCGCTGATCCTCTTCGCGCTGCCCGCCCTCCTGATCGTCATCGCCGTCGCCGTACGGGCGCTGGCCGGTGCCGACGACTCCACCGCCAACGGCATCCTCGGCACGTTCGCGCTCGCCACGATGGTGCCGCTGATCGGTGTCATCGCCGGTACGGGCGCCATCGGCCCGGAGATCGACGACGGCTCGGTCGTCTATCTGCTGGCCAAGCCGCTGCGCCGCTCTTCGATCATCTTCACCAAGCTGATCGTGGCCATCGGTGTGACGGCCGCCTTCTCCGCCATCCCGGTGCTGATCGCCGGCTTCGTCCTCAACGGCAACAGCCAGCAGATAGCGGTCGCGTACGCGGTCGCCGCGGCCGTGGCCTCCGTCGCGTACAGCGCGCTGTTCCTCTTCTTCGGCACGATCAGCCGGCACGCGGTCGTCTTCGGCCTGGTCTACGCCCTGGTGTGGGAGACGCTGTTCGGCAACCTGGTCCCGGGCGCGAAGACGCTGAGCGTCCAGCAGTGGGCCCTCGCGGTGGGCCAGAAGATCGGCGCGGAGGGCGCGATCACCTCCGACGTGGGGCTGCCGCTGGCGATCATCCTCCTGGTGGCCGTCACGGGCCTGACGACCTGGTACGCGGCCCGCAAGCTGCGCGCGTTGACGCTGGCGGGGGAGGAGTAGGGGGCGGCCCGGCCGCTGCCGTCTTACGGCGCGGCCGGGCTTCGCGCGTTCACGCATGCGCGAGCGCGCGTCAAGTGCGGCCTACACCGCGCAGAACTCGTTCCCCTCCGGATCCTGCATGAGCCACCACTGCCCCTCGAGTGCCAGGTCGACCTCGCGGACGCGGGTCGCCCCCAGCTTCTCCAGCCGGGCCACCAGCGCGTCACGCCCGCCGGGCCCGCTGTGGACGTCGATGTGCAGACGGTTCTTGCCCGCCTTTCCCTCGGGCACCTCCTGAAAGAGCACGCGCCGACCCTGGCCGACACCGCTGACCGCGTCGAACGGGTCCTCCGGGTGGCGGATCGCGGCGTAACCCCGGAAGGTCTTACAACCCCGGTGCTCGACGACCGCCTCGTCGCCTATGTGCCCGGCGGCCAGCAACTGCTCGACGAGAGCACTGGGATCCTCCACCTCGTACTCCAGGGCCGCGGCCCAGAAGTCCGCGAGAGCGGGGGCGTTACTGCTGTCGATGACCAACTTCCACGTCAGTGCCATGGGAAAGTTATACCGACCGCCACTGACAACGGGCTTGTGCCGAGGGCAGGGCCGGCCGATGCGCTACCGCTACGGCCGGTCGCCGAACTGCCAAGCACCTTAGCTAATTGGCAGAATCGGTGACGAAGTAGCCACGACCGCTCACCACGTACACGAGCCCTTCAGCGCGAAGGCTGGCCACAGCCCGGGTGGCCGTCGACTGCGACACGTCGAACTCGGCGGCAAGCGCCACCGTGCCGGGCAAGCGTTCCCCGGCGCGATAGGTGCCGTCCTGAATGCGCCGCCGGATCTCCGCTGCGACTTGCGGCCAATGCAGTAGGGCTCTGTCGATCTTCACCTAGTCAGCATGCGACGGATTCACCCAGTTTGCTACCGAGGTACCGACCTAGTCAGCTAGTCTGGCGGCCCGGCATCCGCCGGAAACGAGAGCGCCCCAGGGTGACCGGGCAAAAGGGTCGACACCTGGGGCTGAGCCGACTGATGAAGAGTCGACCTGATGCGCGACTTCAACGCGGGATTTTCGAGCCTGACCCCGCCGTTCCAGGGGGATTCGGCATGAGTGGTTTGCGGCGTATGCCCGGTCCGGTGAATGAACGCAGCGGGTTCCGCCAACCGGGGGGAGTGGTTGCCGCCATGAGCGACGCGATCGAGAACGACTTGATCGAGTCGGCGGCCGTCGTCCTGGCACTCGTACGCGCGATGCCGGAGGGTCCCCAGCTCACCGCAGATGAGGCGTGCTTCATGCTGCGCCGGACAGCTGAATGCCTCACGGACGTGCTGAATGTCGCTGAGCTTCGAGGTGAGCGGTTGGCCGCAGCCGACGCATGACGACCTGCGACGTCGGGCCGCAAGGTCGGACAGCAGCAGTACGCGACGAGCGCTGCCGGGGATCACGGGACCACCGGCAGCGCTCCCCGTGACGGAAACGGGGGCCTCTGACGAGGCCGCGACCTACGCCCCGATCCGCCGGTCCCGCCCCGCGCCCAGGCCCAGCAGGATAAGGCCCGCGCAGACGACCAGCAGCAGCACGATCGGCACCGTCCAGCCGTGTGTCGCCTGGTGTACCGCGCCGAGCACCAGCGGGCCGGCGGCGGCGAGGAGGTAGCCCCAGGTCTGGGCCATGCCCGAGAGGCGGGCGGCGGTGTGGGCGTCTCCGGAGCGGAGCACCATCATCGTCAGCGCCAGGCCGAGCGCGCCGCCCTGGCCGATGCCCAGGAGTACGGCCCAGACCCAGGCGCCCGCCACCGGGGCCACGAGGAGGCCGACGATGCCGCAGGCCATCAGGGCGGTGACGGCGACGGCCAGCAGCCGCTGCCGCCGCATCCGCCCGGCGAGCATCGGCACCACGAACGAACCGGCCATCTGCACCAGTGTGCTGAACGCGAAGACCAGCCCGGCCGTGGCCTTGCTCATGCCGTGGTCGGTGAAGATCGTCGGCATCCAGGCGATCATCACGTAGGCGATCAGCGACTGCGACCCCATGAAGAGCGTGACCTGCCAGGCCAGCGGGGTACGGCTCAGGTTCGGCCCGTCCTCGGTGGCGTGCGCCGGTGTCGCGGCGGCCTGGCCGTGGCGCGTGCCGCGCCGCGCGATCACCGCCTGCGGGATCCAGACGACGGCGGCCACCGCGGCCAGCAGCGCCCAGGAGGCCAGCGAACCCTGCCAGCCGCCCAGCGCGTTCTCCAGCGGCACGGCGGAGGCGGCCGAGACGGTGGCGCCCAGGATCATCGCCGTCGAGTACAGGGCGGTCATGCCCGCGGCCTTCTCCGGGAAGTCGCGCTTGATCAGGCCGGGCATCAGGACGTTCAGCAGGGCGATGGACGTACCGACCACCGCGCAGCCCACGAACAGCGCGACGACCGGCGGGGCGATGCGCAGCAGGATGCCGCCGCACAGCAGCACCAGCGCGCCGCACAGCACCGCCTCGGTGCCCCAGCGGCGGGCCAGCCGCGGCGCGGCGATCGAGCCGAGGCCCATGAAGACGAGCGGGATGGTCGTCACGAGGCTGCTCGCGGTCGCGGCCAGGTGATAGTGGTCGCCGATCTCGCTGACCAGCGGTGACACGCCGGCCAGCGCGGCGCGCATGTTCAGCGAGGCGAGCACGATGCCGAGCAGGACCAGGACCGGGTGCGCGCGCAGCCGGCGGCGGGCCGCGGCGACCGGCGGGGCCGGGGCCAGGTCCTCCTCGGCGTCGATCAGTGGTGCTTCGGACCGGGTCCCTGACATGGGTACGTACCTCTCCTTGCGTGGGGTGGTGTGCGGTCGTACGGACGTGGTCCGGGCCGTGGTGTGGGGTGCTTGGGGACGGCTCGCTCACCGTTCCGCGAGCAGCTTCTCCACCGCCCGTTTAGGGGGCTCCAGGAGTGCGCGGGCGGCCTTCTCCGCGGCCTCCGGGTCTCCGGAGGCGATCGCGTCCAGGACGGCACGGTGGTCACCGTGCACGATCCGCGGCATCAGCTCGTCGCCCAGCGAGGAGACCAGCGCCTCGCGTACGGAGCTGCTGAACCAGGCGTACGTGGCGGTCAGCGCGGTGTTGTGCGCGGCCTCCACGACGGCCCGGTGGAAGGCGACGTCATGGTCGGCGTACAGCTCCAGGTCGCCCCCGAAGGGCTGCCCGCCCTCCGCCTCCAGTGCGGCCTGCGCGTCCAGTGCGGCCCGCATCCGCTCCAGGTCGGCCGGCTGGTGCCGCTGCGCCGCCAGCCGGGCGGCCTCCGCCTCCAGGGCGATGCGCAGCTCCAGCACGTCCCGCACCCCGGCCCGCTGGACGCCGCGCATGATGTCGCCCGGATCGGCCTGAGAGACGACGAAGGTGCCCTCGCCCTGCCGGGAGCGCAGCATGCCGGCGTGTACGAGGACGCGTACGGCCTCGCGGACGGTGTTGCGGCCGACCTGGAGCTGCTCGGCCAGCGCATGTTCGGTGGGGATGCGCTCGCCGACCGGCCAGGTGCCGGCGGTCAGCTGGGCGCGCAGGGAGTCGACGACGGTGTCCACGAGGGACTGCCGCCCTGCTGCCTGCAACGCCATGCGTATCTCCTTGGTTGGGCCCTGGTCCTGTCCCGGTGCGTCATGGCCTGCCCCGGCCATTTCGGGGGCCGGGGGCGGACACAGGCGGGCGGCCGGTTGCCCGGTCATCCTACAAC
Source organism: Streptomyces sp. NPDC033221 (assembly GCF_055577005.1). Lineage (NCBI taxonomy): Bacteria > Bacillati > Actinomycetota > Actinomycetes > Kitasatosporales > Streptomycetaceae > Streptomyces > Streptomyces sp. NPDC033221. Next base: position 97,364 of record NZ_JBVIQN010000019.1, on the reverse strand, counting down.
TGATGAGTGCGGTATGCACGGAGTCTTGGCTCCGTGCATACCGCGGCTGCCGTGCCTGCCGTCACAGCCCGATGTCGCGCTCCTGGATGTCCGCCAGCGACTCCCGGCGTACGAGGACCCTCGCCTGCCCGTCCGCGACGGCGACCACCGGCGGGCGGCCCACCAGGTTGTAACCCGAGGCCATGGACAGGTGGTACGCGCCCGCCACCGGCACGGCGATCAGGTCCCCCGGCCGTACGTCGCCGGGCAGCGGTACACCCGCGGCGAGCACGTCGCCCGCCTCGCAGTGCCGGCCCACCACGCTCACCGGCGCGGGCGCGGCGGACGACCGCCGGCCGACCAGCCGGGGCGCGTACCGCACCCCGTACAGCGCGGGCCGCGGGTTGTCGCTCATCCCGCCGTCGACGGCGACGAAGGTGTGCTCACCGGTCCGCTTGACGGACAGCACCCGGTACAGGGCGACCCCCGACGGGCCCGCGATGGCGCGCCCCGGCTCGACGGTCAGCCGCGGCACCGGCAGGCCCGCCGCCGCACAGGCGCCGGCCAGCTCCGCCCGTACCTTCGCGCCGAGCGCCGCGATGTCCATACTGTCCTCGCCGGGCCGGTAGGCGACGCCGTGCCCGCCCCCGATGTCCAGCTGCGGCAGGGTGACGCCGTGCTGCTCGTGGATCCGGGCCAGCAGCCCCACCAGCCGCCGGACGGCCGACAGGAACGGTTTCACGGTGGTGATCTGCGAACCCAGGTGACAGTGCAGCCCGACCAGTTGGAGCCGCGGCTGGCCCAGGATGCGGGTGATGGCGTGCTGCGCCGAACCGTCGGCCAGGGACAGGCCGAACTTCTGGTCGTCGGTGCCGGTACGGATCTTGGCGTGGCCGCCGGCGGCGATGCCCGGCACCACCCGTACGAGGACCTGCTGGCGGGTGCCGGCGGGCACCGCGGCGGCGAGCCGGGCGATTTCGGAGGTGCTGTCGATGACGATGCGGCCGACACCGAGGCGCAGCGCGGTGCGCAGGTCCTCGGGGCTCTTGGCGTTGCCGTGCAGCACGATACGGGCGGGCGGGAAGCCGGTGGTGACGGCGAGTTCCAGTTCGCCGGCGGAGCAGACGTCCAGGCCCAGGCCCTCCTCCCGCACCCAGTGGGCCATCGCGCGGCACAGGAACGCCTTGGCCGCGTACAGGACGTCGGCGTCGGGGAAGGCGCGCAGGTAGGCGCGGCAGCGGGCGCGTACCTCGGCCTCGTCCAGGACGTACGCGGGGGTGCCGAAGCGGGCGGCGAGTTCGGTGAGGGGGACGCCGCCGACGGTGAGGTCGTCGTCGGGGAGTTCGGCCGTCGAGGCGGGCCACACACAGAGGTCGGCGGGGCCGCTCTCGTGCTGCTGTGCGGCGGGGGGCTGCGGTGTCGTGGTCGTCACGGTCATGGTGGTCGTACGCCCCTTCTCAGACGGCCCGCAGCAGCGGTGTACGGGGAGTACCGGGGGCGAGGCGCGGGTCCACGGTCAGGACGGCGGCGCCGAGCGGTTCGGCGAGGGCGCGCAGCGCGGGCTCGGCGAGCCGGATCCACGGCTGGTCGGTGCCGAGCGCCGCGGCGAGCCGTTGCGGCGAGGTGAAGCCGACGGCGGTACGGCCGCCGAGCGGGGTGCGGAACAGGCGGGCCGTACAGCCCGCGGGGCCCGGCCGGACGGGAACGAACAGCAGTCCGGCCGGGATGGGTTCGGCAGGTTCAGGATCTTCCGCGTACAGGTGTTGCTGGGACACGGTGTCGCTCCTCGCGCAGGACTGGCCCCGGACCGGTGGGAAGGGAAGTGCCGGGGCTCCACCTCGACGCTATGCCCGTAACGGCATGCGCACGGCGGCGTACTGACGCATCATTGACGCCCCGTGGACGCCCCTTGACGCAATGCTGGTGCCCCGGTGCACACCCCGGTGCACGGAGCGGACGTGCGCCCCGGCGCGGGCCCGTGCATACGCCCGGGCATATGCCCATTCGCGGCACGTCGCCGCCCGCCATCCACGAGGATCGCACCGACCACCGCCCGCCCCCTTGACCTTCACACCGTGGCAGGCCCTGCACTGGGAGACGTCATGTTCACCATCGGAGAGTTCGCGGGCCACGGCCGGGTGTCGGCCCGGATGCTGCGGCACTACGACGCCATCGGGCTGCTGCGCCCGGCCCGTACGGACCCGGTCACCGGCTACCGCTTCTACGAGGCCGGCCAGCTCGCCCGCCTCAACCGCATCATCGCGCTCAAGGACCTCGGCTTCAGCCTCCAGCAGGTCGCCGCCATCCTGGATGAGCAGGTCAGCGCGGCGGAGCTGCGCGGCATGCTGCGGCTGCGCCGGGCCGAGCTGGCGGCGGCGGTCACGGCGGCCGGTGCCCGGCTGGCCCGGGTCGAGGCGCGGCTGCGGACGATCGAGGGCGAGGGGCGGATGGCCGCCGACGACGTGGTGGTCAAGCGCGTCGACGCGGTACGGGTCGCCGAACTGACGGGTACGGCGGCGAGCTTCGGGCCGGAGGACATCGGCCCGGTCATCCGGCCGCTGTACGACGACCTGTTCCGGCGGCTGGCCGCCGCGGGCATCGAGCCGTCGGGGCCGGGCATCGCGTACTACGAGGACGCGCCCGGCGGCGGGGACCGCATCACGGTGCACGCGGCGGTCGTGGTCGCGGCCGTCCCGCAGCCGTCCCACGACTTCGCGATCGTGGACCTGCCGGCGCTCGGGCAGGCGGCCACGGTGGTGCACCGCGGGCCCATGGAGCGGGTGCTGCCCACTGCCCAGGCGCTGGCCCGCTGGCTGGACGACAGCCCGTACCGCTCCGCCGGATACCCGCGGGAGCTGACCCTGGAGTGCCCGGAGGACCGGGAAAAGTGGGTCACCGAGCTGCAGGAACCGATCACTGTGGCGTGAGCGAGTTGCCGGAGCCGATGGATACGAGGTGTGCGGAGGTGGTGTGGGGAGGTGGTGTGCGGAGGTCAGGTCGGCCGCGTCGGCCGCTTACCGTGCGCCCCCAGACGCGCCGGCGCACAAAGGGGCGCACGAGCTCGCGTTTGCTTCGACGTCCGCGGCCCGTCGTGTACGAAGGCTTGCGCCCGTACCGGTAACCGTATCGGCGGCCGTGCCCGGCCCCACATCCGCAGCCGTGTCCGCCCCCGTATCCGCAGCCGTGTCCGGCCTCGTACCCGCAGCCGTGTCCGGCCTCGTACCCGCCGCGAGCGAGCCGTTCACCGTCTCGGCGAACTCCACCGCCACCGGGCTCAGCGCCGCCCACTGCCGTACCGCCCAGCCGGTCGCCAGCGGTGGCAGCCCCGGGATGGGGATCAGCCGCAGTGCCGGGTGTCCGGCGCCCCGCCAGCCCGGCAGGTCCGGCACCACCGCGTGCCCGACGCCCAGCTCCGCCAGCAGGATCGCGGTGTCCCAGTCGGCGACGCTGGTGGAACTGGCGGGCGCGGCCGTCGGCCCCGGCCCGGTCTCCGGCCGCCCCAGGTGGCCGTCGAGCCGCATCCGGGAGACGGAGTTCTCCGGCAGCCGGATGTGCCGGATGCCGGACAGGCCGCCCGCCAGTTCCCCCGGCTCGATGCGGTCGCGGTCGGCGAGCGGGTCGTCGGACCGTACGGCGAGCACCCACGGCAGCTCCAGCACCGGATGCTGCTCGATGCCGCGTACGGGCGGGCCGATGGTGATCCAGGCCAGTTCGGCGGTGCCGTCGGTGACCGCCTCGAAGCAGCGGCGGCTGGAGTTCTCGGTCTGGAACTCCAGCTCGACGTGCGGGTGACGGGCGCGGAAGGCGACCACCGCCGCCGACATGAAGTGCCGTACGGTCGTCGCCCCCGTGGTGATCCGCAGCGTGCCGCCGTCGCCCTGGCGCAGGTCGGCCAAGCGGCGCAGGGCCAGGTCCAGTTCGGCGAGCGAGCCGGTCGCGGCGCGGTGCAGGATGCGGCCCGCCTGGGTGGGTGCCACGCCGCGCGGCCGCCGCTCCAACAGGGCGATGCCCGCCTCGCGTTCGATGCGCTTGACGCGCTGGCTCACCGCCGACTGCGTACAGCCCAGGTCACGGGCGACGGCGCTGAGGCTTCCCGCCTCGCAGACGGCGGTGAAGGCGCGGAGGTCGTCGAGAGTCACCAACCCAAGGTATAGCTGGGGTGTTTGGAAGGAAACCCGAGGATTGACTTGGGTGTGCGGCGGTACGAGGATCGATACAGGGCCCAGGGCGGCCACCCGGAACCGGCTACGGCGCCGTACGGTTCCGGGGGCCGACCCGCCATGGGCCGGCCCCCGTCGCGAGGGTGCCGTACGGTCCGGCCGTACAACCAGCCGTGCCGCCCGGACCGTACGGCTCCGCCGTCACCCGTGCTCGGCGCCGACGGGTACCTCGTCGGCCCGGCCCCGGCCCCGGCCGACGGGCGCCGCACCGGCGCCCCCGCCCGTAGCCGCTGAGCCCGTCACACCCTGGTCAGCCGTACGCTGACCCGCCGCCTGCGGACCCGAAGCGGCCGGAGCGGTCCGGCCATCGGCCCGCTCCTCGCTCCGGTTCCGTACGACGGCCAGCACCAGCAGGCCCGCGGCCACCGCCACCACGCCCGCCACCAGGGACACCCGGGTCAGGCCGTGGACGTACGCGGCACCGGGAGCGGCCTGCGCGCCCGCGGCCTGCTGTCCCTGGGTGAAGACCATGCCGAGGATCGCGATGCCCAGCGCGTAGCCGAGCTGGCGGAAGGTGTTCACCGCGCCGCTGGCCATGCCCGCCCGCTGGGGCGGGGCCGCGCCGAGCGCCGCCGAGACCAGCACCGGCATCGACATGCCGATGCCGAGGCCGCTGATGAGCAGGCCCGGGACGAGGACCGCCCAGCCGGAGCCGTCGTTCAGCAGCAGCACGTGCAGCAGCGGGCCCGCGCCGATCAGCAGGAGACCGATGCCGATGGGCAGCTGCGGCGCCAGGCGGTGCAGGAACCGGCCGCCGAACATGCCCACGGCCATCGACGCCACCGCCATCGGCAGCACCGCGACGCCACCCATCACCGGGCTCAGGCCCAGGATGTTCTGCACCCACAGACCCACGTACGTCAGGTACGGGAACGCCGCGGCCTGGAGCAGCAGCGCCGCCGCCATCAGCACGGCGAAGGTCGGGCGCCGCAGCAGCTTCAGGTCCAGCAGCGGCTGCCGCGCCCGCCGCTCGACGGCGACGAAGGCGAGCAGCGACAGCAGGGCCACCGCCAGCGCCAGCAGGGTGCCGGACTCCGTCCAGCCCTCCTCGCCGCCGCGCATCAGCCCGTACGTCAGTGCGCCCGCGCACAGGGTGAACGCGCCGGCGCCCGGCCAGTCGATGCGCGCCGTGCGGTCACCGTGCGACTCCCGGACCGACCGCAGGGTGATCCAGACCGCCACCGCCGTCAGCGGCAGGTTGACCAGGAAGATCGCCCGCCAGTCCACGTACTGGGTCAGCACGCCGCCCAGCACCGGACCGACCGCCGCGGCCGCGCCGCTCGTACCGCCCCAGATGCCGAAGGCCACACCCCGGTCACGTCCCTGGTACGCGGCCATCAGCAGCGGCGTGTTGGTGGCGAACATGGCCGCCGCGCCCACGCCCTGCACCGCCCGCGCCGCGATCAGCACGCCCTCGTCGGGCGCCAGCCCGCAGGCGAGCGAGGCCAGCGCGAAGAGCCCGAGCCCCGCCAGATACAGCTTGCGGCGCCCGAGCAGGTCGGCCGCCGAACCGGCCACCATCAGCAGCGCGGCCAGCGCCAGCGCGTAGATGTCCATCACCCACTGCAGCGAGGTGAAGGAGGCGTCCAGACCGTCGGCTATCCGCGGCAGCGCGGTGTTCACGATCGTGACGTCGACGAGCAACATGAAGTTGCCCAGGGTAATGGCGACCAGTGGCCACCATTTGCTCCGCCCGTTGTGCATCAAAACCTCTGTGTCGGTGTTGTCGTGATCCGTTCCCCCGCACCAGAATCCGGCCCGCACCCACGCCACTCCCAACCACCGCCTCTCGCGCGACACAATCCGACACGAGTTAGCCTTCGATGGTGAAAACCGACGGCTTCGACGAACTGGACCGCAGCCTGGTGCACGCCCTCCAGCTCGACGGCAGGGCGCCCTTCAGCCGTATCGCCGAGGTCCTCGGCGTCTCCGACCAGACCGTCGCCCGCCGCTACGGGCGGCTGCGCGGCACGGGCATGATCAAGGTCGTGGGGCTCACCGACCCCACGGTCCTCGGCGAGATCGAATGGATCGTACGGGTGCAGTGCACGCCCGACGCGGCCGTCTCCGTGGCCGAGGCGCTGGCCCGGCGCCCGGACACCTCCTGGGTCAGCCTGATGTCCGGCGGCACCGAGATCGGCGTCGCCTGCCGCTCCGCGAGCAGCCGGGACAGTGACGCGCTCCTCCTGCAGAAGCTGCCGCGCACACCGAGCGTGGTCGGGGTCACCGCGCACTGTGTGGTGCACGAGTTCTTCGGCGGCCCGCTCGGCCTGGTCAACAAGTCCGGCGCGCTGACCGAGCAGCAGGCCGAACAGCTGCGCCAGCCGGCGTCCGCCGCGTCCGACGCGCGCGCCGCGGACCCGCCCGGGCGGATGCCACCCGTCACACTCACCGACACCGACCGGCGCCTGCTGGACGTCCTCGCCGAGGACGGGCGCACCGGCCTCGCCGACCTGGCCGCGGCCACCGGCTGGTCCCAGTCCACCGTCCGCCGCCGGCTGTCCGAACTACGCGCCGCGGGCGCCCTCTACTACGACGTGGACTACGACGCCCGGCACTTCGGGCTCGGCGTCATGATCTCCCTCTGGCTGTCCGTCGCCCCCAGCGAACTCGCCGCCACCGGCACCGCGCTGGCCCAGCACCCCGAAGTGGCCTTCGCCTGCGCCACCACCGGCCCCCACAACCTCTTCGCATCCGTCCTGTGCCCGGACGTGCGCGCCCTCTACACCTACCTGACCACCCGGATCGCGGCGCTGCCCGCCGTACGCACCATGGAGACGGCCCCACTGATCCGCCGCCTCAAGGGCGCCGGGCCGCACGGGTACGGCCGGATCTTCTCCGGGCCGATCACCTCCGCGCTGTCATCGGCCCGCGCGCGATGAGGCCGGTACTCCCCGCCTCGCCCGTCGACCGGGTGGCCGCCTGGGTACGGGCCGCTCCCGGCACCCACATCTGGCTGCTGATCATCGGCGTCACCAGCCTGGTGATCGCCGGTGCCAGCGAAGGGCTGGAACACTTCCTCCTCCACCGCACCAGCAGCAACATCCACGAACTGAACCGGCACCCCTTCTCCTCCCTCCTCATCAGCGGCTTCTGGATCGAGAACCCGTCCTCCTTCGTCCTCTACGTGGTCCTCTTCGAGCTGGTGCACGCCAACGTCGAACGCTGGCTGGGCACCTGGCGCTGGCTGCTCACCGTCGGCGTCGCCCACATCACCGCCACCCTCGCCAGCCAGGAACTGGTCCTGCTCGCCATCGAGGGCCACCGGCTGCCCCGCTCCATGTCGCACGTCGTCGACATCGGCGTCTCGTACGGCCTGGCAGCGGCAGCCGGCCTGCTCACCTACCGGCTGCCACCGCCCTGGCGCTACCTCTACCTCGCGGCCGTCCTCGGCTTCTTCGGCGTCCCGCTCCTGTCAGGCGCCACGTTCACCGACATCGGCCACGCCATCGCCCTCACTCTTGGTCTCGCCGCCTGGGCCTTGACCCCGGATGCCGGTGCGGGCGGGACTGGGGGCGGGGCAGCGGACGCGGGCCGGAACGCAGCTCCCGGACATCCTCCGACAGATCACTGAGCCGCTCACTCATCGCGCACACGACGCGGTTCGTGGCGTCCAGCCGCCGGTCCAGCCGGTCCAGCCGCACGGAAATCCGGCCGATGACCGGCCCCAGGTCCCGCAGGGCGGGGCCGATGTCGGCGAGCGACGACTCGACGTTCGTGAGCCGCCGGTCGAGCGATGCGAGGGTCGGGGCGGGCCGGCCCTGCCGGGATGCCGGTACCTCCGGCCGCGCGTCCTCCTCGACGTCCAGGAGGTACGTACGGACCGCCCGCGCGACCTCGCTGTCGCGGAGGAGCATGGCGATGTTGAGGATGGTTCGGCGGGTGTAGAGGGTGAGGTGTGCGCGGCCCTGTGGATAACTCTGCTCTGAAAGCTTCAAGTTGAAGTTTTCAAAGACCCGCAGGTCAGAGCCCTTGAGAACGTGCATACCGTTCTCGGACAGCTCCGCTCGATGGCGCCGCATCAAACTGTTGACAGCGCGGTCGCCCACCTCGAAGTAATCGGCGACCATCCGCGTCGTGACATGCAGCCCGTCGGGCAGCAGCACGAGTGCCTTCACCTTGTCCAGGACGCCTACGCGTCCGATCACACTGTCGCGCATAGCCCGCGACTCCAGCAGTACAGCTTCGGGTGGCATGGGTATGCCCTCCACTCAAACCGGAACGGTTTGACCGGTCCGTTGTGGACCTATCAACTGAACGGCCCGTATCCAGGGCCTCAGGAGCGGAGGCTGCTCACGGATGCCACTACCTCTATGTCCGGTTCTCAGCCGTACGGCTACACCGCTTCACGACCGTCGCCGGCAAACCCCAGCACTTCACGCACTCTCGACGCCTCGAACTCCAGTTGCCTCCACGCACAGGGGGCAACGAGTCGATAAACGTACAGTTACCCCGTCTCGGGCATGACGTCGCGCGTACGTTCCGAAAAGACGATCGGGGCGGCCGAAGAGGAGCGCCTCAGGCCCCGTACAGCCGCTCCAGGACGACCGCGATGCCGTCCTCGTCGTTGGAGGCCGTGGTCTCGTCCGCGACGGCCTTGAGTTCGTCGTGGGCGTTGGCCATGGCCACTCCGTGCCGGGCCCAGCCGAACATCGGGATGTCGTTGGGCATGTCGCCGAAGGCGATGGTGTCCGCGGCCTTCACGCCGAGGCGGCGGGCGGCCAGGGAGAGGCCGGTGGCCTTGGAGAGGCCGAGGGGGAGGAGTTCGACGACGCCCGCGCCGGCCATCATCACGCCGACCAGGTCGCCGGCGGCCTCGCGTGCGGCGCGGGCCAGTTCGTCGTCGCCGAGGGTCGGGTGCTGGATGTAGATCTTGTTGAGGGGGGCTGCCCACAGCTCGCCGGGGTGCTGGATCTCCAGGTTCGGCAGCGGGCCCTCCTGGACGCGGTAGCCCGGGGTGACCAGCACCTCGCCGTCCAGGCCGTCCCGGCTCGCGGCCAGGAACAGCGGGCCGACCTCCGCCTCGATCTTGGCGAGGGCGAGGCCGGCGAGCTGCCGGTCCAGGGTGACCGAAGTCAGCAGCCGGTGTTCGCCGGCGTGGTAGACCTGCGCGCCCTGCCCGCACACCGCTATGCCGTCGTAGTCCAGCGCGTCGAGGATGTGCCGGGTCCACGGCACCGCGCGGCCCGTGACGACGATGTGCGCGGCCCCGGCCGCCGTGGCCGTGGCCAGGGCGGCGCGGGTGCGCTCGGAGATCGTGTCGTCGTGCCGCAGCAGTGTGCCGTCGAGGTCGGTCGCGACGAGCTTGTACGGCAGCGGGCGGGCCGGGTCGGCCCGGTGCGCGGGTTCGGGGGCGGTGGTCACCGGTCGACGGGCTCCAGGATCTCCCGGCCGCCCAGGTAGGGGCGCAGCATCTCGGGGACGCGTACGGAGCCGTCCGCCTGCTGGTGGTTCTCGAAGATCGCCACGATGGTGCGGGGCACCGCGCAGAGCGTGCCGTTGAGCGTGGCGAGCGGCTTGACCTGCTGCTTGCCGTCCTTGTTGGTGCGCATGCGGACCGACAGGCGGCGGGCCTGGAACTCGTCGCAGTTCGAGGCGCTGGTCAGCTCGCGGTACTTGCCCTGGGTGGGGATCCACGCCTCGCAGTCGTACTTGCGCGAGGCGGAGGCGCCCAGGTCACCGGTGGCCACGTCGATCACCTGGAAGGGCAGCTCCAGGCCGGTCAGCCACTGCTTCTCCCAGTCCAGCAGGCGCTGGTGCTCGGCCTGTGCGTCCTCGGGGTCGACGTACGAGAACATCTCGACCTTGTCGAACTGGTGGACGCGGAAGATGCCCCGGGTGTCCTTGCCGTACGTACCGGCCTCGCGGCGGAAGCACGGCGAGAAGCCCGCGTAGCGCATCGGCAGCTTGTCCGCGTCGAGGATCTCGTCCATGTGGTACGCGGCGAGCGGGACCTCGGAGGTGCCGACGAGGTAGAAGTCGTCCTTCTCCAGGTGGTACACGTTCTCCGCGGCCTGGCCGAGGAATCCGGTGCCCTCCATGGCGTGCGGGCGCACCAGGGCCGGGGTGAGCATCGGCGTGAAGCCGGCCTCGGTGGCCTGCGCGATGGCCGCGTTGACCAGCGCGAGCTCCAGGAGCGCGCCGATGCCGGTCAGGTAGTAGAAGCGCGAGCCGGAGACCTTGGCGCCGCGTTCGACGTCGATCGCGGCCAGCGCCTGGCCGATCTCCAGGTGGTCCTTGGGCTCGAAGCCCTCGGCGGCGAAGTCGCGGATCGTGCCGTGCGTCTCCAGGACCGTGAAGTCCTCCTCGCCGCCGACGGGCACGTCGGGGTGGACGAGGTTGCCCAGCTTCAGCAGGAGGGCCTGGGTCTCCTCCTTGGCCTGGTCCTGCTCGGCGTCGGCGGCCTTGACGGCGGCGGACAGTTCCCCGGCCTTCTTCAGCAGCGCGGCCTTCTCGTCGCCGGCGGCCTTGGGGATGAGCTTGCCGAGCGACTTCTGCTCGTTGCGCAGCTCGTCGAAGCGGACGCTTGAGGCCCTGCGCCGTTCGTCGGCGGAGAGCAGTGCGTCGACGAGTGCGACGTCCTCTCCACGGGCGCGCTGGGACGCGCGCACACGGTCGGGGTCCTCACGGAGCAGGCGAAGGTCAATCACCCCACCAGGCTACCGGGGTGCGGCCCGGACCTTCGACGCCATATTCCCCGCGTGGCGCTTTGTCCGGTTTGTTGATGTTTAGTGGGTTTGGTTATTCCGGGTGATACGGACCGGTAAGGCGCATCGACGTGGATACATAAGGGGCACATAAGGGGTGTGCGGGAAGTGGGTGTGGTGCGAGTGAGGGTGCGGGAAGCGCGGAACGGTGTCGTACGGGCGGGCGAAAAGTGGCGCAAAAAAGCGCCGGGAAAATCTTGCGCCGGCGTCGGTGCGAGGCTAATCGCACCGCACGTGCCGACCCGCTTCCCTTGCGGGCGGCCGGAGTTGGCGGGCGGTCCGGGGCGGAGGGCGACGAGGGTTGTACCCAGGGTTGTCCACAGGGGTGGGGTAGTTGCGGAATCTTATCCACAGGCTGTGTGTGGGATCTGTGGAAGTCGGATGGTTTGGTTCCGCTTCAAGAATGCGTCGCCATGGATTCACCGACGAAACCCCAAGTGGACGCTCTTTCGTGTGGGATTTCCTCGCCCTAAAGGATTGTTCGCGTAATTTGCGCTGACGCGGAACGGGGTGTGGCGCTGTGGAAGGCCCTGGGGGTCGGTAGAGCAATATGTCGACTCTGACCGGGTTCTGGTGGCTGTCGTGTCGACTTATCCCCAGGTCGAGAACGGGGCCTGTGGATAACTTTGTGGACAACTTCAAGAGCCCAGACCAGGCCCCCGGCGGAACCCTCCGGTTCCTCTCCGACCGCTCCGTCACCCGCCGTCGGAGGTCTCAGGCCCGCCCGTCGAGGCAACGCGTCAGCCAGTCCGCCGCGTCCGTGAAGGCCCCGTCGACCGTGTCCGGCCGTACGTTCGCCCGCACCTGGTCCGCGCGCGGGTACGACCCGAGGAAGCGCACCTCCCGGCAGACCCGCTTGAGCGCCATCAGCACCTCGCCGACCCGGCGGTCCGTGAGGTGCCCCTCGCAGTCCACCGAGAAGCAGTACTGGCCGATGCCCTCGCCGGTCGGCCGCGACTCGATGCGCATCATGCTGACGCCGCGGGCCGCGTACTCCTGGAGCAGCTCCAGCAGCGCGCCGGGGTGGTTCTCGCGCAGCCACAGCACGACCGAGGTCTTGTCGGCGCCGGTACGCGCCGCGGGGCGGGCCGGGCGGCCGACCAGCACGAAGCGGGTGGCGGCGTTCTGCGCGTCGTGGATCTCGGTGACCAGCGGTTCGAGGCCGTACGTCGCCGCCGCGAACTCGCCCGCGAAGGCGCCGTCATAGCGGCCCTCCTGGACCAGGCGCGCACCGTCCGCGTTGGAGGCCGCCGACTCCCACACCGCCTCCGGCAGGTGCCCCGCGAGCCACTTGCGCACCTGCGGCTGGGCGACCGGGTGCCCGGTGACCGTCTTGACGTCCGACAGCTTCGTACCGGGCCGCACGAGCAGCGCGAACGCGATCGGCAGCAGCACCTCGCGGTAGATCATCAGCGGTTCGCCGGCGGCCAGTTCGTCGAGGGTCGTGGTCACCCCGCCCTCGACCGAGTTCTCGATCGGCACCAGCGCGGCCGCGGCCTCGCCGGCCCGTACCGCGTCCAGCGCGGCCGGCACGGACACCATCGGGACCAGCTCGCGGGTGGCGGACTCCGGCAGCGTCCGCAGGGCCGCCTCCGTGAACGTTCCCTCGGGTCCCAGGTACGTATAGCGGCTGACCGACATGTCCCTCTGACTCCCTCACGCTCCGGTGGGGACCGCCTCGCCGATCACCCGCTCGCCACGTTACCCGCCCGGCCGCCCGCTCCGGCCGGGAAGCCCGGATCAGCTCGCGGGCCCCAGGGCCGCCGTACAGCCCCTTTAGTCCCGCAGGACACACATGCGAAGGGTCACCCCTCCAGCAATGGCTGCCCCACGTACCCGCCCGGCACCGCGGCCGGCGGTACGGCGAACAGCCCGCTCGCCTCGTGCCGCAGGAAGGGCGACAGCGCGTCCCCACGGTCCAGCTTGCGCTGGATCGGGATGAAGGAGCGCAGCGGGTCGGCCTGCCAGCAGACGAACAGCAGCCCGGCGTCCGGGGCGCCGTCGTCCCGGAACCCGTCGTGGAACGAGTAGGGCCGCCGCAGCATGGCCGCGCCCTGGTTGGACTCCGGCGCCGCGATCCGCGCGTGCGCGTCGGCCGGGACGACCGGCAGCCCGTCCGGACCGTTCCTGTCCAGGTCCATCTTCGTGTGCTCGTCGCCGCCGGTCAGCGGCGCGCCGTCGGCCTTGCGGCGGCCTATGACCTTCTCCTGCTTGGCGAGCGGCTGCTTCTCCCAGTCGTCCAGCAGCATCCGGATACGGCGGACGACCGCGTACGAGCCGCCGCGCATCCAGGCGTACGGGCCGCCGGCGGCGTCCCGGCCGACGAAGATCCGCTCGTTGAAGTCGGAGTCCGTGGGCTTGGGGTTGTTGGTGCCGTCCACCTGGCCCATCAGGTTGCGGGTGGTCATCGGGCTCGCGGTGGCGCCGGGCGTGCGGTTGAAACCGTTCATCTGCCAGCGCAGCCGCGCGGCGTCCCCGGCCTCCTTCTGGAGGGCGCGCAGCGCGTGGAAGGCGACCAGCGCGTCGTCGCAGCCGATCTGCACCCACAGATCGCCGTTGCTGCGACCGGCGTCCAGCGCGTCCGAGGAGAAGTCCGGCAGCGGTTCGAGCTGGCGGGGGCGGCGCTCCGTCAGCCCCGTACGGTCGAAGAAGGTGCGGCCGAAGCCGAAGGTGACGGTGAGCGAGGACGGGCCCGCGTCCAGCGCGACCCCGGTGTCCGTGGCCGGCGTGCGCCCGGCCATCAGCTCCTCGGCCGTCCGCGACCAGCGGCGCAGCAGCGCGGCCGCTTCCTTGCGCCCGGCGCCCGGCGCGAGGTCGAAGGCGACGAGGTGGCCGCGCGCCTGGAGGGGCGTGGTGATGCCCGCCTGCTGCTTGGCGCGCTCGTCGCGGAAGGCGACCGTGGTCGCGCCGACGCTGCTCAGCGCGGCGGGCGGGTCGTCCTGGGCGGCGGTGACACCGATCGCACCGCCCGCGGCACCGGCGACGAGACCCGCCGCGCCCGCCGCGCCTACGGTGCCCAGCAGGCGCCGACGGGACAGTTCGACGCGATCGGGGTTCTCGGCGCGCTCGGGCCCGGTGCCGGAGCCGGTGGGGGAACCGGTGCCGGAGCCGTTGTCGGAAGCGCGGTCGGAACCGGTGCGGCCGTCGGCCCCGGAGGCGTCGCCGGAAGGAGAAGCGGTGGTCGTCATCAGTTGATCTTCACGTTCCTGGTTTCGGTCACCTGGTCGATGTCGGAAGTCCGTACGACCAGGGAGAGCTGCCACTGTCCGGGCACCGGCAACTGGACGTCGCGCGCGCTCCAGTGTCCCTCGCTGACGTGGTCGAGGGTGACCGGCAGCGGCCCGAGGTCCTTGTCCTTGAGGGTGAAGGAGACCTTCACCTCGGGGACGTCCTGCGTCCGGCCGTCCGGATCGGCGATCCGCAGATGCAGGGCGTTGGCACTGCCGCTGCGGCCGGGGTCCAGATCGACGCGTGCGGTGCCCTTGCCGCGCGCGCCGCCGGTGTCGAAGGGGATGTTCAGCACCTGCGGCTGGTTGGCGTCGGCCGACTGCCCGGCCCCGCCGACCGCCTTCACGGCCGCCTCCGTACGCGCCGGTTCGGTGGAGGTGAGCACGGTGGTGACGGCCAGCACCACCACGGCGACCGACGCCTCGGCGAGAACCGAGCGGCGCAGCCCGGAACGCTCCGGGTCGGCGTCGCGGATGCGCTTCGTACGGGCGGTGGCCAGCGCGGCGCGCTGCCGGGCGAGCTGCTCGGCGCGCGCGGGGTCGACGTCTTCTGGTGGAGCGGGGGTGTCCGTCGCCCCGTCGGCGTCCGTCGCTCTGCCTGCCTCTGTCGCTCCGCCGGTCTCCGTCGGGCGCGCGGTGGCGTCGGCCGGTGCGGTCTCTTGTTCCGGTGCCGCTGCTCCCCGCGCCGTCCCCGCCCCCGCACGCGCGGCCACGCTCTCCAGTACGGCGGTGGCCTCCGCCTCCGGGGCCGGGCCCTCGCCCAGCCGCGCCGTCCAGCGCCGCGAGAACCAGGCGACGCCGACGAGGACGACGACCAGCGCCACCTTGACCAGCAGCAGCTTCCCGTACGAGGTGTCGGCCAGCGCCTTCCAGGTGCCGACCTGCCGCCATGACTGGTAGACACCGGTGGCCACCACGACCAGGACGGAACCGAACGCGAGCCGCGAGAAGCGCCGTACTTCGGAGCGGGTCACGGACGGGCCCCGGTAGAGCGAGACGAGCAGCGCGGTCAGACCGCCGAGCCAGGTGGCGACGGCCAGCAGGTGCAGGACGTCGGCGGGCATGGCGACGGCGGTCTGCAGACCGGTCGAGGCGTGCTCGGCCATCGCCCAGGTCGCGGCCAGCCCCACGGCGACGATGCCGCCGCCGACGGAGAGCCCGAAGGTGAGGTCCTTGCGGCGCTTGGCGTCGGCGGCGAAGCCGGCGGGTGGGGCGCCCGGGGCATCCGGGACGCCTGGGGCGATGGATGTGTCCGAGGTCGCCGAGGCGCCCGGGGCTGCCGAGGTGCTCGGTGCTGCCGTGGTGCTCAGGGCCTCCGTGGAACTCCTGGCCTCCGTGGTTTCCGGGGCGCTCGACGCGCCTTCTCCCGCCGTCTCCGCGCCCGTACGCCCCTCACCCCGCTGCGCGCGGGTGTACGCGCCGAAGAGGACGGCCACGAAAAGTGCCGCGGCGGCGAGCAGCAGCAGCCGGGAGACCAGCGCGGCCCCCGGCTTGGTCTCCAGGACCTGGCGGAGTCCGCCGAGGTCGAAGATGTCGGCGAGGTCGCCGGACGTCGTGTACGGGGTGCGCAGCAGCAGCATCGCGATGGTCGCGGCGGTCAGCGCGGCCCAGCTGCGGGCGACCAGGCGCTGTACGGACCGTACGCGCGCGGCGGCCGGGCGGCAGATCAGGACGAACGCCGCCCCGCCCACCAGGACGACGAAACCCGCGTACGCGAGGTAGCGGGCGATGCCGTACAGCGCGCCGACCACGCCGCCGCCGGCTTCCTGCTGCGGCAGCGGGGCGCTCGTCTCGGAGGGCGCGCCCACGGAGAAGGTGAAGGCGCCGGAGACCGGGTGGCTGTCGGCGGAGACGGCCTGCCAGGCGACGGTGTACGTGCCGTCCGGGAGCCCGGGCGGCAGTCCGGCGCCGTACTTGACCGTCTCGCCGCTGCACAGGTCGCGCAGCTTGCCGCGGTCCACCCGCTTGCCCTGCGGGTCCAGGACCCGGACCGAGTCGTCGCCCATCGCGACGCCTTCGGAGAAGGTGAGGGTGACCTGTTCGGGTGCGCTCTGCACCACCGACCCCTGCGCGGGAGTGCTGCCGGTCAGCGCGGCATGGGCGGAGGCCGGGGCGGCGCCCCCGAAGAGCGCGCCGAGCACGGCCGCCGCGAGCACCAGGAGGCGCAGTGCGTACGACCGGCGGGCGCGCGGGGCGCTGCCCCGGCGTGTGCCCGGAGCGCGGGCGCCGGAGCCCGGTGCGCAGAGGACGGTGGTGGTCATGGCGAGGCGCCCCCTACTTCTTGGCGTCGTGCTGCGAGTGGTCGTCCGTGGATCCCTCGTGCTGCGAGCCGCCCTGCTGGGAGCCGTCGTGCTGCGAGCCGCCGTGCTGCATCGATCCGTGGCCGGCCGCGTCCCCGTTGCCGCCCCCGCCGCCGGAGCCGGTCTTGGCCCCGCCGTTCTTCGGGACGTAGGTCGCGGACTCGACCGGGATGTCGACCTTGACCGGCCCGGACTTGTCGAAGTGCAGCTCCACGCTGACCCGCTGGCCCTCGGCCGGCTTCTTCTTCAGCCCCATGAACATCAGGTGATTGCCGCCGCGGGCGAGTTCCAGCTCGCCGTTGGCGGGTATGTCCAGGGACTTGACCTGCTCCATCTTGTTGTTCTTCGTGGTGTGGATGGTGACGTCGTCGCTCAGGTCGCTGGTGACGGAGGTGAGCTTGTCGGCCGTACCGCCGGAGTTCTTGATGACCATGAACGCGCCGGCCATGCTCTGGTCGACCGGCTGCGGCAGGTACGCCCCCGAGACCTTCAGCTCGGGTGCGCTGTCCCCGCCGCAGCCCGCGAGGGCGAATCCGGCGGTGAGGGCGAGTACGGCGGCGAGGGTGGTGCGGCGGTTCACGGGTTCTGCCCCTTGATGATCTTCGGAAGTGCCTTGGAGTAGTGGTCGACGCCGGCGTCCTGCATCCCCATCCAGTGGATCTTGTCGTCCTTGGGGGAGCTGAGCAGGACCTGCGCGCCGTGGGTGGAGACCACGTCGCCGTTCTTCTTCTTGACGGGCTTCTCGATGCCGATGTTCACGCTGCGCGCGCCGGCCTGGATGGTGTCGAAGGAGCCGGTCAGGCCGACGAACTTCTTGTTGATGCCGCCGAGCCACTTCTTGAGCGCGGCGGGGGTGTCCCGCTCGGGGTCCGAGGTGACGAAGACGACGCGCAGGTCGTCCTGTTCGGCCTTGGGCAGCTGCCGCATCGCGACGTCGATGTTGTTCATCGTCAGCGGGCAGACGTCCGGGCAGTGGGTGTAGCCGAAGTAGACCAGGGTCGGGTGGCCCTTGGTCTGTTCGAGCAGGTCGTACTTCTTGCCCTCGGTGTCCGTCAGGACCAGGTCCGGCTTCTCCATGGGCCGGTCGAGCGTGACGACCGGCTCGGATCGGGTGCCGCCGGAGACGCTGGCGGCGGGCTTGTCACTGTCGTCGCCGCTGCCGCAGGCGGACAGGGCCAGGGCCGAGACCAGCGCGATACCGGCGGCGGTCAGGTTCCTCTTACGCATGTACGTGTGTCCCGTTTTCAGGAAGGGTGCGCCGGCCCGGCGTCCGGGGAGTCGGGCGCCGGGGCGGGCACGGGGTCGGGTCAGGCGCCGCGGCGCCGGCCGGCGAGCACGCCGAACGCGACTCCGATGATGCCGACGACGATGCCGGCGCCGCCCAGGACGCGCGCCGTGGTGTCGCTGCCGTCCGCGGCGGCCTGCTGAGCGGTGCCCGCGTCGCCGCCGGCGTTCTTCGCGTCGGCCGTGCCGGAGCCGTGGCCGTCACCGGACGCGGGGGTCAGCTTGAGCACCGGCGCCGGGTTCTCCGGCTCGGGGCCACCCTCCTTGGTCGGCTCGATCCACCGTACGACCTCGTCGTTGTCGTACGTCTGGAGGGCCTTGAAGACCAGCTTGTCGGCCTTGGGCAACTGGCCGACGGAGACCGGGAACTGCTGGAACTGACCGGGCCCGATCTTGCTGCCGTCCGCCGTCCAGGTGATCTTCGAGACGGCCTCGGTGAGCTTCTTGCCGTGCGTTTCGAGGGGCTTGTCGAGCTTGGACTTGGTGACGTCCACCTTCCAGCCCGGCACCGGCTGCGGCATGGCGGACGCCAGCGGGTGGTCGGTCGGCAGGGTCACTTCGAGCTTCACGGTCGAGGCGTTGTCGCGCTCGTTGGGGACCTTGAAGTTGATCGTCGCGTACCCGCCCTGCTCGGCCTGGCCGGGCTGCACGCTGACGTGCGCGAAGGCGGGTACGGCGAGCAGCAGCACGCTGCCCGCGGCGAGGCCGCCGACGACGGGCAGGCGGCGGGCGAGCCGGCCGCGGCGGCCGGTGCCCGGTGTCCGGGCGGCGTCCGGTGACGGCGCAGCGGTGGACGGTGACGGTACGGCAGGGCTCTCAGACATGGCGGAAATGCACTCCACAGGCAGGAGGGACGGGGGAGGAACGGCTGGCGCGCGTGCGACGACGACGGCGCACGCCGCCTCCTCCCGTGCGCCGGGGCGTACCCGGTCCTGGTGCGGGGAGTGCGGTGCGTGGTCGTCAGGCCGCTGGAGCCAGGGCGGGCGGGCCCCGCCTGACGACACTGTGCTGGAGCGCGAGTTCCTTCGGGCGGGCTTGGTCATTCCCGTACGAAAAACGCGCCACGGGGTGTGTGTCCGCCGCCCCCAGGAGCCCGGAGCACAGGGCGCGTACGAGCGCCAGCGCGCCGCGCAGCGCGCCCACGAGTGCTTCCGCCATGGCCGACGTCTCCCGCGCCGCGGGCGCCGAGAGCCGTACGAGCCGCCACAGGGCCGCCTCGCCGCGGCGCAGCAGCCAGCCGGCGGCGAGCGCCGCGAGCAGGTGCGCCAGCAGCATCGGCAGCGAGGGCAGCAGCCCGTGCGCCGCCGTGGCGGCCGTGGCCGCCGGGTCCATGGCGTGCCCGGCGCCGTCGCCCGGAGCGCCGGGGCCGCCCGGGCCGAAGGCCGAGGTGTGCAGGATGCGGCGCGCCTCGGCGCCGTCCAGCTGCCCCGCGCCGAGGCCGCAGGTGATGTGCCGTGCGAGGGAGATCGCCGCCTGGTCGGAGAGCCCGCCACCGGGAAGGCCGCTGCCGGGGTGCCCGCCGCCGGCCGGTGCCGCGGCGTCCACGGGCGCGGTGGCCATCCGGTGCTGCCCCAGCGCGAAGACGGTGTGCAGCGCGAGCTGACCGACGGCCAGCGCCACGGCGATCCCGGGCAGCGAGCGCTCCCGCCCGGCCAGCGGCGCCGCGACGGCGAACACCGCCGCGCAGCCCACGCCCAGCGTCCACAGTGGAACGGCGGCGCAGGATCCGATCATGTGCCCGGCCGCGGACAGCGCGACACAGACCGCGGTGAACACCGCGGCCCTCAGCAACCGCAGGTCCGCGGCGGCGCGCTCTTCGGGGTCGGACGGGGCAGACATGGCCGCGCCATCATCCCACTGCCCTTACGGCCCGCATACGGCAGGTCCGCCGCCCGGCACCGCGCGGACCGCACCGTTCCGGTCCGGGCAGGTCAGGTGGGGGCGCGGGGAAGCGGGAGCGGCTCCGGCGCACTGACAAGGAGCGCCGGAGCGCGCGCGGGCGCACGGAAGGCATCGCTACACCGGCAGGTGCCGGGGGCGCATCCGCCGAATGAGCGGTGTCACGCCCGGAGCACGCTTACGGACCATGCGCCCCGGCAATACGTATCGGTATGTCGAGCCGCGACCAGGAGGCTGCAGCGATGAGCATCTGGTGGTCCCTGCACCTGCGGCGTGAGGCCGCGAGCGTTCCGCTCGCCCGGCGGCTCCTGCTGGGAACGATGGAGACGGCCGGGGTGGACCCGGATGTCTGCCACGACCTGTCCGTCGCCCTCTCCGAAGCGTGTGCGAACGCCGTCGAACACGGTGGCGACGCCGCTACGGAGGACTACCGGGTCACCGCCTTCATCAACGGCGACACCTGTCGTATCGAAGTCACCGACTCCGGTCCCGGATTCCGGGAGCGGGCCCGCAGGTCCAAGCGCCCCGGGCGGAGCGCGATGCCCGATCACGCGCCGCCCCCACCCATGGCAGCCCCCGCCCCGGCCCAGGCCGAGCATGGACGGGGGCTCTTTCTGATCGAGGCCCTGACCGACCACGTCCGCTACCGCAACCGCACCGGGCGGCGCGGCGCGGTGGTCAGCTTCGACAAGATCCTCAAATGGAAGGAGGAGGTGCCGTTGATGGCGTCGTGAACGGTCGCGTGCGGGAAGGCGGAATCCGATCGGAGATCCCGCACCCCGGCGACCAGGCGTGCCAGGGCCGGACAGGGGGTCACCGTTCACGGTATCCGGACAGGCCGTGGCTTCTTGCGTGGTGACAGGTGCAGCTCGGCCAGGTGCTCGTGGTCCGGAGCGAGCACGGCCAGGCGACCGTCGCGGTTCGCCCGGACGACGATGGCGGGTGGCATGGCACCGGCTGGGTCGGCGGCGAGGGTGAAGCGACCCGCGTACGCACCGGCTCCGACGTGCCGAAGAAGTGTCCGGGAGCCGCCGCCCGGCCGGCGCCCCGTACGGTGGCGGGTTGCGCGGTCCCGCAGGGGAAGGACGTCCCCCGCCGCGTCCCCGACTGCCGCGGGACCCACGCACACCCGCTCTAACGCGAGGTGACTCGCGTTAGCGTGTTCTGGACGATACGTGGCCTGAACCCGCACTGCAATACGGAGCCGCCGTGAGCACAGCGCAGCACCCTCCCGGAGCGTCCCGGCCGGGGGGACGTACCGCGCGTACCAGACAAGCCGTCCTGGACGCGGCCTTCGCGGAACTGGGCGAGGGCGGGTACGCCGCTCTCACCATGGAGCGGATCGCCCAGCGCTCCGGCGTCCACGTCGCGACGATCTACCGCCGCTGGCGCTCCACCGAGGGCATCGTCTGCGAGCTGATGGCCGACCTGAGCGCCGAGATCCCCCTCCCGGACACCGGCACGCTCCGCGGTGACCTGCGCGCGCTGTCCCGTTCGATCGCCGCCTTCTACACGGAACCGCGCTACTACGGGCTGCTGGAAGCGGTGGTGTCCGCCGCCGCCCGCCAGTCCGAGGCCGCCGACATGCTGCGGCAGTTCTTCGACCAGCGGCTGCGGCTGGCCGGCGGCATGGTGACGCGCGCCGCGGAGCGCGGCGAGCTCCCCGCTGCCGGCGCCGACCCGGATGAGGTCCTGGCCGCCCTGGGCGCGCCGTTCTACTACCGGCTGCTGATCGCCCGCAGACCCGTCGACCTCCGGCTGGCCGACTGCGCCGCGGAGGCCGCGTGGGTGGCGGCACGGGCCGGGGTCTTCGCGCACGCCGGGGGCGCCGGGAGCGATGAGAACGCCGAAGGCGGCCGGTAATGGCGAAGGCGCCGGTAACGGCGAAGGCGGCCGGTGGCTCCCGTAGGAGCCACCGGCCGCCTCCCAGCGCCCGTGATCAGGTCAGGCCAAATCAGATCAGGTCCAAAGTGGAATCTGATCGGACTCGGATCAGGCCCGGCGCCCCGTCAGCTCAGCCATCCAGGCCTCGACCTCGTCCGCGCGGCGCGGCAGCGCGGCGGACAGGTTCCGGTTGCCGTCCGCGGTGACGAGGATGTCGTCCTCGATGCGGACGCCGATGCCGCGGTACTCCTCCGGCACGGTCAGGTCGTCGGCCTGGAAGTACAGGCCGGGCTCGACGGTCAGCACCATGCCGGCCTCCAGTGTCCCGTTCACGTACGACTCCGTACGGGCGGCGGCGCAGTCGTGGACGTCCAGGCCGAGCATGTGGCCGGTGCCGTGCAGGGTCCAGCGGCGCTGCAGCCCCAGCTCCAGAACCCGGTCCGCCGGGCCCTCGACCAGGCCCCACTCGACCAGCTTCTCGGCGAGCACACGCTGCGAGGCGTCGTGGAAGTCGCGGAACGCGGCACCCGGCTTGACCGCCGCGATGCCCGCCTCCTGGGCCTCGTACACCGCGTCGTAGATCTTGCGCTGGAGGTCGTTGTACGTGCCGTTGATCGGCAGCGTACGGGTGACGTCCGCGGTGTAGAGGCTCGTGGTCTCCACGCCGGCGTCCAGCAGGAGCAGGTCGCCGGAGCGGACCTCGCCGTTGTTGCGGACCCAGTGCAGCGTGGTGGCGTGCGGCCCGGCGGCGCAGATCGAGCCGTAGCCGACGTCGTTGCCCTCGACGCGGGCGCGCAGGAAGAACGTTCCTTCGATGTAGCGCTCGCTGGTCGCCTCGGCCTTGTCCAGGACCTTCACGACGTCCTCGAAGCCGCGCACGGTCGAGTCGACCGCCTTCTGCAGCTCGCCGACCTCGAAGTCGTCCTTCACCAGCCGGGCCTCGGAGAGGTGGACCCGCAGCTCTTCGTCGCGCTCGGCGGTGACCTTGTCGGTCAGTGCCGCCTCGATGCCCGCGTCGTGGCCGCGCACGACGCGTACCGGGCCGGTCGCCTCGCGCAGCGCGTCCGCCAGCTCGCGCACGTCCGCGCAGGCGACGCCGAGCAGCGTCGCGGCCTCGGTCAGGCTGTTGCGGCGGCCGACCCACAGCTCGCCCATGCCGTTCAGCCAGAACTCGCCGTTCTCACGGTCGGAGCGGGGCAGCCGGTAGACGGTCGCGTCGTGGCCCTCGCCGTTCTCGCGGGGCTCCAGGACGAGCACGCTGTCGTCGGTCTGGTCACCGGTGAGGTAGACGAACTCGGTCGACGCGCGGAAGTCGTACTCGGTGTCGTTGGAGCGGGTCTTCAGGTTGCCCGCCGGGATCACCAGACGCTCGCCGGGGAAGCGGCGGGACAGCGCCTCGCGTCGCCGGGCCGCGTTCGGCGCCTGCTCGATGGGCTCCAGGTCGCGCAGCTCGGTGTCGGCCCAGCCCGACTTCATGTTCGCCGCGAGCTCGTCCGATACGCCCGGGTAAAGGCCGTTCTTGCGCTGCTTGATCGGCTGCTCGTCCTCGTCCGGGGTCTCCGGCGTGAGCTCGTCGGTCACTATGCCTCCTTGTAAGACTGCACCGCATTCCATCGTAAGTGCGCAGAGAACGGGGTCCAGGGGCCGGAAGCGGTGAGGTATCAGACAGTCCGGGCGGGAGTACGGACGCGCGGCCGGATACGGATGCGGGCGCGCGCAGGGGTACCGCTCTACTCGAAGTACGCCGCGAGCACCACCACGTCCTCCGGGGACTCCGGGTCGTCGAGTCCGTCCGGCAGCAGGGCGCGGAGCAGGTGATCCGTCAGCGCCTCGGGATCGTGGCGTACGGCCCGGGGGACGCCCGCGGCGGCGGAGTGCAGCCGGGCGAAGGCGCGGTCCATCGGCTCGCCGGTGCGGCGCAGCAGCCCGTCGCTGTACAGCAGAAGGGTTTCTCCTGGCGCCGGTGCCAGCTCGACGCTCGGTGCTTCCCAGCACGCCAGCATCCCGAGCGGCGCGGACAGCGTGGTCTCCACGTACTCGGTACGCCGGTCGCCGATGATCAGCGGCGGGCAGTGGCCCGCCCCGGCCAGCACGATCCGGCGCCCGGCCGCCGCACCGCCGGTTCCTCCGTACGCACCGGTGCTCACACCCGGCAGCCCCGTGCCCATGCCCGGCAGCCCGGCTCCGGCGCCTGGCGGCCCGCCCGGGCCCGTACCCGGCCCTGCCCCCGGCCCCGCAGCGGCTCCCGGTGCGCCCGGCGGGGCCTCGGCGAACGCGAACAGGGCCGTCGCGCTGCGTGCCGGCTCGGTCAGCCGCAGCAGCAGTTCGAGGTCGGCGAGGACCGCGACCGGGTCCTCGCCCTCCATCACCGCATATGCGCGCAGCGAGGCACGCAGCCGTCCCATGGCGGCCACCGCGCCCGGCCCGGAGCCGGTGACGGAGCCGACCGCCAGGCCCAGCGCGCCGTCCGGCAGCGGGAGCGCGTCGTACCAGTCGCCGCCGCCGAGCGGCCCGGAGCTGTGCCGTACCGCGAGCCGCACGCCGGGGGCGCGGGGCAGCCTGCTGGGCAGCAGTTCCTCGCGCAGCGTCGCGACGGTCTGCCGCTGGCGGTGCAGTTCGAGGAGGCGGGCGAGGTGTTCAGTGGCGTACGCGAGGTAGCGGCCGACGAGGTGGCGCCGGCGTTCGCCGGGCTCGGTGGGTTCGTCGTAGAGCCAGACCGCGGCGCCGAACCGGCCGAAGGCGCCGGCCTCCAGCGGTACGGCGTAGCTGGCCGCGTAGCCGAGGCGGGCGGCGACCTCCCGCAGGCGGGGGTCGAGGCCGGGTTCGCCGGGGATGTCGGGCTGGGCGATGTGGCCGTGCCCGCAGGCGACGCAGCCGGAGCCGTCGGGTCTCTCCTGCCTCTCAGCCCTCTCCGGCCCCTCCTCCGTCCTCTCCGGTCCCTCTTCCGTCCTATCCGACCCCTCTGCCCGCTCTGTTCTCTCTGTCCTCTCCGGTCTCTCCGGTCTCTCCTGTTTCTCCGGCGCGGCGCCGGAGCCGGGTGCCCGGTCCCGTCCGTCGGATGCCCGGCCCCGTTCCCCGGGTGTCCGGTCCCGTTCATGCCCGTCCGTCACCGGAAGGCCGTCGAGAATCCGGCCGAAGGACAGCGCGCGGCGCGGCACGGTTTCGAGGTGGCCGATGTCCGCCTGCCCGAGCCCGAGGCCGACGGTGGTGTCCGGGCCGCGCCCGTCGGGCGGTTCGAGGACGACCAGTCCGCGCCGGGCGCCCACCAGGGAGGCGCCGGCGCGCAGCAGTTCCCGGAGCGCGGCTTCGAGGGTTCGGGTGCGGGCCAGTTGCCCGGTGAGGTCGTGCAGCGTGGTGAGGTCGGAGATCCAGCTGGTGAGGCGGTCCTGGGCGGCCGTGGGGCGGGCCTCGGGCGGGGTGTCCGCAGGGGCTGCTGCGGTTGCGGACTCGGCAGTGTGCGTGGGGGCGGGAAGTGCTGGTTCGATTCCAGCCACTTTCGGAACGTGAGGGGTGGTCATGGCCGACGGCTTACGTAGCGCCGGGTGAAAGCCCAGGTCAGGCCGCAGGGTGGAGTGGATTGCGGCGTTTTGTTGAGTGCTGTTGAGTAGTGTGTCAAACTGCTCAATTTCCTCAATAGCATCGCAAACCCCCATGTCATGCTGCTCCGCTATTAATGCCTCCACATGTACACGCCCTGGTGACGCGATGTCCAGCATTGTCCTCATGGGGTTTGTGGTGTCAACGGGGTGAGCAAGTTGGCCGGAAAATATCCCCCCGAACGTCAATTTGAGGTCGACTGGCGGTGTTCGACAGTGCGTCATCACCACCATGGCGGGTACGTACTCGGAAAGGCGCGGAGTCAGTTGGGGCCGCGCCGGAACTCTCCGACGGGCACGGGCGTCTAACACGGCGACGACCGCGCCGCACCGCACCCCCAAGTGGCGGATCTGCTTCACGGGACAGCAAGCGCCATGCGTGCGCCACCCTCCGCCACGTTCCACGCTCGGCGTATGGCGTGATGCGCTGCTCTGTACACGCAGTGACCAGAGATCCACGTGGCGTCAGGGGTTCGCAGGAGCCACCGCGAAACGCCACGCAGCGGCATGAACCGGCATGTAGTGCGATGGACATAGCCCTCGGCGTTAACGGAAAGGAACGAGCGCTCATGCGCGAGATCCTCGGAAGGCGACGCAAGCTCCAGCTCCGGCGCGGCGGAAGGTCGGCGCTGCTCGGTGCGGCGCTCCACTGCGCCACCGAGTGGCAGTGGCCCGTACTCCCGGGCGTCGGGCTGCGGACCGGCGGGAAACAGGCGGGCGGCAAGACGTCCGGCGGACGGGGCCGCGCCGAGCGCGGTACGCGCCCGTGCAGCTGTCCGGACCCGGACTGCGTGGTGCCCGGCGCGCACCCCTTCGACCCCGGCCTGTTCGCGGCCACCACCGATGCCCGGATGGTGCGTTGGTGGTGGACGAACCGGCCGACCGCGCCCGTCCTGCTGGCCACCGGCGGCCGCGCGCCCTGCGCGCTGAGCCTGCCGGCCGTCGCCGGGGCGCGGGCGCTGGCCGCCCTGGACCACTTCGGCGTACGGACCGGCCCGGTTGTCGCCACCCCCACCCGATGGTCGTTGCTGGTCGCCCCGTACTCCCTAGCGGAACTGGGCGAGTTGCTGCACTCCCGGGAGTGGGTGCCGAGTTCGCTGCGCTTTCACGGCGAGGGCGGTTACGTGGTGCTGCCGCCGTCGCAGATCGGCGTGGGCAAGGTGCACTGGGAGCGGTCGCCGGGCACCGGTTCCGCCGCGCCCTGGCTGCCGCGGGTGGAGACCATCGTGGACGCCCTGGTCACCGCGAGCACCAGCGCGCCGGACGGCGGCAGCCGGCTCGCGTACTGAACCGCCCGGCCGGGCGCGCCCGCTCCGGCGCCCGCCCGGCGCCTGCCCCCCCCCGGGAGTCCCCCCGCACCCTTCTCCCGCCTCCTCCCACCCCCTCTCCTCCCCCTCACGCCGCTCGGCGCGGACGAAGAACGCGCGGGCGGTTCACTCGTACGGGTGTGAGCTGCCCGGTGTTGGCGGGGATTCGAGGGGACGAGCCCGGTATGCGCCCGTTCCGGGCCGATATGTTCGGCGCGCCGTCAATCCGACGGTCAATCCGTCGCCCTGACAACCCCAGGTGGTCCCATGGAGCGTGCGCCGCATCTCCGCATGATCGCGCTGGCGAGCACGGTCGCGCTCGCCGTCGCGCTGCCGCTGGCCGCCGCGACCGCCGGTCCGGCCGAATCCGATCGGTCGGCGGCCGACGGCTCCGCGAGTACTGCACATCCGGATGCCGGTGTTCCGGTTGGTACGGGTCCGTCCGCGGTGCCGGGGCCGTCGGCGGCTCCGCGTCCCCACGTGGCGCCGGGTCCGTACGCGGTACCGGGCCCGTCCCGCGGCGCGCACACGAATCCGCGCGCGGGTGCCACCGCCGCGCCCGCCGCCTCCGGTCCGCCCGTCGCCCCCCACCCGATGACCGCGTCCGACGGCCGCCGTGCCGCTCACTGCGGTCCTGAACTCGCTTCACCCGAAGGGGTGGAAGCTCAGGCATGTGTTCTTGTCGAGGATGGCCGGACCTGGGGGCGCACGTACTACCGCAACACCTCCGGCGAGCCCCTGCGCGCCGTACTGACCCTGATGCGGCCGGACGGCCGGACCGTGCAGGCGCACTGCGATCTGCCGGCCGGTGACGAGCCCGGGACCTGCGAAACCCCGCGCGAGCCGACCATTGGGGGTGCCCCGGCGCCGTACAGCGCGGTCGCGGAGGTCGCCGACGCGCGGGACGAGCGGAAGCTGCTGCGCTCCGGCAGCAACCCCGCACCGGGCAAGGGTGGTTCGGACCAATGACGGTACGGGGGCGGCGGGGCGCGGCCCGGACCAGGCGCGACAGCGGGCCGCGGCTGGCGCCAGGAGCGGCCGGTACGGGGGTGTGGCGGCCGTGGCTCGTACGGGCCGACAAGGGTGGGCGCGGCAGGCCGGACGCGGCGGGAGGCGGGCTCACAGGGGCCGCGGCGGGCCGGTCGCGCCGGGACGGTGTCCACACGGCGTTCTCGCGGCTCCGGGAGCGGCCGCCCGGTCCTGCGGACGCGGGCATGGAAGCGCCCGGTCGCTGGCGACGGGGGATGCACCAGCGACCGGGCTCCTAGAACGGTAACAAGAGATCCGCGGTTCGCAAATTCGATCGTGGAATTCCGGACGCGTATTTACTGGTCGGCACCGTGAGTTGTGACCGGAGTCACGCCCGTCGGCCCGATCCGCGCCCCAGGGGCCACGTTCAGCTCAGCGTCACCTGACGGTTGGTGAGGCCGCCGCGGGCACGGCGCTCCTCCGGCGTCAGCGGGGCGTCCGAGGCGAGCGCCGTGGCGAGCCGCTCCGCGAAGGCGGCGGCCGGCTTGGCCACGTCGTCCGCGCTCATCCCGGAGGGCAGGTCCCAGACCGGCACGACCAGACCGTGCGCGCGGAACGACCCGACCAGACGGGTGCCTTCACCGAGCGAGGACGTACCGGCGGCGTGCAGCCGGGCCAGCGCGTCCAGCAGCTGCTCCTCCGGGTGGGCCGTCACCCAGCGCAGGTGGTTCTTCTCGGGCGTCTCGCACCAGTACGCGCCCTCCAGGCCGTCCAGCCGCGCGGTCGGGATGGCGGCGGCGTTCGCCCGCTCCAGGGAGGCGGCGACCTCGCCCGTCGCGTTCTCGGCGTCCTCCACCCAGAACTCGAAGCCGGAGTGCACCTGCGGCTCGAACGGCGCGGCCGGGTCCAGCAGGTCCTGGAGACGCGGGCCGTCCGCCGCGGCGCGCTCGGCGGCGACCGGCGTGCCCGGCTCGGCGGCCAGCGCGCGGCGCAGCGTGTCGGCGAGGTCGCGGCTGAGGTCCCCCGAAGCGGTGTCGTTCTGCAGGCCGAGCAGGACGGCGCCGTTGTCGCGGCGCAGCGCCGGCCAGGCCATGGGCAGGACGGTCGCCAGTGTCACCGACGGCACACCCTCGGGCAGCCCGTCCTTGAGCGTCAACTCGACCGTGGCGGCGGGCACCAGCTCGCGCAGCGCCACCCAGTCGCACTCGCCCCGCAGGCCCTCGAAGGGGCGCCGCACCAGCTCGGTCACGGCGTGCGCCGCGCTCCGGCCGTGACACGCCTTGTAGCGGCGGCCCGAGCCGCAAGGGCAGGGCTCGCGCGCCCCGACGACGGGCACCTCGCCGTCCTTGAGCTGCGGTGCTGCGGCCTTGGTCTGGGGACGGCGCTTCTTGGCCATGGCGAGGCGTTCTCCTGGTCGATCCTGGGCGTACGGACGCGTTCCGGCGCGAGCCTAGACGACTGCGCCCCGCCCTGCGCCGCGCGCTGCGGTCCGCGGCCGCGTGCTGCCGGGGAGGCTGCCGGAGAAGGCCGCGGCGCGGCTTCCCGCCCACTGCCTTCGGGGGCCCGCCCCCCCCGCGACCGCGCTGGCCAACGGAATTGGTCCCACGCGACCGCTCGCCGCCGTACGGCCGTGTCGGCGTACCGGACGGCAGGGGTACGGCGCGGACGCGCACGGGCGACTGCCGGGCGCGTAGGCGGGGCGGGTGGGTGTGTTCCGGGCGGGGGGCCGGGCGGGGGCCGGCTGCCCCGCTGCCTCAGCTGGACGAGCGATTGCACTCCACCAGCGACAGCTCCGGCACCGCCACGGGAGCCGGATCACCGGACCGGACGGCCGGTTCCCCGACCCGCTCCCCGACCCGCTCCCGGTCCTGCTCTCGCTCCCGGTCCCGTTCCTGTGCCGGGGTCCGGTCGGTCCTCGGAAGGCCGACGGGGCGCCCCGGAGCAACGCCGTTCGACCGCCCGGGGAGCTTTCCGTGCCCGCCCCCGGAGAAGTCGGCGGACAGTTCCACCGGCAGGTCCACGCGCGTAGCGAACGCGCTGCGAAGGCCGCGCAGAGTCAGCAGGGCCCAGACCGTGACCTCGCCCTCCGTGTCCTCCACGCCCCATTCCTTGGCGAGGGACCGGATGATCGCCAGCCCGCGGCCGCCCTTGGCGGTGATCGACGGAGTGGCCGGTTGTGGCCGGGTCGGGCCGCCGCCGTCGGTGACCGAGATGGTCAGCTGGCCGTGCCCGTCGATGCGCCACGCGGCGCGTATCGCGTCCGGTGCCGCGTCGCGGGCGGAGCCCCGTACGGAACCCGGTGTCTCCAGCACGCATATCGGACGTGCGTGCCGACACGAATTGCTCAGCAGTTCGGAAAGAATGAGTACCGCGTCATCGACGACCGTGTCCTGAACGCCGCTTGCCAGCAGTTCGGCCCGCATGCGCCGCCTGGCCGAGCCGACCCCCGACGGACCATGGGGTACGGCCATGACCGACGCCGTCGGCACCTCTTGTGCCACCATCAACGCCACCCCCGAGACCTCCTTCGCCCCACGCCACGGGATGAATGCCCCAATGGCCTGGACCGGAAACCGGCCAATCCCGGTGCGGTGACGCACTCGTGACGATCGAATACGTGTCGAATGCGCCGGTGCACTCCCTGTGACGGCTGTTACCCGAGACCCAGTTGGGTTCGTACCTGTTTGGGGCGATTGGTAATGATTGCGTCCACTCCCAGGCGTTCACACAGCTCTACATCCGCCTCATTGTTGACGGTCCAGACGTGCACCTGGTGGCCCGCGCGGTGCGCCTTGGCCACGTAGTCGGGGTGGGCGCGGAGGATCCGGACGCCGGGTCCCGCGATGCCCACGCCGGGTGGCAGCCGCCCGTCGCGGTGGCGTGGCGTCAGGAACTGCATCAGGTAGACACCAGGGATGTCGGGCGCCGCGGCCCGTACCCGGTGCAGCGAACGGGCGGAGAAACTCATGACCCGGACGGGCGGCGGCCCCTCGCCCGAGGCCCGGGTATGGCCGAATCTCTCCAGTAGGGCGACCAGCCGCTCCTCCACCTGGCCGGCCCAGCGGGTGGGGTGCTTGGTCTCGATGGCCAGCTCGACCCTGCGGCCCGCGTCGGACACGAGTTCGAGAAGTCGTTCCAGAGTGAGCACGGAGGTGCGTTCGGGGTCCTCGTGCTGGCGGTCCGGTGCCTCCCAGGTCGCATCCTCGTCCTCCTTCCAGGAACCGAAGTCCAGCGCGGCCAGGTCGGCCAGCTCCAGTGCCGAGACGGCGCCGCGTCCGTTGGAGGTGCGGTTGACCCGGCGGTCGTGCACACAGACGAGATGGCCGTCGGCGGTGAGCCGCACATCGCACTCCAGCGCGTCGGCGCCGTCCTCGATCGCTCGGCGATAAGCGGCCAGGGTGTGTTCCGGCGCGTCCTCGGACGCGCCACGATGGGCTACGACGGAAATGCGGGAAGGGCCCGGGGTGCGGTCCCGGAGCGGGTACGCGGTGGTCACCGGGTTATCGTGCCATCGCCCGCGGGAGGGACGCCTTGTGCACTACCTGATCCGCATAACACCAGATGCGCCGTTTTTGTCCGGCATAAAGGATGGGGTGACAGTCACAGGCTCGGCTTACGGCGCCCTGACGCGCGGTGGGAAAGGCTTGCACCTGTGACAGTCACCGGTACCGCCTGCCCGTCGCCCGTACGCCAGGGTCCCGCGCCGCATCCTGGACACCGCACCGCATCCTGAAGGAGACGCCGGGCCGAGACCCGGCACCGTCGCGAAACTGAGGAGAGAGCCGTGAGCACCGAGAACGAGGGCGCCGCCGTCCCGCCGGAGGCCCAGCCGCCGTCGGCGCCCCAGGCGTCGGACAGCGCACCCGAGTCCGGTGCGCGCCCTGCGGACAGCACGGGTGTACGGGACACGGCGGGCGCGCCGGGAGCAGCGGAACCGGCGGGCGCAGGGGCCGCAGCGCCCGCCGCAGGGGCGCACGACGCGCCGGGCGCGCACGACGCTCCGCATGCGCCGGGCGCACACGACGCGCCGAGAGCCGCCTCCGCGCCCCCCGCCGCCCCTTCGCCCACTCCTGCCGCCGCCACCCCGCCCACCGCGCCTCCGCCGCCGGAGTTCGCGCCGACGGCCGGCCAGGCGGGCGGCCCGCACACGCCTCCCCAGCCGCACGCGGGCACCCACCCCCACCCGGGCGGCGAAGGCGCTCCCGACCCCTCCCACCAGACCACGCCGCCTTCGTACGCGACGGCGGCACACGGCGCCTCCTCGGGCGGCTGGGGCGGCCCCCCGCCCGGCTACGGAGGCGGCGGCGCGGGCGGCCCGGACGGCGTGTGGGGCGCCCCGGGCGCGCCCGCGCCGAAGAAGCGCCGCAACGGCGGCCTGGTCGCCGCCGTACTGGTCGCCGCGCTGGTGGCCGGCGGCATCGGCGGCGGCATCGGCTTCTGGGCCGCCAACCGCAGCGACGCGAACTCCACCACGGTCGCCGCCTCCGGCGACCCCGAGGCGCTCAACCGCAAGCCCACCTCCGTCTCCGGCATAGCGCAGAAGGCGCTGCCCAGCGTCGTGACGATCGAGGCGCAGGGCGCGACCGGCGAGGGCGGCACCGGCACCGGCTTCGTGTACGACAAGCAGGGCCACATCCTCACCAACAACCACGTCGTCGCCAGCGCCGCCCAGGGCGGCAAGCTGACCGCCACGTTCTCCAACGGCAAGAAGTACGACGCCGAGGTCATCGGCCGGGCCCAGGGCTACGACGTCGCCGTCATCAAGCTCAAGAACCCCGCCGACGCCGACCTCGTACCGCTGCCGCTCGGCAAGTCCGCGAACGTCCAGGTGGGCGACGCGACGATCGCCATCGGCGCGCCCTTCGGCCTCTCCGGCACGGTCACCACCGGCATCATCAGCGCCAAGAACCGCCCGGTGGCCTCCAGCGACGGCGGCAACGCCACCCCCTCGTACATGAGCGCCCTCCAGACGGACGCCTCGATCAACCCGGGCAACTCCGGCGGCCCCCTGATGGACGCCACCGGCAGCGTCATCGGCATCAACTCCGCCATCCAGTCCGCGGGCAACGGCGGCGGCGGTTTCGGCGGCGAGAGCCAGCAGTCCGGCAGCATCGGCCTCGGCTTCGCCATCCCGATCGACCAGGCCAAGCGGGTCGCGGGCGACCTGATCAAGAAGGGCCAGCCGGTCTACCCGCAGATCGGCGCCCAGGTCATGATGCGCGACACCGGCGACGGCGCGACCATCGCCCGGGACGGCGGCACCGACGGCTCCGCCTCCGTCACCCCGAACGGCCCCGCCGACAAGGCCGGCCTGAAGCCCGGCGACACGATCACCAAGCTCGACAACACCATCATCGACAGCGGCCCCACCCTGATCAGCACCATCTACCAGCACAAGCCGGGCGACAAGGTGACCCTCACCTACAAGCGCGGCGGCAAGGAGCAGACCACCCAGGTGACCCTGGGCCAGCGCACGGGCGACAAGTGACGCGCTAGTCTGATCCCCGCGCGCCGTCCACCGGCGCGCGGGGAGGCTTGCCCGAGCGGCCTAAGGGAACAGTCTTGAAAACTGTCGTGAGGTAACCCCTCACCGTGGGTTCAAATCCCACAGCCTCCGCGGCTCCCAGTGTGAGCGAAGGGCCCCCGACCGGACTCCGGTCGGGGGCCCTTCGCGTGGGCGGGACGGACGGAGTCCGTTCAAGTCTGGTTCGCCGGGAACCAGTGGATTGTCGTTCTCATCTAGATCTCCGGAGCTGGCATCGAGACGAGGAGACACCGGTGGCGGGCGCGACCCCTGACACGTCGAAAAAGCGGGACGAGGAGTCAGAGGGGACGCCACCGGACGGACGCGATCCTCGGGTGGTGATCGCGAGCCCGGCGGGGTTAGAGGTGAAGGGGGCGCCGGCGAAGGCCGAGGCCGAAGCCAAGACGAAGGCTGCGGCGGAAGCCGACGAGAAGGCTGAGGCAAAGACTGGGGCGGAGGCCGACGAGGAGGCTGGGGCGGAGGCCGACGGGAAGGCCGGGGCTGAGGTCGAGCCGGAGGTTGCGGCGAAGGCCGAGGCAACGGCCGATGCGGCGGCTGCGGCCGAGTCGAAGGGCTCCGCAAGCGCCGACGCGAAGGTCTCTCCGAGTACCGACGTGAAGAACGGCCCGGACGGCGACCGAAAGACGCCTCCTGCCGAGGCCCCCGCGGCTGCGGTAACCGCAGAATCCGCGCCCCCGGCCCCCACCCTGTCACCGCCAACCGACCCCACCCCCGCCCCCACCCCCGCCCCCACCCCCAAGCTCGTTCCCAAGCCCGCCTCGAACCCCACCCCCGCCGCGGCACCACCGCCCCCCACCCCCCTCCCCGCCACCGAGCAGACCAAGCAGCAGCCGTTGCCGCCGGTGCCCGCGTTGGATCTGTTGGCGGAGTTGACCAACACCCCGCCGCCGCCCCCGACCCCGCTGCGGACGATCGGCCGTCGGCTCAAGATCTGGACGCCGCTGGTGGTGCTGCTGGTGATCGTCTTTGTCGTCGTGCAGCAGGTCCGGCCGTTGCCCGGCCCGGAGCTGGCGCTGGGGGAGGAGGCGTCGTACACCTTCGGGGGCGGCGCGTTCAAGATGCCGTGGCCGGGGGAGGGGCAGGCGGCCGTACGGGTCGTCGGAGTGGGGGATGTGGGTGTGTACGGGCAGCAGCGGCCCGTGCCGACGGCGAGCGTTGCGAAGGTGATGACGGCGTATCTGGTCCTGAAGGATCATCCGCTGAAGGCCGGCGAGCAAGGGCCGAAGATCACGGTGGATGCGCAGGCCGCCAAGGAGTCGGGGGCCGCGGACCAGTCGCGGGTCCGGGTTGATGAGGGGCAGACGTTCACCGAGTTCCAGATGCTGCAGATGGTGCTCATCCCGTCGGGCAACAACATCGCGCGTCAGTTGGCCCGTTGGGACGCGCGGACCGAGGAGGCCTTCGTCGGCAAGATGAACGCCGAGGCCAAGGCCCTGGGGATGACGGACACCACGTACACCGATCCCAGCGGTTTCGAGGCGAGCACGAAGAGCACGGCGGCCGATCAGCTCAAGCTGGCCGAAGCCGTCATGGGGAACGAGGTCATCCGCAAGATCGTCGCGATGCCGAACGCCGAGGTCCCCGGCCTCCAGGAGCGGCTGGAGAACAACAACAGCCGGTTGCTGATCAAGGGAGCCGGGGTGCTGGGCGTGAAGACGGGGTCGAGCAGCCCGGCCGGCGGCGCGCTGATGTGGGCGGCCCGGCGGACGGTCGACGGGAAGCCGCGGACCATCGTCGGTGTGACGCTGGACCAGCACTTCAAGGGACTGGACCCCGACGCGGGGAACAGCCTGAACCTCGTGCTCGACCGGAGCTACACCATGATCCGGGCGGTGCAGGACGCCATGGCGTCGGCCACCGTGGTCAAGAAGGGGGACGTGGTCGGCCATGTCGACGACGGCCTCGGCGGGCGTACGCCGGTGGTCGCCACCGAGAGCCTGAAGGCTGTCGGGTGGCCCGGCATGAAGGCGGAGTTCAAGATCGACGGCGGCGGCCGTTCCGCCGTGCCGCACGAGGCGAAGGCCGGCACCGTCGTCGGCCGCCTGAGCGTCGGGAGCGGGGCGGGCAGGGCGACGGTGCCGGTCGCGTTGCAGAAGGACCTGGCCGAACCGTCGTTCGGGGCCCGGCTGGCGCGGATCGGCTGACCGGGA
The DNA here is from genome assembly GCF_055577005.1 of Streptomyces sp. NPDC033221. Lineage (NCBI taxonomy): Bacteria > Bacillati > Actinomycetota > Actinomycetes > Kitasatosporales > Streptomycetaceae > Streptomyces > Streptomyces sp. NPDC033221. The sequence continues at coordinate 62,297 of NZ_JBVIQN010000019.1, read as the reverse complement.
CCGAGGCGGTGCGGGCTCTGGCAGCGGTGCGTTGCCAGGGCCCTTTTCCGTACCGGTAGGAAGGCAACGGCCGGTACGGATACGGGCACGGGTAGGGATACGGGCACGGGAACGGCTCAGTGCCGGGCGGCGGAGGCGATGGTGGCGCGGGCTTCGCGCTCGGTGAGGCCGGTGTGGAGGGCGGCGGTGGTCAGGGCGGTGGCCATTTCCTGGCCCAGGCCCGACTCGTAGGCGCGGCAGGCGGCCCAGAAGAGGCGGGCGTTGCGCTGGCCGTAGGGGGAAGTGCGGACGAACCGGAGCAGGGCCGGGGCCGGATTGGGGTGCGGGGGAGGGGACGGCAGGGCGGAGGGATGGTGGAGGGGCTGGGGCGGGAGGAGGGCGAGCAGGGCGGCTGGGGCCGGGGTGGGGGTTCGGGGGGAGCCGGGGGCCAGGTGGTACTCGCCGCGGGAGGTGCGGGAGCCGGGGCCGACCAGGTAGCCGCCGGTGCCGCGGATGTCGATGCCCGGGGCCAGGCGGCCCGCCGAGTTGGGTACGGGTGGCGCCGGGGAGCCGGAGAAGTAGAGGTGGCGTCCGCCGGACGGGGTGTGGACGGTGACCGTGGGCGGCAGGGTGAAGTGGTGTTCGGCGGCGAGCAGTTGCAGGGCGGTGAGGCCGTCCGCGCCGTGCTTGGTGTCCAGGTCGATGCCGATGAGGTGGTGCGGGGGGACGCCGCAGGCGATGCCGTACGCGGTGGCCCAGGGCGCGGCCGCGAAGAGGCGGCGTACGGCGAGCGGGTCCGAGGTCGCGTCGTGGATGCCGTGCCCGGGGCGGCCGCAGGCGCCGCGGCAGGGGGCGGGGGCCGGGTCGGCGTGGTGGGGGGAGCGTACGGCGGGCAGTTTGGCGCGGGTGAGCGGGATGACGGAGTAGCCGCGGCCGGCCGCGATGAGGGCGTGGGTGAGGGCGGTGGCGGTGGCGGTGGATACGGATGTGGACGCGGATGTGGCTGCGGATGCGGGTGCGGTTATGGCGGTCGTGTGGGGAGAGGCCATGGCTCTATTTTCGTATGCGCGTTCGATTGAGGGAAGGGGGCGTATCGGTCTCGTTCCGGTCCGGCCGACGCCATGCCGCTCTTGACTTCGCTCGTCCCCTGACGGACAGTCAGGAACTCTCCAAGTAGCAGGCGCGGAGGCCAAACGACGCGTGACGGGTGGCGCGTGACGGGCGACAGGTACGCACAGGCAGGCATGCAGGCATGCAAGCGGGAGGGACAAGGGCGTGGGCGTGAACGCTGCCGGCGACGATCTCTACGTACGGCTGAAAGCCTTCGAAGGGCACGCCGCCGTGACGGCCGGCGAGGGCAAGGACCCCGTCAACGAGCCGATGATCCGCCACTGGTGCGAGGCCATGGGTGACACCAGCCCCGCGTACCAGGGCCCCGATGCCATCGCCCCGCCCACCATGCTGCAGGCCTGGACGATGGGCGGCCTCTCCGGGCACCCGGGGCGCTCGTCGGCGTACGACGCGCTCTTCGCCCTGCTGGACGAGGCCGGTTGTACCTCCGTTGTCGCGACGGATTGCGAGCAGGAGTACTTGCGCCCGCTGCGGCCCGGTGACCGTGTCACCTTCGACGCCGTCATCGAGTCGGTGTCCCCGCGCAAGACGACGAAGCTGGGGGCGGGGTACTTCGTCACGACGCGGATGGACGTACGGGCGGACGGAGAACTAGCCGGTACGCATCGTTTCCGCATCCTCAAGTACGCACCGGCCGGCTCCCGGGAAGCACCTGTCCGCCCCCACTCCCACCCCCATCCCCACCCCCGCCCCGTGATCAACCGCGACAACGCCGGTTTCTGGGACGGAGTCGCCCGCCGCAAGCTGCTCATCCAGCGCTGCACGGCCTGCGCGACGCTCCGCTTCCCCTGGCTGCCGGGCTGCAACAGCTGCGGCGGCGAAGGCTGGGACACCGTGGAGGCCGACGGTTCCGGCACGGTTTTCTCGTACGTCGTCATGCACCACCCGCCCTTCCCGGCTTTCGACCCGCCCTACGCCGTCGGGCTGATCGAGCTGGTGGAGGGCGTGCGGATGGTGGCCGGGGTGGTCGGGGTGCCGCCCGCGGAGGTGGGCGTCGGCATGCCCGTACGGCTGGAGTTCCGGACCGTGGAGGAGGACTTGGTGTTACCCGTCTTCAACGGGAGGCAGCCATGAGGGCCGGTGATGTGCTCCCTTCGCTGACCATCCCCATCACCCGCACCCTGATCGTCGCTGGCGCGGTCGCCTCCCGCGACTACCAGGACGTGCACCACGACGCCGAGGCGGCCAGAGCCAAGGGCTCCCCCGACATCTTCATGAACATCCTGACCACGAACGGCCTGGTCGGCCGCTACATCACCGACTGTTTCGGCCCCCGTGCCGTGCTCCGCAGGGTGGCGATCCGGCTCGGCGTGCCCAACTACCCGGGCGACGAACTGGTATTACGGGGAACACTCCGCTCCCTGGACGGTGACACGGCAGAGGTACGGGTCGTGGGCTCCAACCGCCTCGGCAACCACGTCAGCGGTACGGTCACCCTGACCGTACCCGGCCCGGAGCGTCCCTCCGCCCCTCGCCCGGCCCCCTTTCCGGAGCCCGCCCCATGAGCCTCCACCGCGCGGACACCCTCGGCGGCCGGGCCGCCGTCGCCGGTATCGGTGCCACCGAGTTCTCCAAGGACTCCGGCCGAAGCGAGCTGAAGCTGGCCGTGGAAGCCGTACATGCGGCGCTGGACGACGCCGGGCTGGGCCCCGGCGACGTCGACGGCATGGTCACCTTCACGATGGACACCAGCCCGGAGGTCACCGTCGCCCAGGCGGCCGGCATCGGCGAGCTGTCCTTCTTCTCCCGCGTGCACTACGGGGGCGGCGCGGCCTGCGCCACGGTCCAGCAGGCGGCCCTCGCGGTCGCCGCCGGGGTCGCCGAAGTCGTCGTCTGTTACCGGGCGTTCAACGAGCGCTCGGGCCGCCGCTTCGGCTCCGGTGTGCAGCGCCGCGAGCCGTCCGCCGAGGGCGCGGCGCTCGGCTGGAATCTGCCCTCCGGGCTGCTGACCCCTGCCTCCTGGGTCGCCATGGCGGCCCAGCGGTACCTGTACGCGTACGGGCTCACCCCGGAGGCCTTCGGGCAGGTCGCGGTCGTCGGCCGGCGTCATGCCGCGCGTAACCCCGCCGCGTACTTCCACGGGAAGCCGATCACTCTCGCCGAGCACGCCGCGTCCCGCTGGATCGTCGAGCCGCTGCGGCTGCTCGACTGCTGCCAGGAGACGGACGGCGGCCAGGCCCTCGTCGTCACCTCCCTCGAACGGGCCCGTGACCTGCGGCGACCGCCCGCCGTGATCCGAGCGGCGGCCCAGGGCGCGGGCCGGGCCCAGGAACAGATGACCAGCTACTACCGGGACGGCCTGACCGGCCTGCCGGAGTCGGCCGTCGTGGCGCGGCAGCTGTGGCGGACGAGTGGCCTGCGCCCGGCGGACATCGACGTCGGCATCCTCTATGACCACTTCACGCCGTTCGTGCTGATGCAGCTGGAGGAGTTCGGGTTCTGCGCGCGCGGCGAGGCGGCGGACTTCGTCGCCGCGGGCGGGCTGCCGCTCAACACGCACGGCGGGCAGCTGGGGGAGGCCTATCTGCACGGCATGAACGGCATCGCGGAGGCGGTACGGCAGGTCCGCGGCACCTCCGTCAACCAGGTGCCGGGGGCTGCCGGTGTCCTGGTCACCGCCGGTACGGGCGTACCGACCTCCGGACTGGTGCTGGGAGCGGACGGCTGACCGAAGCCCCCGGCCCACCGATCGCCCGCCCCAAGCCACCAGCCCACCCCATTCGAACGCCACCCCGAAAAGCCCCCCGGAAGGCTGAATGCGTGCGGCCGATGGCGTGTCCGGCGCGCGGCGCACCGTGCCCGCACTTTGACTCCGGGTATGGGATCGACCAAGAAGATCATCCGACGGAGAGCCCTGCGCCCCGCCGTCCTGCTCACCGCCCTGACCGGTCTGCTCGGTCTGCTGGCCACACTCCTCGCCCCGGCTGCCGGTGCGGAGCCCGACCGGGCCGGGCCACGCGGCCCCAACGAGTTCCAGGGCTGGGCGTTCGACACCTGCAAGACGCCCTCGCTGAGCACCCTGCAGGCATGGAAGGGCTCCAAGTACCGTGGTGTCGGCATCTACTTCGGCGGGCGCGGCCGGGCCTGCCCCAGCCAGCCGAACCTCACCCGCGACTGGGTACGTACCGCCCACCGCGCGGGCTGGCGGCTGCTGCCGCTGTACGTCGGCTCGCAGGCGCCCTGTGTGGTCAACAAGCACAAGCGCAAGGTGACCATCGGCAGCGATCCGGTGCAGGTGGGCACCGGCGAGGCGCGGGACGCGGTGCGCCGTGCGAAGGAACTGGGCATCGCGCCGGACAGCGCGCTGTACCTGGACATGGAGGCGTACAGCCTGCGCAACGCTTCCTGCACCCGTAAGACGCTGGAGTACATCCGGGCCTGGAACCGTGAGACGGTCCGCCAGGGGTACGTGCCCGGCTTCTACAGCAGCGCCGACTCCGGCATCCGGCACCTGGAGCGGGCGCGGCGGGCCGGTACGGGGGACCTGCCGTCGGTGATGTGGTTCGCGCGGTGGCACGCCAAGCCGAACCTGTACGGCGAGCCGGAGCTGTCCGCCTCGGCGTGGCGTCCGCACCGGCGCATCCACCAGTACGCGGGCAACGTCGCCGAGACGCACGGCGGGCGCCGCATGGTCATCGACCGCAACCAGGTGGACGCGCCGGTGGCCGTGATCAGGTAGGCCGGCGGTCGACGCGGGGCCCCGGTGCACGGGACCGGGGCCCTGACGAAAGGGGGCGGGCACCCTGACGGGGGACGAGTGGCCGTCCGCCTTTAGGAGGTGGGGCTGGCCCTACCTGTACAACTTGAGAGGGAGGGGTCTTCGGCACCTGGGGGCGATCCGTCACGGCGTCCCTCGCTTCTAGCGTTGGACCATGACCACGCCAGTGTGCACCAGCGCTTCCAGCGCCGCTGTGTTCCCGTCGTTCACGTCGTACGTACGGGCCCGCGGGCCGGTGCTGCTGCGGACCGCCCGCTCGCTCACCGCGAACCCGAGCGACGCCGAGGACCTGCTGCAGACGGCGTTGACCAAGACGTTCGTGGCGTGGGAGCGGATCGAGGACCACCGGGCGCTGGACGGCTATGTGCGCCGCGCCCTGCTGAACACCCGCACCTCGCAGTGGCGCAAACGCAAGGTCGACGAGTTCGCCTGCGAGGAGATACCCGAGCCCGACCCGGTGCCGGCGCCCGACCCGGCCGAGGCGCAGGCGCTGCGGGACGCGATGAGGCGGGCGGTGCTGAAGCTGCCGGCGCGGCAGCGGGCCATGGTCGTGCTCCGCTATTACGAGGACCTGAGCGAGGCGCAGACGGCGGAGGTGCTCGGGGTTTCCGTCGGTACGGTCAAGAGCGCGGTGTCCCGGGCCCTGGCCAAGCTGCGCGAGGACCCGGAGCTGTCGGTGGCGGCGTAGCCAGGGCCTGTCCGCCGCCGCACTCGTACGGCCTCACACCAACCGCACCGCGTCACCCTGCCGGATGCGTCCCGGCCGTACGACCTGCGCGTACACCCCTGCGCAGGGCTGCGGGCCCATGCCCTCCATCGGCATCACCCGGTTGTGGCGCGCGGGCACCCGCAGGGCGTCCGGGTCGCGCGGGAGTCTGCCGTGTTCCAGCGTCGGCACGGCGCAGCGCGGGGTGCGGGCCACGATCCGGAGGGTGAGCTCGTCACCGATGCGCAGTTCGCGGCCGGGCCAGTCGTTCTCGACGAAGCCGGCGGCCTCGGTGCGGATGACGACGTTGGGGCGGTAGCGCTCGGCTTCGACGGTGGTGGCCCGGGGGCCGAGTTCGGTGATCCGGTCGAGGGTGGCGCGGGTGATCAGGTGCAGCGGCGCGTAGTCGAAGAAGGTGCCGGGCGGGGCCTGCGAGGCGATCTCCAGGGTTTCGTTCGCCACCTCGGCGGCCGCGCCGGCGTCCAGCACGTCTTCGGGGCGGGACCGTTCCAGGGTGGCCTTCTCGGGCGGGGTGCCGGTCAGGACGACCGGCTGTCCGAGGTGCGCGGAGAGCGTCTTGTGCACGTGCGCGTCGGTGGACCGTACGGTCCGGCCGGACGGCAGCGTGATCCGTACGGCGTCGTCGATGATCTCGGCCCGCAACTTCAGCAAGTCGCGCCACAGCCGAGGATTCTTCGCGCTGGCGACCTGCCCGGACGTCTGATGCACCAACGCGAGCGCCCGGTCCCCCGCCAGCCCGTGGGCGTCCGCCGAAACGTCCGGAACCTCCTCACCCAGCAGCGATTTCACCGGATAACGCCACAGTGTGGTCACCGTTCCCACCATCGTCCCCATACCTCCAGGCTGCCACGACCGTACGGCGCGAGACTCCTGATTTTCCGGTGCGGTGCGCGCGGAACGCGTGGTAGAGGGGCTGGGGACCTCCCCGTCGCACCTCTTAGGAGAAATCAGCCGACGGGGAGGGGGTGTACGCCGAACCATGCCCTTGCGGTTTCGGTCCTGGAAGCGGCGACGTGGGAAGAACGTAGCGCCGCGGAGCGCTGCGTCGCAAGCATGCGACGGCACATCAATGAGACGGCATATGACGCGAGGTCATGCTGCCGAACGAACTAGATCGCGTGATCGAATTCCCCGGCCTTGACGCCCAGGATCAACGCTTCGAGCTTGGTGCGAGTGGTCGTGATGATTTCGCCCGGATTGTCGCTCTCTCGGACTTCGATCATTCCGTCCTGCGTCCGTATCTCGACGCAATTCCCCGTCGCCTCGGAGTAGGAAGACTTCTGCCAGTTGGTAACAGTGGTCATTCGGTGAGTCTCACATTTCCTTTACGATGCTGCGGATGAGTTCCCGCGACGCGGCAGGGCTGAGCGAGGCGCGCTGGGCGGCTTCGAGAACCGCACGGTACTTGCCCAGTTGGGCCTTGGCGTCCAGGAAAGCCGGACCGTATGCGCTGTCGAGTTGCACGGTGTCGAGTTGCGACACGGGGCCGTCGGTGTAGAGCACTGACTGTGCCGACCCGATGAGTTCTTCTGTGGAGAAGGGAAGTACCTGAATCGTCACGCTCGGCCATTCGGCGACTTCCAGAAGGTGTTCGAGCTGGCCGCGAGCGACGGCCCGACCGCCGTACCTCATGCGCAGGGCCGCCTCGTTGATCACTCCCTCGAAGGGCGGAGGGGTGTCGCGGTCGAAGAGTGTGCGGCGTCTTATGCGCTGCTCAACGCGGGCGTCGAGTTCGGTCTGCGGCAGTGGCGGCAATGCTCCGCCGAAGATCGTGCGCGCGTAGTCGGCCGTCTGGAAGATGCCGGGGATCGTGAGGCTTTGCAGGGACAGGATGCGCCGGGCGTGATGTTCCATCTCCGCGACGTCCAGGAATCCCTGCGGAAGGATGCCTCGGTATTCCTCCCACCACCCTTTGTATCGCTCCTCGGCCATGTCGCAGAGGGCGTCGACCAAGGCGGAATCGCTGGCGGAGTAGAACGAGGCGAGGCGGCGAACTCGCTCCGCGCTGATCCCCCATCGCCCCGATTCCAGGTGGCTGATCTGCGCTTGATTTCCGCCGAGCAGCGCTCCGGCCTCGCGCGCGGGCATCCCTGACGCCTCGCGGAGCTTTCGCAGTTCCGCGCCCAGCCGTTGCTGCCGCATGGTGGGACTGCTTCTTGGTGGCATCGGCCCCTCTTCTGGTCGGCGTTCCCCAGTCTGCCGCGACACGGTCTCACGGGTCTACCTGTCAACGGCACAGCCGAGTCTCATCCTTGTGCCGTCTCATGTATGTGCCCTACCGTCGTGGGAATACCGCGCCGCACGTCGGATCGCCGAAGTGCAGTCACTCGCGCGCCCTTTGGGTGCGTACCTGGGGAGTGGCCAGGCCACGGCAGCGGGCAGCGCGCACCATCGCGTTGGGAGACGTAGCCACGACTCTCGCACCCCCGAAACCAGCCCCCACACCCCCCGTCGCACGCGACTCGTTCCGGTTCGACCTGCTCAACCGTGCCACCGCGCCGGGAATCGCCCGGGCCGTCGTGACCGACCTGATGACCCTGACCGGCAACACCGAACTTGTCGACGACATCCGCGTCTTGGTGAGTGAGCTGGTCACGAACGTACACCTGCACACCGACACGGCCGTCGTACGCCTCGACGTGACCGTGCACCCCACCTCCGTACGCGTGGCCGTGTGGGATGACGCCCCGCGCAGCCGGCTCCTCAGCCTGCCCGCGCTGCTCGACGACGGATCGGGGCGTGGCCTGCACCTGGTCGAAGCCCTGGCGTCGCGGTGGGGCGTCTACCGGCCCAACATCGACACCCGCCGGCGCAAGGGGGTGTGGTTCGCGCTGGACCGGTGCGGAAGCGGCGCTCCGTAACCAGCCACGGCCATGCACAGCGGTCTGCCGGATCAGGCGCCGGAGTGCGGGCGAGCCCGCTGAACGATCACGATGCGATCCGGGCCTCAGCGTACGGCCGCTGCCGCGCGTACTTCGGCGAGGGCTTGCCGGGCCAGCGGGCCGAAGCCCTCGCTGTTGTCGGTGTCGATCCACTGGTCAAAGGCGATCTCCCAGACGAGCATGCCCAGTTTCGCGGCCACGCGCGCGGTCGGGCTCGGGACTCCGCGACGGTTGAGGGCCTCGGTCACTGAGGCGGTGAGGTCGATCCTCTTCAGGGCTTCCCGTTCGCGCAGTTCCGTATGGGCGTTCAGCACGGCATGGCGTCGGCTGCTGAACTCGCGGCGGTCGACGGTGAAGAACGTCCGGCCGAGCGCATCGAGGGCCTCCGCAACCGCGTCGAGCGGCCCGGACCCCGGCGGCGCCGAGGCGATCCCTTCGACGAGCAGACCGGCCACCGTGCCCCCGCCGAAGAGCACCTCGCGCTTGTCCGGGAAGTACCGGAAGAACGTGCTCTTGGTGAGCCCCGCGCGCTCCGCGATCTCGATCACGGTCGTGTCGTCGTAGCCGTTCTCCTCGAAGAGGTCGAGGGCGGCGGCGGCGAGTCGTCCTGGTGCATCGGGTTGCCAGCGAGCCATGAGAGCAGTGTACGGGACTTGGTCCCATCGCTGAGGTAGGGTCGATGAGACCAAGTCCCATCACTGGCCAGGAGAGGTCACCGATGAGTAGAGCTGTCCGTTACCGGCAATTCGGCGGTCCCGAAGTACTCGAACTGCAGGAGATACCCGAGCCGCACGCCGCACCGGACGAGGTGCGCGTCCGGGTCACGGCCGCCGGGCTGAATCCGATGGACTGGCAGATCACCACCCAGCCCGACATGGCGGCGGGGTTCGGCATCACCTTGCCGGCCGGGTTCGGCAGCGACTTCGCCGGAGTGGTGGACGAGGTGGGCGCCGAAGCCACCGGATTCGCGGCCGGCAACCGGGTGTACGGGGCGGCGATTGGCCGGTCCGTCGCCGAATTCGTGCTGGTCAAGACCCCCGCTGCAGACCTGTGGCCCACCCCGGAGGGTATCGGCGACGAGGCGGCGGCCACGCTTCCGGTGTCCGGCCTGACGGCCTGCGCCGCGCTCGACGCGATCGGGCTCCGCGCCGGGGACACCGTCCTGATCGGTGGGGCGGCGGGTGGCGTGGGCATCTTCGCCGTGCAACTGGCGAGGCTCGCGGGTGCCCGGGTGCTCGGCACCGCCTCCGACGGCACGTTCGGATTCCTGCGCGGGCTCGGCGCCGAACCCGTGGCGTACGGCCCCGGCCTGGCGGACCGGGTGCGGGCTCTGGCGCCCGAGGGGATCACCGCCGCAGCCGACCTGTTCGGCAGGGAGACGGCCGAAGCCGCGCTGGGGCTCGGCGTGGCACCTGAGCGGATATCCGTCGTGGCCGACGGCCCTGCCCCGCCGCCCGGTGTGCGCAAGACGGGCGCCCTCGACGCGGGTCCGGGCGCCATGGAACGGGTCGCCGACGCGGTCCGTGCCGGCGAGATCACGGTGCCGATCGCGGCGACCTTCCCGGTCGAACGGATCCGTGAAGCCGTGACGACGCAGGCCGAGAGGCATGTTCACGGCAAAATCGTGATCGCGCTGTGAACCGGCACCAGGTGGACTCGGCGACCAGGATGCGGGCGCGTAGTGCGTAGTGCGTCGTGATCGTTTCGTGGGTTGTTCCTGCGCTCCGAGGCATGATCCGGCTCCATTCGGAGCGCGTGCGTGCCTGTTTGCCTGCCTGCCAAGAGGCTTCCCGGGTACAGCAGGCGCGGTACCGGCCCTTTGGAGTGGTCGAGGGGCGCGCGGGGCGTACGAAACGTGCGGACGCGGCGCGGCGAGCGTCAGGGGCGCGCCCCCGCCCGACATGGCGAAGATGGCCTGATCGACGCTCGTCCCACGCGGGCGCCGGAGCCCCGGCGTACCGCTCACCGGCGGTGTCCGCGGCCCGTCGCGTACCGGTACAACGGCTGAATCCGTCCTGGCAGGGTAGTGACATACCGCGAGGAACACCAGCACAATCGCCAGGAACTTACCCGCGCGTAACAGGCGCACCCTATGGGGAGGCTCCCGGTGCAGAGCACGATGCAAGACGTACCCCTGACCGTTTCGAGGATCTTGACGCACGGCGCGACGATCCACGGAAGGGCCGAGGCGATCACCTGGACCGGTGAAGGCGAACCGCACCGCCGCAGTTACGCGGAGATCGGCGCCCGCGCCGCGCAGCTCGCGCACGCGCTCCGCGACGAACTGGGCGTCGACGGCGACGAGCGGGTGGCGACGCTCATGTGGAACAACGCCGAGCACCTGGAGGCGTACCTCGCCATCCCCTCCATGGGTGCCGTACTCCACACGCTCAACCTGCGCCTCCCCGTCGAGCAGTTGATCTGGATCGTCAACCACGCCGCCGACCGGGTCGTCCTCGTCAACGGCTCCCTGCTGCCGCTGCTGGTACCGCTGCTCCCGCACCTGCCGGGGGTCGAGCACGTCGTCGTGGCGGGGGCGGGCGACCGTTCCCTGCTGGAAGGCGTCCGGCCCAGCGTCCACGAGTACGAGGAGCTGATCGCCGGCCGCGCGCGGCAGTACGACTGGCCGGAGATCGACGAACGGCAGGCCGCCGCGCTCTGCTACACCTCCGGCACGACCGGCGACCCGAAGGGCGTGGCCTACAGCCACCGGTCCCTGTACCTGCACTCCATGCAGGTCAACAACGCCGAGGCGTTCGCACTGGGCGGCAAGGACATTGCCCTGCCAGTGGTCCCGATGTTCCATGTGAACGCCTGGGGCCTGCCGCACGCCTCCTTCATGGCGGGCGCCTCCCTGTTGATGCCCGACCGCTTCCTTCAGCCGGGGCCGATCGCCGAAATGATCGAGACGGTGCGGCCGACCATCGCCGCCGCAGTACCCACCATCTGGCAGGGCCTGCTCGGCGAGCTGGACGCCACCAAGCGGGACGTCACCTCGCTGCGCAACGTCGTCATCGGCGGCTCCGCGTGTCCCCCGGCACTGATGCGCGCCTTCGAGGAGAGGCACGGGCTGCGCGTCGTACACGCCTGGGGCATGACCGAGACCTCCCCGCTCGGCTCGGTCGCGCACCCGCCGGCCGGCGTGAGCGGCGAGGAGGAGTGGGCCTACCGCGCGACGCAGGGCCGCTTCCCCGCCTCCGTGGAGGCCCGGCTGGTCGGCCCCGACGGGGAACACCTGCCGTGGGACGGGGAGTCGGCGGGCGAGCTGGAGGTGCGCGGGCCGTGGATCGCGGGCGCGTACTACGGCGGCGCGGACGGCGCCGACCTGCGCCCCGAGGACAAGTTCAGCCCCGACGGCTGGCTGCGCACCGGTGACGTCGGTACGATCACGCCGGACGGCTATCTGACGCTGACCGACCGGGCCAAGGACGTGATCAAGTCCGGCGGGGAGTGGATCTCGTCCGTCGAGCTGGAGAACCACCTGATGGCCCACCCGGAGGTCGCGGAGGCCGCGGTGGTGGCCGTACCGGACGACAAGTGGGGCGAGCGCCCGCTGGCCGCCGTGGTGCTGCGGGAGGGCGTGCACGTCGGGTTCGAGGAGCTGCGGGCCTTCCTCGGCGAGCGGGTGGCCCGGTGGCAGCTCCCGGAGCGGTGGACGGCGGTGGCGTCCGTACCGAAGACCAGCGTCGGCAAGTTCGACAAGAAGGTGCTGCGCAAGCAGTACGCGGACGGGGAGCTGTCGGTCACGCGGGTGGGGTGAGGCGGCGGCGTACGCGTACGGGAGGGGCCGGAGCCGGGGCCGGCTTCGCGTTGTGCAGGCGGATGCCGCTGAAGCCCAGCGTGCTGGTGATCACGTCGCTCCAGAAGCCCCAGAGGCTGTCGAGCACGCGGAGCTGGATCCCGGCGTCCCGGTGAAGCCGCAGGAGTTCGCCGACCGGCTCCGGCGGGCCCAGTGGCGTGACCGGGCGGGTCGCCACGACGGCGTGCGGCACCGGGTCGCCGAACGGGCGGAAGGGTGCGGCAGGCAGCCGGTAGGCGAAGAGTTCGACGGTGCGCAGCCGCTCCAGCCAGTCGTACTCGATCACGTGCACCCGTTCACCGCCGCCCGGCCCGAGGACGCGCGCACGGTCCGCCGCGGACGTGCCCGGCACGCACCAGGCCATCGCCCGCGGGCACTGGCGCGGGAACCAGTAGTCCGGCGCCCGGTCGCCGTCGACGGCCCAGACATACGCCTCCCGCTGCCGGGCGGTCCGGGCCACATGCGGCACGAAGCGCGTGATCGCGGGATCTTCGGAAAAGTGCAGGACTTCACCGGGGCGGGGGCGCATGGGGTGTTTCTACCGGAGAGGGGCGGTGCACCACCACGGAATGCGCGATGCCGGGTGGCGCGCCGTCCCGCTCAGTTCGTACCGATCTTCGCGAGCAGGTCGACGATCCGCGCCTGCACCTCCGCGCTCGTCGAGCGCTCCGCCAGGAAGAGGACCGTCTCGCCCGCCGCGAGCCGCGGCAGCTGGGCCGGGTCGAGGTCCGCCGACGTGTAGACGACCAGCGGGGTGCGGTTGAGCAGGCCGTTCGCACGCAGCCAGTCGACGATCCCGGCCCGGCGGCGGCGTACCTGCATCAGGTCCATCACCACCAGGTTCGGGCGCATCTGGGACGCGAGGGTCACCGCGTCCGCGTCCGTGGCGGCCCGCGCGACCTGCATGCCGCGCCGCTCCAGTGAGGCGGTCAGCGCCCCGGCGACGGCGTCGTTCTCCTCGGTCAGCAGGACCCGCGGCGGGTGCTGCTCACTGTCGCGCGGGGCGAGCGCCTTGAGGAGTACGGCCGGGTCGGCGCCGTACGCGGCCTCCCGCGTCGCCTGCCCGAGTCCGGCCGTCACCAGGACCGGGACCTCGGCCGCCACCGCCGCCGTACGCAGCGACTGCAGCGCGGTACGGGTGATCGGCCCGGTCAGCGGGTCGACGAACAGCGCCGCCGGATACGCGGCGATCTGCGCGTCCACCTCCTCGCGGGAGTTGACGATGACCGGGCGGTAGCCGCGGTCGCTCAGCGCCTGCTGGGTGGAGACGTCCGGCGCGGGCCAGACCAGCAGCCGGCGCGGGTTGTCCAGCGGCTCCGGCGGCAACTCGTCGTCCATCGGCTGCGGCTGCGGGTCGGTCACCTCGACGGCGCCGTTCGGGCCGTCCAGCGGCTCGGGTCCCTCGCTGCCCTCGTCGGGCGCGGAGACGGCGAAGGCACGCCCCTCCGAGGAGTTCAGCAGGTGCTGCTGTTGCTGCTGTTGCGGTGGCTGCTGCTGTTGCTGTTGCGGCTGGGGCTGCCCCGGCGCGTGGGTGCCGGGCTGCGGGTGCGGCCGGGCCTCGGGGGCGTCGCCCGCGGCCGTACGCTCCCCCTCCTGCGGCGGCTGCGCCAGCTTGCGGCGGCGGCCCGAGCCCGCGGCGGGCGCCGAGCCTCCGGGCGCGCCCGGACGCTGCTGCTCGGCGAGCTGCTGCGAGAACGGCACGCCCTGCCCGAGCGTCCGCACACTGAACGCGCGCCCGTGGGAGTGGCCCGAGGCGGGGCCGCCCGCCATGTCGTCGCCCTCCGCGTCCTCCGGGGAGGCGGGTGCGGGCATGGGCTGTCGGGGGGCGGCCGGGTCCTGTACGGGGGGCTCGGCGGCCATGCCGGGACCGGGGCCCTCGACGGGGCCCCCGGGGGCGGCACCGGCACCGGCACCGGCACCGTTCCCGGGCGTTCCGGCGGGCCCGGGCTGCGGCTGACCGGCCGGGCTCTGCGACGGGACGGGCGGTACGGGCGGGACCGGCCGGCCCGGCTGTGCCGGAGCCTGATCCTGCCCCGGGTTCCGACTCTGACCCTGGCCCTGGCTCTGCGTTCCCTGGCCGCCCTGCTCGGCCTCCACCGGGCTGGGCCGCCCACGCCGCCGCCCGGTCGGTGCGGGCGGAGCGTCCGTGGCCGCCGGAGCGGTTACGGGGCCGGCCGCCGCAGCGGTACCGGGACCGGCCGCCGGTCCGCCCTCGGTGGGGTGCGCCACCAGCCCCTCCGGACCGGCGACGAACGTACCCGTCGACTCCGAATCGGCCATCGCGGCGGCCGCCCGCTCCTCGGCGGCGGCCCGTCGCGCCCGGCGCCGGCCGGTCGGCTCGGGGCCCCACTCGCCTTCGGGCGCGCCCGGCTCGGGCACCGTCCCGGCCGGACCACCGGCCGCGTCCGCCGTACCGGGACGAGCGCGGCGGCGGCCCGTGCCACTGCCCGCGCTCGCGTCCGTACCCGTACCTGTGCTCGTACCGCCCTGAGAGCCGTCGGGCTGACCGGAAGCATGACCGGAAGCCTGGCCGGCGTTCTGCCCGGGCAGGACCGGCAGCGGGGGCAGGGGGGACTGCGGGAGCTGGTCGGCGGCAGCGGGCGGCAGCGCGAAGGCCGAGTGGACGTTACGGGCGGGGGCCTGCGACTGGTTCGGGATGGGGCGTTCGGCCGTGTCGGCCAGCGCCCTGCGTGCCCGGCGCCCGGACGGCGGCACCTGCCCCTGAGCCTGCGCCTGCCCCTGACCCTGCGCCTGGGCGTGCACCGCCTGACCCTCACTCTGCCCCTGCGGGCCGCCCCCGACTGCCGGGAGCGCAGCCCGTTCGGCGCCCTCCGGGCCGCCCTGCTGGACCTGGCGCCGACCGCCCGGCGGTACGACCTCGGCCCCGGCCATGCCCTGCGGCATCCCGGACGCACCGGGCATCCCCGGCCCCGCGCCCGGACGCCCGTCGCCACCCGCACCCGCACCCGCACCCGAACTCGGGCCCGTACCACGTACGCCGGAACCACCCGGTCCCTGCGCCCCGGAAGCATCGGCTTCGCTGCGGGCTCGGGGCACCTGTCCGTTGCCGCTGCCGCTGCCGTTTCCGGCCGCCGCGGTGCCACCGCCCGGCTGCTGCTGCTCCGGCACGTCACCATGCCGCGCCCGGCGCCGCCCGGTCGGCGTGCCCTCGGCCCCACCGTCCGTACGGGACGCACCGCCACCCGCGGCACCAGGCGCACCGGGGCCCCCGGCCCCGCCGGAGCCGGTCGCGCCCGCCTCAGCCCCCTGTCCCTTGCCTCCGCGGACTCGGGCGCCTCCGCCGCCTCCGCCGTCTCCGTCGCTTCCGTCGCTTCTGTCGGCTCCCCGGCCCTGCGGCTGCGTCCCCCGCGCCCGCTCGGCGGGCACCGGCATGACCGTCGTCTCGTTGCCCGTGGCCTCGCGCGCCGGGCCCCCGGCGCCGGTCACCGGCGTGCCACCGGCCGTCACGGGCACTTCGAGTACGTACGCGCTGCCGCCCGCGCCCGGCACCTCGTGCGTCTGCAGCACGCCGCCGTGCTGGCGCACGATGCCGCGCACGATGGGCGCGTGGACCGGGTTGCCGCCGCCGTACGGGCCGCGCACCTCGATCCGTACGACCTCGCCGCGCTGTGCCGCGGCCACCACGATCGTCGAGTCCCCGGAGGCGGCGGCCTCGGCCCCGCCACCCGGCGTCTTGCCCGTGGCGTCCACCCCGGCCACGTCCGCGATCAGGTGGGACAGCGCCTGCGCGAGCCGCTCCGCGTCCACCTCGGCGTCGATCGGCGGCGCGTGTACCGCGAACTGGGCGCGGCCCGGGCCGATCAGTTCGATCGCGCCCTCGACGCCGGCCGCCACGACCGCGTCGAGCGAGACCTTGGCCCGGGTGAGCCGTTCGCCGCCCGCGTCCAGCCGCTGGTAGCTCAGGACGTTGTCGACCAGCGTCGTCATCCGCGCGTACCCGGCGGCGAGGTGGTGCAGGATCTGGTTCGCCTCCGGCCACAGCTGGCCGGCCGGGTCGGAAGCGAGCGTGCCCAGCTCCGCCTTCAGCTCTTCCAGGGGGCCGCGCAGCGACTGGTCCAGTACGGCCAGCAGCTGCGTGTGGCGGGCCGCCAGCGCGTCGTACGGACGCCGGTCGGTGAACGTCATCACCGCGCCGACCAGCTGGTCACCGTCGCGTACCGGAGCGGTCGTCAGGTCCACCGGGACCGAGCGGCCGTCCTTGGCCCACAGCGCCTGCCCGCGCACCCGGTGCTTGCGCCCGGAGCGCAGGGAGTCGGCGAGCGGCGTCTCCTCCCAGGGCAGCGGCGTGCCGTCGGCCCGGGAGTGGTGGATGAGCGGGTGCAGCTCCTTGCCGCCCAGCTCGCTCGCCCGGTATCCGAGGATTTGTGCGGCGGACGGGTTGACGAGGACGACCCTGCCGTCGGAGTCGACACCGACGACGCCCTCGGCGGCCGCGCGCAGGATCATCTCGGTCTGGCGCTGCTGGCGGGCCAGCTCGGTCTCGGTGTCGAGCGTCCCGGTCAGGTCCCGTACGACGAGCATCAGCAGTTCGTCGCCGGTGTAGCCGTTGCGGTGGTCGGCGTACGCGGCCTCGAAGGCGGACTCGTACGGGGTACGGCCGTCCTCCAGGTTCGCGCTGGTCACCTCGACCAGCAGCTCACT
The DNA here is from genome assembly GCF_055577005.1 of Streptomyces sp. NPDC033221. Lineage (NCBI taxonomy): Bacteria > Bacillati > Actinomycetota > Actinomycetes > Kitasatosporales > Streptomycetaceae > Streptomyces > Streptomyces sp. NPDC033221. The sequence continues at coordinate 45,399 of NZ_JBVIQN010000019.1, read as the reverse complement.
GCCGTCGGTACGCCGGGCCACCATCCGGGTGGGCTTCGTACGCGGGCCCTGCTCCTGCTCGTTGTGGCGCCGCATCGAGCCGGGGATGCGCTTGGAGTCGAAGGACGGCAGCAGGTCCAGCAGCCCGCGGCCCACCAGGGCGGTGCCCGGGGCCTCGAAGGTCTCCAGGGCGATGGTGTTCGCGTTGACGACCGTGCCGTTGCAGTTCACCAGCAGCAACGCGTCCGGCAGGGCGTCAAGTATGGCTGCGAGGCGAGCAGCGCCTCGGGATGGCCTGCTGCTCACGACGACGCTTCCTCCCTGCAGTTACCGCACCTTGCCGAGCCCGCCGCCACGTCCGCCGCGGGTCACTGGAAGGGAGTCTACGGGCACCGGATGTGGACGCGGAGACGGATGACGAGGAGGTAATGCCACGGGATTGTGCGACTCACCGCACGCCCGACATGTGCCCCGCGTCCCGAACCGGCCCGCTTCTCCGTCACGAAGCGACCGAGGGCAGCACCGGCACGAAGCGGTTCCAGCGGCTGATCTCACATCCGTTGGCGCGGCTGAACTGGGCGTTGACCGTGCGCCCCGCCCAGGTCCCGGTGATCCGCGCGGTGGCCGGGCCGCCGTACTGCATCGTGCACTTGCTGTCCTTGGGCACGCCCGCGAACAGGTCCTTGCCCCACCGCGCCAGGTTGTCGAGCTTGTCGCAGGCACCGCGCGCGTCGATGTGGGTGCCGCGCGCCGGGTGGCAGTACAGCTCGTACGTGCCGTTCGTGGCCGTCTTGCCGGAGTCGCTGACGGTGATCGTGAGGTGGTCGGAGGAGCGCGCCAGGAGGGGGCGGGGCGCCGCGGCGGACGGAAGCCCGGCGGACACGGCGGCCGGGGCCGTCAGGGCGAGGGCGGCGGTGGCGGTGGTGGCAGCCGTGGCGAAGCGGGACAGCCGGCGGAACGGCATCGCGGACTCCAGGAGGTGCGAGGTACGGGGACAGCGGATACGGGGGCGGTACGCGGGCGTCCCTGCCGGGACCCGACCCGTCCCCGCAGCGTCTAACGCGCCGCCGGGCCCGACGTTGCGCGCGTCCCGCCGCCCGCCGCCATGTTTGAACCCTGTTCGATTCACGGCCCGGAAGCCGCCCGAATCACCTCGTAAAGACCTTTGCCGGTCGGCCGGTCCGCCGAGTACCGTGGGGGTCGATTGGTGACAGCCCGCCGAGCTGTGCCATCATCTGGTCACGCCACATCGCGCTTGCGCGCGGTCGGGGTGTGTGGAGGCGTCGCCTAGTCCGGTCTATGGCGCCGCACTGCTAATGCGGTTTGGGTTTTAAAGCCCATCGAGGGTTCAAATCCCTCCGCCTCCGCTCTGTTCGTTCAGGCCCCGGTCGTCACGACCGGGGCCTGAACGCTTTTCTCCCCCCGGAGCCGTGCACCGAACCCGCCGTACGATCCCACGGCCCATCGGCTCTGCCCCCCCCCGCCACATGTGACCGGAACTCTCCGGGCGCGCCCCCGCTCCCCGGGCGACCCTGGCCCCATGCCCCCCGACATGACTCCAGACATGCCGCCCGACCGGCCCCCTCCGCCCACCCCGGACCAGCCCGCCCCGGACCCATCCACCGCCACCGCCCACCACGCCACCCGCCGCGCGACCCACACCGCCCACACCACCCTCACCCACATCGCCGGCATCCCCCTCCCGGACTCCGCTCTGGCCAGGGAAGCCACCGAGCTGATCCGCAACACCACCGACGAGCTGATCTACCACCACTCCCGCCGGGTCTACCTCTTCGCCGCCCGGCACGGCCGCGAGCGGGGCCTGGCCTTCGACGCGGAGCTCCTCTACATCGCCGCCCTCTTCCACGCCCTGGGCCTGACCGCCCGCTTCCGCGGCTCCCGGCAGCGCTACGAACTGGACGGCGCCGACGCGGCCCGCCGCTTCCTGACCGACCGCGGCGTCCCGCCCGATCGCGCGCGCCTGACCTGGGAAGCTGTCGCCCTGCACACCACGCCGGAGATCCCCCACCGCATGGCCCCGGAGATCGCCCTCCTCGCGGCCGGCGTCGATCTCGACGTACGCGGCACCGGCTACGACACCCTGCCGCCGGAGACCCGCGACGAGATCCTCACGGCCCACCCGCGCCCCGACTTCAAACGCCGCTTCCTCCGCGCCGTCCACCAGGGCATCGCCCACCGCCCGGGCACCACCACCGGCACCGCCGCGGCGGACGTCCTGACCCGCCTCGATCCGGAGCGCACCCGTCCGGACTTCGTACGGATCGTCGAGGACTCCCCCTGGACCGAGTAGTTCCGGCCCGCCGCGATCAGGACGTTTCCGCAGGTCAGAGGGGGTGGGGCAATCGGATTTCGCCTCACGCCGTGGTTCGTGTAATGTTCTTTCTGCAACGCCGACCGGCAAGAAAAACCGCCGGAAAGCCAAGCGCTCGTAGCTTAACGGATAGAGCATCTGACTACGGATCAGAAGGTTGCAGGTTCGAATCCTGCCGAGCGCACAGCAGGTCAAAGCCCCCGCCGGGTAATCCGGACGGGGGCTTTGTCGTGCTGTACGGCGGTGAAGGGCGGGGATTTCCCTTGTGGGCGCGTGTGGCGTAGAGTCTGACGAACCGACGCGGGGTGGAGCAGCTCGGTAGCTCGCTGGGCTCATAACCCAGAGGTCGCAGGTTCAAATCCTGTCCCCGCTACTGCGAAGACCGGTCCGGCACGGAAACGTGCCGGACCGGTCTTTTTTGCGTGGCGTGTGTGGGGGAAGCGGATTACGGGGTCTCCGTGTAGTGCAGGGCCGGGCCGGTGGTGTGCGGGGCGAGGTCCGGGCGGAGGGTGAGGGTTTCCGGGTCGTAGTCCGCGGAGTTCTGGCGGCGGAAGGACAGGGGCGGGGCCGAGGGCAGGTCCAGGAGGCGGGCGCGGAGCCGGTCGGCGGTGTCCTCGAAGGTGGCGGGGGTCATCCGGTCCGCCGAGGGGACGAGGAACGGCGGCATCGCCTGCATGCCGGTGTACCAGAAGGTGCCGTGGTGGAGGGGGAAGAGCAGGTCGTTGAGGTCGCCGCTGACGCCGCGGGGGCCGATGGAGGAGGCGCGGGCGCCGGCGGTGACGACGGCCATGGCGCGCTTGCCGGTCAGCGGCCCGTCGCCGTAGCGCAGTGCTTGTCCGGTGGCGGGGTCCTCGATGCCGTACGCGAAGCCCTTGATGAAGACGCGGTCGAACCAGCCCTTGAGGATGGCGGGCATTCCGTACCACCAGAGCGGGAACTGCACTATGAGGGTGTCGGCCCAGGAGACCTTCTCCTGCTCCTCGCGGATGTCGGGGCTCAACGTGCCACTGCTGTGGGCGTGTGCGGCGGCGCGGCCGACGTGCAGGCGTTCCTCGGGGGAGTGGCCGAAGTCGCCGGCGTCGACGACCGGGTTCCACTTCATGGCGTAGAGGTCGGAGAGCCGTACCTCGTGGCCGTGCTCGCGCAGGACGCGCAGGCCTTCGTCCTTGAGGGAGCCGTTCAGGGAGCGCTCTTCGGGGTGGGCTGCCAGCCACAGGACCTTCATGGGGAATCTCCAACAGGGTGGGAGGGGAGGGCGGGAGTTCGTTCTATGGGTCGATCTTGGGGTGCGGGGCGGTGGCGGGACGAGTGACCGGATGGCCAGCATGTGCAAGGATCGGGCCATGGGTAGGGGTGCGGGTATGGGTATAGGCATGGGGATGGGCGTGGGGGCAGGTACGGCCGCGGGAGTCTTCGCGGGGGACGGGCGGCATCGGGTCGCCGTACTGGTGCGGCACGGGCTGCTGCCGATGGAGCTGGGGATCGTGCACCGCATCTTCGGCACGGCCGAGACGGCCGACGGGCAGCGGCTGTACGAGGTCGTGACGTGTGCGCCGGAGCCGGGGGAGATCCGTACGGACGTGGATTTCACGGTCAATGTGCGGCACGGGCCCGAGGCGCTGGCGGAGGCGGACACCGTCGTGGTGCCGGCCTCGCAGCAGGACTACGGGACGGACAGCGGGTGCCTGAGCGAGGAGATGGCGCGGGCCGTGGCGCGCATCCGTCCCGGGGCCCGGGTGGCGTCGATCTGCACGGGGTCGTTCGTGCTGGCGGCGGCCGGGCTGCTGGAGGGGCGGCGGGCGACGACGCACTGGGGATCGACGGAGCAGTTCCGGCACTTGTTCCCGGCGGTGGAGCTGGACGCGGATGTTCTGTACACGGATGAGGATGGCGTTCTCACGGCCGCGGGAGTCGCTTCCGGGATCGATCTGTGCCTGCACATGGTCAGGTGTGATCACGGGGCGGCGGTGGCCAACGAGGTGGCCCGCCGTACGGTCGTGCCGCCCCACCGGGAGGGCGGGCAGGCCCAGTTCATCCGGCGTCCGGTCCCCGAACCGCAGTACTCCTCGACGGCCGCGGCCCGGGCCTGGGCGCTGAAGCACCTCGACCGGCAGGTGACCCTGCGTGAACTGGCCGCCTGCGAGGCAATGAGCGTACGGACCTTCACCCGGCGGTTCCGGGAGGAGGTCGGGGTGTCGCCGTTGCAGTGGCTGACCCAGCAGCGCGTCGAGCGGGCGCGGCAACTGCTGGAGGAGACGGAGCTGACGGTGGACCGGGTGGCGGCGGACGCCGGATTCGGTACGGCGGCCTCGTTGCGGCAGCACCTCCAGGCCGCGGTCGGGGTGTCGCCGAGTGCGTACCGCAGCACCTTCAGGGGGGCCGGGGCCGAGCCGGCGGGGGCCGGGGAATGAGCGCGGCGGCGGGGGCCTGGTGGTGTACGGGGCCGAGCTGGGCCGGGAACGAGCCGGGGCTCGGCTGGTACGCCCCGGAGCGCGGCGCGCGTCGGCGCAGCGCGTTGCCCGCCGACAAGGCGCTGGCCTTCGCGGTGACGGGCGAGCGGCGGTGCCTCGGGGTGCGGCGGAGCGCGCGGTGGACGGCCTGCCCGTACGCGGCGGTGATCGACGGCGGGAGCGCGCGGGACCAGTGCGCGGACTGCGCGCGGCTCGACCGTTCGCGGTCGGTGGCGGCGGACACGATGGCCGACGATCCGCGTACGTACGGCGTCTACCTGGCGTATTTCGGGCCGGGCCTGCTGAAGGTGGGCATCACGGCGGCCGAGCGCGGCGCGGCACGGCTGGTGGAGCAGGGGGCGGTCACGTACGCGTGGCTGGGGTACGGGCCGCTGATGGCCGCGCGGCGGGCGGAGGCGTTGCTGGGCAGCGCCCTGGACGTACGGGACCGGTTCGGCAAGGCGGAGAAGCGGGCGGTGCGGGCTGGGCTGCCGCCGGTGCCGGAGCGGGCGGCTGCGCTGGCCGAACTGCACGCAACGGCGCGGGGGCTGGCCGGGTGGCCGGAGGCGCTGGAACCGGCCGCGTTCGCATGGACGGACCATACGGAGGCGTTCGGGCTGGCGCGGATTCCGGCGAGGGCGGTCGGTGAGGTCACGGGGCTGACGACGGGGGATGAGGTTGTGGGGAGTGTGGTGGCGGGAGTGGGGGCTGATGTGTATGTGCGGGATGCGGGGGGAGGGAGCAGGGTTTTCGTGGTGGACGGGCGGTTGTTGGCGGGTTGGGTGTTGGTTGGTGCGGTGGGTGGGGTGACTACGGCGGAAGTGCGGGATGGGAGGGGTGAGGGGGAGGGTAAGGGAGGGGCGCAGGGGAGTTTGTTCTGAGGGTGGGGGGCGAGGTCAGGGCGAAGGGTGGCCCTCAGTAGGTGCTAGGTGCAACGATCGCCTCGGGCTCGGGTTGAGAGCTGAGAGCCGGTATCCGGTGTCGTACGGCGGGGGGCGGCGTGACCATGGCGGTGGACGGTGACGAGCGGGTCGAGGCGCTCTGGCGGGGGCTGGGGCTGCCGGGGCTGATCGACGTGCACACGCACTTCATGCCGGAGCGCGTACTGGCCAAGGTCTGGGCGTACTTCGACGCCGCCGGGCCGCTGGTGGGGCGCGCGTGGCCGATCACGTACCGCTACGAGGAGGACGAACGGCTGGCCGTCCTGCGCGGCTTCGGCGTCCGCGCCTTCACCTCGATGATCTACCCGCACAAGCCGGGCATGGCCCAGTGGCTCAACGGCTGGGCAGCCGACTTCGCGGCCCGTACGCCGGGCTGCCTGCGGACCGCCACGTTCTTCCCGGAGACCGGGGCCGCGGAGTACGTGCGTACCGAACTGGACGCCGGGGCACGAGTGTTCAAGGCTCACGTGCAGGTGGGGGCGTACGATCCCGGGGATGCACGGCTCGACGGCGTGTGGGGCGCGCTCGCGGAAGCGGGGGTTCCGGTCGTCGTGCACTGCGGTTCCGGGCCCGCGCCGGGCAAGCACACCGGGCCCGAGCCGGTCGGGCGGCTGCTGGCCCGGCATCCGCGGCTGCGGCTGGTCGTCGCGCACATGGGGGTGCCGGAGTACACGGACTTCCTGGACCTGGCGGCGCGCTACGAGGGCGTGCACCTGGACACGACGATGGCGTTCACGGACTTTGCCGAGCGGGCCGCGCCCTTCCCCCGTACGGAGCGGGGGCGGCTCGCGGACCTGGGCGAACGCATCCTGTTCGGCAGCGACTTCCCCAACATCCCGTACGGGTACGCGCACGCGCTGGAGGCGCTGGCGCGGCTGGAAATGGGGGACGGCTGGCTGCGGGGGGTCTGTTACGGGAACGCGGGGCGGCTGTTCGGGATCTGAGCGGGTGGGAAGGCCGTCAGACAGCGCGCGCCCTGGGCGGGGTGGGTGAGGGGGCGGCTGCCGCGGCGGTCAGGGCTGCCATGGCTGTGCGCAGCTCCTGGAGGGTGGCGGGGTCGGTGACGGTTCCGGTGGCCGGGTCGGTCTTCGGGGCGATGGCCGTGAGGTTGCGGCAGGCGTCCGGGACCACGTCGGCGGACATCATGCGCAGGGTCTCGCGCAGCTGCTCGTGCGCGTACTCGGCGCCGGCCGGCGAGGGGGAAGCGGTCAGTACGGCGGCCGGCTTGCCCAGGAATTCGGCGCTGCTGACCAGCCAGTCGAGGGCGTTCTTGAGGACTCCGGGGACGCCGTGGGCGTACTCCGGGCTGACGACCAGTACGGCGTCCGCGTCCGCCACGGCGCGGCGCAGGGCGGCCACCGGGGCGGGTGGCGTGGCGCCTTCGGTGTCCAGGTCGGGGTCGAAGTGGGGAAGCGCGGCGATGTCGGCGGTGGCTGACGCGGCGTCGGTGAGGGCGAGGGCGGAACGCAGGACGGCGCCGTTGGAGGAGCGGGCGCGCAGGCTGCCGTTGAGGGCCAGGATCTTCATGCGGTGACGGTACGGGTTGACGTCGGCGTGAAGGGAAGAGGCGGGCGGGGGCAGGCGGGAGTGGACGTGGGCGGGCGGGACGCGGGGGCGTTTCGCCCGGTGGGAGGGTGAAACCGCAGGTCAGGGCGATTGTCAGTGGTGGGTGCCATGCTGAGGGAAGTGGTGACCGGCTGGACCGCGCGGGGGGCGGCCCAGTCCGGTTCCACTGAATCCGTGCTGTGGTGACGGGTGTTTCTCAGGGGATTCACAGATACGCGCAAGACGGCTCTCAGAGGGGGTGGTCAGCCTCGACAGCATGACCGTGACAGCGTCCACATCCACCGCGAAGAAGCCTGCCGAGCTGCTGCTGCGTCGCGACGGGAGCCCGGTGCGGGTGCTGGTCGTCGACGACGAGGCGTCGCTCGCCGAACTCCTCTCCTTGGCGCTGCGTTACGAGGGCTGGGACATCCGCGCCGAAGGCGACGGCACGGCCGCGCTGCGGGCGGCGCGTGAGTGGCGGCCGGACGCCGTACTGCTCGACGTGATGCTGCCGGACATGGACGGGCTGACCGTACTGGGACGGCTGCGGCACGAACTGCCCGAGGTGCCGGTGCTGTTCCTGACCGCGAAGGACGCGGTGGAGGACCGGATCGCCGGGCTGACGGCGGGCGGCGACGACTACGTGACCAAGCCGTTCAGCCTCGAAGAGGTGGTGGCACGGCTGCGTGGCCTGCTGCGCCGCGCGGGCGCGGCGGCGAGCCGCGGCGAGTCGCTGCTCGCGGTGGGCGACCTGCTGCTCGACGAGGAGAGCCACGAGGTGTGGCGGGGCGGCCAGGAGATCCACCTGACGGCCACCGAGTTCGAGCTGCTGCGCTACCTGATGCGCAACCCGCGGCGGGTGCTGAGCAAGACCCAGATCCTGGACCGGGTGTGGAGCTACGACTTCGGCGGCCAGGCCAACGTCGTGGAGCTGTACATCTCGTACCTGCGGCGGAAGATCGACGCGGGCCGCAGCCCGATGATCCACACCCGCCGGGGGGCGGGATACCTGATCAAGCCGGGCGGATAGCGGGTGCGGCTGCGGGCGCGAGTGCGGATGCCCGACGGAGCGGCAAGTGGGGGAGCGGGGGAAGCAGGGGACGGAGCGGGGCCGGGGTCGGGGCTGGGACCGGGAGCCGGAGCCGGAGCTGTAGGAGTGGGGGCGGGGTGGCCGACGTGAGGGCCGGAGTGGCCGGGCTGGCCGGAGTGGGCGTCCCCAGCCCCACCCCCTCCATCCCCACCACCCCCACCGCCCTCGCCAGGCCCCGGCGGGCACTCCTCCCCCCATCCGCGCACCGGCACCGTCGCCCCCGGCGGGTTCGGTTGCGGCCGCGGCGGTGGACTCTGCGTACGCGGCTGATCGTTTCGGCGGTGTTGTTGATCGCGGTGGTGTGTGCGGTGATCGGCACGGTCACCACCATCGCGCTGCACTCCTACCTCCAGAACCAGCTCGACGACAAGCTGCGCGAGTCGGCCCGGCACTCCGTGGGCCGGCCGGGGGACTTCACCGGCCACCGGGACCTGGGATTCATCGCCGCGCCGGGCCGGCCCATCGGCACCGTCGGCGCGCGGCTCTCCGCCGAGGGGGAGATCACCGCGGCGGGCCGCAGCATCGACGCGCGCAGCCCGCTGCCCGCGCAGAACGTGGTCACGCTGACCGATGAGCAGCAACGAGCCCTGGCCGCGGTCCCGCGGGACGGGCGCCCGCACACCGTCACCCTCCCCGACCTGGGTGACTACCGCGTCGAGTCGGCGCCGGACGATGCCGCGCTGGTCGGTCTGCCGTCCGGCGAGGTGCAGGATGTCGTCGGGCGGCTGGTCGTGGTCGAGGTCTGTGTGACCGCGGCGGGTCTGGTGGCCGCGGGCCTCGCGGGCGCCGCCACGGTCCGTATCGCGCTGTGGCCGCTGCGCCGGGTCGCCGCCACCGCCACCCGTGTCTCCGAACTGCCGCTGCACCGCGGCGAGGTCGCCCTGCACGAGCGGGTGCCGGCCGCCGAGGCCGATCCGCGTACGGAGGTCGGGCAGGTCGGCGCGGCCCTCAACCGAATGCTGGGGCACGTGGGTTCGGCGCTCGCCGCGCGGCAGGAGAGTGAAACGCGGGTCCGCAGATTCGTCGCGGACGCGAGCCACGAGCTGCGTACGCCGCTGGCTTCGATACGCGGCTACGCCGAGCTGACGCGGCGGGGCCGCGAGGAACCGGGCCCGGCCACCCGGCACGCCCTGGGGCGCATCGAGTCCGAGGCGGTACGGATGACCGGCCTGGTGGAGGACCTGCTGCTGCTCGCCAGGCTGGACGCCGGGCGCCCGCTGTCGTACGAGAGCACTGATCTCGCGCCGCTCGTCGTGGACGCGGTCAGCGACGCCCGCGCCGCCGGGCCCCGCCACAAGTGGCGCCTGGAGCTGCCGGCCGACCCCGTGTCCGTACGGGCCGACGCCGACCGGTTGCACCAGGTCCTGGTCAATCTGCTGGCCAACGCCCGTACGCACACTCCGGAGGGCACCACGGTCGTCGCCTGTCTGCGGCGCGAGATGCCGTTGCCCGGGGCTGGGCACTTCGTCCGGCTGGAGGTGCGGGACGACGGCCCCGGTGTGCCGCCCGCCCTGCTGCCGCACGTCTTCGAGCGCTTCGCCCGCGGCGACGCGTCGCGTTCCCGTACGGGTGGGGACGCGTCCTGTTCCCGTACGGAGGGGGACGCTTCCCGTTCCCGTACGGACGATGAGGGCCCCCGGGCCGGTGGTGGCAGTACGGGGCTCGGGCTGGCGATCGTGGAGGCCGTGGTGGCGGCGCACGGCGGTACGGTCGGGGTGGAGAGCGTTCCCGGGCGGACCGTCTTCCGCGTCCGGCTTCCCGTCGGCGGACCGGCGCGCGACGCCGCACGCGCCCCTCAGTAGTCCCATACGCCCCTTGAATACGGCCATTCACAGCCTGGGCACAGCAGCACCACACCACCGTGACAGCGCGGGTGGCGAGGGTCGGTGCCATGACGACGACACAGCCGGCCCACACCCCCCTGGGCTCCCTGCCGCCCCGTGAGCATCTGCGCCTCGGCCAGATCGACACGGTGCTCGATGTCGTGATCCCCGTCTACAACGAGGAGTCCGACCTGGAGCCGTGCGTCCGCCGGCTCCACGACCACCTCTCCCGCACCTTCCCCTACGGCTTCCGCATCACGGTCGCGGACAACGCGAGCACCGACCGCACCCCTGAGATCTCCGCGTCGCTGGACGAGATGATCGACGAAGTGACGGCCGTACGCCTGGAGGAGAAGGGCCGCGGCCGGGCACTGCGCACGGTCTGGGCCCTCTCCGACGCCCCGGTGCTCGCCTACATGGACGTCGACCTGTCCACCGACCTGAACGCGCTGCTGCCGCTGGTCGCCCCGCTCATCTCGGGCCACTCCGACCTGGCGATCGGCTCGCGGCTGGCGCGCAGTTCGCGGGTGGTGCGCGGCCCGAAGCGGGAGTTCATCTCCCGCTCGTACAACCTCATCCTGCGCGGCTCGCTGGCCGCCCGCTTCTCGGACGCGCAGTGCGGGTTCAAGGCCGTACGCGGCGATGTCGCCGAGCGGCTGCTGCCCATGGTCGAGGACAGCGGATGGTTCTTCGACACCGAGATGCTGGTGCTCGCGGAACGCGCCGGGCTGCGCATCCACGAGGTCCCGGTGGACTGGGTGGACGACCCGGACAGCACCGTGCACATCGTGCGGACGGCCACCGAGGACCTCAAGGGCGTCTGGCGTGTGGGCCGCGCGCTGGCGACCGGGGCCCTGCCGCTGGACCGGCTCGCCCGCCCCTTCGGCGACGACCCGCGCGACCGCGAACTGACCGGAGTACCGCGCGGCCTGGCCCGCCAGGTCATGGGCTTCTGCGTGGTCGGCGCGCTGAGCACGCTGCTCTACCTCGGCCTGTACTCGCTCTTCCGGCTCGGCGTCGGGCCGCAGCCGGCCAACGCCGCCGCGCTGCTGCTGTCGGCGATCGGCAACACGGCGGCGAACCGGCGGCTGACCTTCGGCGTACGGGGCCGTGAGCGCGCCGTCCGCCACCAGGCCCAGGGACTCGTCGTCTTCGGCATCGGACTGGCCCTGACCAGCGGTTCACTGGCCGCGCTGGACGCCGCTACCGGCGACCCCGCGCACGGCACCGAGATGGCGGTGCTGGTGGCCGCGAACCTCGCGGCGACGGTGCTGCGCTTCCTGCTCTTCCGGGCGTGGGTCTTCACGGACCGGGAGCGGGACGCCGGAGGCGGTGGGGATGCCGGAGCCGGCGAGGACAGCCGGTGCACCGCACCGGATCAGCACACGGCCGTACCGGACCAGCACACGGCCGTACCGGCCCACCTCGGCAGGAGCGCTCGATGACCACGTACCACCCCCGTCTCACCGATGAACCGGGAGAAGATCCGGCGGCGGTCCCGGATGCCCCGGATGCCACGGATGCGCAGTCACCACCCCCCGCCCCTGCGGACCCGGCCCCCGACCCCACTCCCAACTCCACTCCCGACTCCATTCCCGACCCCACCCCCGCCGCCTCCCCCCGCTGGTCCCGCCCCGCCCTCGTCGCGCTGCTGCTCGCGTCCGCCGCGCTCTTCCTCTGGGACCTCGGCGCGTCCGGTTACGCGAACCAGTTCTACTCGGCGGCCGCCCAGGCCGGTTCCGCGAGCTGGAAGGCGCTCTTCTTCGGGTCCTCCGACGCCGCCAACTCCATCACCGTCGACAAGCCCCCGGCCGCCCTGTGGCCGATGGCCCTGTCCGTGCGGCTCTTCGGGCTCAGCTCGTGGTCCATCCTGGTGCCGGAGGCGCTGATGGGTGTCGCCACGGTCGGTGTGCTGTACGCGGCCGTACGGCGCCGGTTCGGCGCGGGCGCCGGGCTGTTCGCGGGGGCGCTGCTCGCGCTGACGCCGGTCGCCGCGCTGATGTTCCGCTTCAACAACCCCGACGCGCTGCTGTGCCTGCTGATGGTCTGCGCGGTGTACGGCGTGCTGCGCGCCCTGGAGGACGCCCGTACGAAGTGGCTGGTGCCGGTGGGCGTCTGCTTCGGGCTGGCCTTCCTGACCAAGACGCTGCAGGCGTGGCTGATCCTTCCGCCGCTGGCGGTGGTGTACGCCGTCTGCGCGCCCACGCGGCTCCGTCGGCGGATCGGGCAACTGCTCGTCGCGGGGCTGGCGATGGTCGTGTCCGGCGGCTGGTGGGTCGCGATCGTGGAGCTGTGGCCGGCCGGCTCGCGTCCGTACATCGGGGGCTCGCAGAGCAACAGTTTCCTGGAGCTGACCTTCGGCTACAACGGCCTCGGCCGCATCAGCGGCAACGAGACCGGCAGTGTCGGCGGCGGCCGCCCCGGTGGAGGCGGCGGCGGGGGTGGAGGCGGTGGAAGCTGGGGCGACACCGGCATCACCCGGCTCTTCACCTCCGACATGGGGGGCCAGATCTCCTGGCTGCTGCCCGCCGCGTTCCTGCTGCTGGCCGCGGGGCTGGTCGTGCTGCGGCGGGCCGGGCGGACCGATGCCGCGCGGGCGGCGTTCCTGGTGTGGGGCGGCGCGCTGCTGATCACGTTCGCGACGTTCAGCTTCATGTCCGGGATCTTCCACCAGTACTACAACATCGCCCTGGCCCCGTACATCGCGGCGCTGGTCGCGATGGGCGGGACGCTGCTGTGGCGGCGACGCGACCGTACCGCCGCCGTACTGGTCCTCGCGGGCACGGTCGCGGTGACGGCCGCCTGGGCGTACGTCCTGCTGGCGCGTTCGCCGCAGTGGCTGCCGTGGCTGCGCTGGGCCGTGGTGGCGGTCGGCGCCGTGGCGGCGCTGGGGCTGCTGCTGTCCGTACGGATGCCGTCCGTACGGCTGGGCCGTCGGCTGGCCGTGGTGGCCGCCGGGCTGGGCGTCACCGCAGGACTGGGCGGCCCGGTGGCATACGCGGCGAACACGGTCGGCACCCCGCACACCGGGTCGATCGTCACCGCGGGCCCGACGGTCAAGGGCGCCGGGGGCCGGCACGGCGGCATGATCATCATCGGTGGTCCGGGCCCCGGCGGGAGGGCCGGAAAGCCCGGTAAGGGCGGTAAGGGGGGCCCGCCACCCGGCCAAGGCCAGGGCCAAGGCCAGGCCCGGAGCCAAGGCCAGGCCCGGGGCCAAAGCCAACCCCCCGGCGCCCCCGCCCGCCACAACGCCCTCGGCGGTCTCCTCAACGGCCGGCAGGTCAGCGCCAAGGCCAAGGCCGCCCTCCAGAAGGACGCGGGTGACTACACCTGGGCCGCCGCCGCCATCGGCTCCCAGAACGCCGCCAGTTATCAGCTCGCCACCCGCCTGCCGGTCATGCCCATCGGCGGTTTCAACGGCAGCGACCCGTCGCCGACGCTCGAACAGTTCAAGGAGTACGTACGCCAGGGGAAGATCCATTACTTCATCGGCGGCGGATCGGGCGGCGGCTTCTTCGGGGCGGGGAGTGCCGAGAAGTCGACCTCGTCCGACATCGCGAGCTGGGTCGAGAAGGCCTTCAAGAAGGTGAACATCGGGGGTGCGGCACTGTATGACCTGACCCGACCCGCCTCATGACGTTCGCAGCCGCACCACTCAGCTCCCCTTTAATTGGCTGTACGGCGTATAGCGCCCCCTGTACGGTGTAGATGTCCCGCTGATCCGCTCGATCACTCCGTACAGGGAGCCTGTATGTCCTCCGTGGCCTCCGGTGCCACTCCACCCTTGAGCCCGGCCCGCAATCCCACCCGCTGGCTCATCCTCGCCGTCATCTGTCTCGCGCAGCTGACCGTCCTGCTCGACAACACCGTCCTGAACGTCGCGGTCCCCTCGCTCACCGAGGAGATGGGCGCGACCACCGCCGACGTCCAGTGGATGCTCAACGCGTACTCCCTGGTCCAGTCCGGCCTGCTGCTCACCGCCGGCAACGCCGCCGACCGGTACGGCCGCAAGAAGATGCTCGCCCTCGGCCTGGTGCTGTTCGGCGTCGCCTCGCTCGCCGCGTCCCTCGCCCAGTCGCCCGGCCAGCTGATTGCGGCCCGCGCCGCCATGGGTGTCGGTGGCGCGCTGCTGATGACGACCACCCTCGCCGTCGTCATGCAGATCTTCGACGACGCCGAGCGCCCGAAGGCCATCGGCATCTGGAGCTCGGTGAACTCGCTCGGCTTCGCCGCCGGGCCGCTGATCGGCGGCACGCTGCTGGCCCACTACTGGTGGGGCTCGCTGTTCCTGATCAACATTCCGGTAGCCCTCATCGGCTTCGTCGCCGTGCTGCGGCTCGTCCCTGAGTCGAAGAACTCCAACGGGGAGCGTCCCGACCTGGTCGGCGCGCTGCTCTCCATGATCGGCATGGTGGGCGTGGTCTTCGCGATCATCTCCGGGCCCGAGAGCGGCTGGCTCTCCGGCCGGGTGCTGGGTTCCGCCGCCGTCGGCGTCGTGGGCCTCACCGTCTTCGCGCTGTGGGAGCTGCGCATCCCGAACCCGATGCTGGACATGCACTTCTTCCGCAACAGCCGGTTCATCGGCGCGGTGTCCGGCGGCATCCTGGTGGCGTTCGGCCTGGGCGGGTCGATGTTCCTGCTCACCCAGCACCTGCAACTGGTGCTCGGGTACGGCCCGCTGGAGGCCGGCCTGCGGATGGCGCCGCTGGCGCTGATGGTCGTCGCGCTGAACTTCACCGGCCTGGGCGTCAAGCTGCTGCCCAAGCTGGGCACCCCCGGCATGATCGTGGTCGGTATGAGCCTGCTGGCCGGCGGTCTGGCCGCCATCGCGACCCTCGGCAGCGGCAGTTACGGCGGCATGCTGCTCGGCCTGCTGCTGATGGGTGTGGGTGTGGCGTTCGCGATGCCCACCATGGCCAACGCCATCATGTCGTCGATCCCGGTGGAGAAGGCGGGGGTGGGCGCGGGCGTGAACGGCACGCTGATGGAGTTCGGCCAGGGCCTGGGCGTCGCCGTCCTCGGCGCGGTCCTCAACTCCCGCTTTGCCGCGCTGCTCCCGGCGGTCGCCCTGGGCGCGGGTTCACTGCCCGCGGCGCTGGCCATGGCCCGTACGGACGCGGACCGGGCGGCTGTTCACGACGCGTTCGCCTCCGGTATCGGCACCAGCCAACTGGTGGGCGCGGCCGCCGTCTTCCTCGGCGGGCTGCTCGCGGCGTTCCTGCTGCGGCGTGCGGAGCGTGGCGTTCCGGCCTCCGGTTCGGCCGTCGCCGCCGTTGCCGACGGTTCCGCCGTACCCGGGCCCGGTGCCCCGGAAGACGACCCCGTACGCCCGGGACCGGCCGCCGCCCGGCCGGAATAGCATCGACTGCGTACCACTGCGTGAACGAGAGGGAGGGCGCGAGATGGCAGCAACTTCGAGCCGCGCCGAGAAGCAGCCGAAGAGCGTGTGGCTGACCGAGCGCCCCCCGGTGAAACGGAAGGCGGACCAGCCGGCCGGACTGGACCTCGACAAGATCGTCGAGGCCACGGTCCGGCTGCTGGACGCCGAGGGCCTGGCGAAGTTCTCCATGCGCCGCCTCGCCGCCGAGCTGGGCGTCACGGCCATGTCCGTCTACTGGTACGTCGACACCAAGGACGACCTGCTGGAACTGGCCATGGACGCGGTGGCCGGCGAGCTGGACCTGCCGGACGAGTCCGATGAGCAGGCCGACTGGCGCGACCAGCTGCGCCACCTCGCCTTCGAGTACCGCAAGCTGCTGCTCGCCCACACCTGGCTGCCGAGACTGCTGGGGGAGTACCTCAACTTCGGGCCGCGCTCGATGGCGTTCTCCAACGCGACGCTGCGGGTGATGGCGCGCAGCGGCCTGTCGAAGAAGTCGACGTCGGGCGCGCTGGCGGCGGTCTATCAGTTCGTCTACGGCTTCTGCAGCATCCAGGGTCAGCACCGGGCCCGCTGCCGGGCCGAGGGCACCACCCTGGACGAGTACTTCCACCAGGTCGTGAAGGCGGTGCAGGGCCGGCCCCGGTTCGCCGAGACGATGGAGCTGTCCGTCAACGCCACGTACGCCCGCGAGGACATGTCGGCGGAACGGATGCTGGACGACGACTTCGCCTTCGCCCTCGACCTCCAGATCGCGGGCATCGAGGCCATGCGCGAGCGGGAACGGGAGCGCGAGCGGGCGGCGGCCGTTGCGGACGGCACCGAAGGTGACCCGGACGGCGATCACGACGGCGCGCATGACGGTGACGGTACGGATCAGAACCCCACCACCCGGTAACCGAGGCCGCGGCACCGCTCCGCCGGCGGCTCTACCACTTCCCGCCGCCGCACGGGCGTCCCGCGCGTCCGAACGCGTGAAGGGGGGCCGCCGAACGTGGGCATCGGCGGGCGCGGCGGTTTTCCCCTACCCCGCCGCGTCTACCTCTTATCTGATCATTTCTCAGCGCAGCGTAAGGAGCTCCACATGCGCGTTCGTACTGCCATCAGCGCGGGTGTCCTGACCGTCGCCGCCGTCCTCGGCAGCGTTGGTACCGCCGTCGCCGACGCAGGTGCGGGGGCCAAGGTCGCCAACTCGCCCGGCATCCTGTCGGGCAACGCCATCCAGGTTCCGATCGACCTCGGTCTGAACCTCTGCGGCAACACCATCGACGTCATCGGCCTGCTGAACCCCGCCACGGGGAACAAGTGCAAGACCAACTGACGGACTCTCCATACGACGGTGCCCCGCCCCTTGCAGCGCTGCAAGGGGCGGGGCACCGTCGCATGCGACCCCGGTCGGGGGGAGGGGCCGCGGGTCGTCAGGCCGTGGGCAGGTTCTCGCCCTGTACGGCCTGGATGTCCAGCTCGACCCTCAGGGTCGTGCCGATCGCCGCGATTCCGGCGGCGACGACCTGGTTGTAGTTCATCTTGAAGTCCTCGCGGCGCAGCTCGGCGGTGGCGTTGAAGGCCGCCCGTACGCCGCCCCACGGGTCGGGGCCGGTACCGAGGTAGCTGAGGTCGAGGTCCACCGGGCGGACCACGCCGCGCAGCGACAGGTCGCCGTGCACGGTCCAGCGGTCCGGGCCGGCCGGCTCCAGGCCGGTGCTGCGGTAGATCATGTCCGGGTACTGCTCGACGTCGAGGAAGTCCCCGGTCCGCAGGTGCCCGTCGCGCATCCCGTTGCCGGTGTCGATCGACGCCGTCTTGATGACCGCCTCGACCGACGACTTCTCCAGGTCCTCGGCGATCTCGATACGGCCCGCGAAGTCCAGGAAACGGCCGTGCACGCTGGTGATGCCCAGGTGCTGGGCGGTCGCCGCGACCGTCGAGTGCATCGGGTCGATGGTCCAGGCGCCGGGCGGCGGCAGCTCGGCCCCGCCCTGGCGGGCCAGCACCACGTTGCCGACGTCCATCCGGCCGCTCGCCGTGACGATCGCGCTGGAGGCGACCGGCGCGTAGCCGACGGCCGTCACGATCACCGTGTACGGGCCGGGGGCCAGCGGCTGTGCGTCCCGTACGGCACCGTCCTCGTCGGCCGCCGCGCGCAGCACCTGGGTGCCGGTCATGTCGGTGACGGTCAGCACCGCGTGCTGCACCGCCCAGCCGTCCCGTGTACGGACCTGCGCGCGTACGCCCGCGCCCTTGGCCGCTCCCGCTGCTGCGCCCGTCGAAGTCATTCCCACTCCCGTTCTTGCCTCTCACATGTCGGGCTCCGGGCGGCGGCACGCAGGCCGTCCCCTGCCTGTGCGCGTACCGCCGCCGGAGCCCTGGGGTCCGGCCCGTGCTGCCTCTCCGCTCAAAAGGACACCGCGGACCGGGGTTTCTTCGCCCCGGGGTGAACCGGGGTTCCCGGGGGCCCGCCGACGTACGGCGGGGCCCCGGGCCCGGGGTCACTCGCCGGGGTGGGCCAGCTCGACGTCGTATCCGTCGACCCCGCGCGCGTCGACCGTCAGGCCGTTGGCGACCGGCGGGTAGCCGCTCGCGATGACCGTGTAGTCGCCCGCGTCCAGGTCGGTGAAGGCGTACGCGCCGTCCTCACCGGTGGTGGAGGTGGCCACGACGTTGCCCGCCGCGTCCACCAGCGTGACCCGCGCGTCCGGCAGCGGACGCCGCTCGGCGCCGGCCCGTACGACGCCCTGTACCCGGGCGCCGGACAGCAGCTCGATCTCCATCCGGGTCGTGCCCTGCCCGCCGACCTCGACCGGCAGTGCCGTCGGCCGGAAGTCGGCCGCGTTGACGGCGATGGTGTACGTGCCGGGGGCCAGCTCGTCGAAGGAGAAGTACCCCTCCGGCGCGGTCTTGCCGGTGGCCAGCACCTCGCCGCGTACGTCCGTGACCACGACCATCGCGTCCGCCACCGGCTCGCCGGTGACCGCGCTGCGGACCTGGCCGCCGAGGCCGCTGGTGCCGCTGAGCAGGATGTCGTAGGCCAGGGCCTGCTCGCCGACGACGACCGTGGACGCCTGCGGCTGGTGGCCGTCGGCCGCCGCGATCAGCACGTAGGAGCCGGCGCCGGGGGCGTTCAGCACGTACGAGCCGTTGGCCTGGACCACCGAGCGGCCCAGCTGGCTGCCGCTGAGCGAGATCAGCGTGACTGCCGAGTTGCCGACCGGGTGGCCCTCCGCGTTGCGGACGGAGCCGTGGATCGCCGGGCCGGCCGGGACCTCGTCACCGCCGCCCGCCGAGGCGTACGCCGCCAGCGGCTGGGTGGTGGCCGACGCCGCCGGCTGCTGCGCCCAGGA
The DNA here is from genome assembly GCF_055577005.1 of Streptomyces sp. NPDC033221. Lineage (NCBI taxonomy): Bacteria > Bacillati > Actinomycetota > Actinomycetes > Kitasatosporales > Streptomycetaceae > Streptomyces > Streptomyces sp. NPDC033221. The sequence goes on along the minus strand of NZ_JBVIQN010000019.1, from coordinate 26,518 downwards.
GGGCGCCCGGCCGTCGTCGTCCCGGCCCACCGGGGCACCGGCGCCCACGAGGGCGGGCTCCGGCTGCGGGGCCGCGGCGGTGGCCGCACCGGCAGCGGCGGGGGCCGCCGCCGACTCGTCGGACTGCGCCAGGCCGCCCTGGGTCTTCAGCGCGACCTCCTTGATGAACAGCGTCAGCAGGAAGGCGAGCAGCGCGCACGGAGCCGCGTACAGGAAGACGTCGCCGACGCCGTGCCCGTAGGCGCTCTCCATGATCGTCCGGAACGGCGCCGGGAGGGCGTCCAGGTCCGGGATGCCGCCGCCGCCACCGCCGCCGCCCTGGGCGAACTTCGCCGCGGCCTGCGGGCCGAGCTCCTGGACGCCGTCCTTCACGTAGTGCGTGACGCGGTTGGCGAGCACCGCACCGAGCGCCGAGACGCCCACCGCACCACCGAGGGAGCGGAAGAAGGTCACGACGGAGGAGGCGGAGCCGAGGTCCTTCGGGGCGACCTGGTTCTGCGTGCACAGCACCAGGTTCTGCATCATCATGCCGATGCCGAGGCCCATCAGCGCCATGAAGATCGCGATGTGCCAGTACTCGGTGTCGTGCCGGATGGTGCCCAGCAGGCCGAGGCCCGCGGTGACCAGTACGCCACCGGAGACCAGCCAGGCCTTCCAGCGACCGGTCTTGGTGATGATCTGACCGGAGACGGTCGAGGAGATGAACAGACCACCGATCATCGGGATCGTCATGATCCCGGACATCGTCGGCGACTCACCGCGCGCCAGCTGGAAGTACTGGCTGAAAAAGACGGTGCCGGAGAACATCGCGATACCGACGAACAGCGACGCCAGCGAGGCCAGGGTGATCGTCTTGTTGCGGAACAGCCGCAGCGGGATGATCGGCTCGGCCGCCCGGGACTCGACGAATACGAAGATCGCGCCGAGCACGATCGCGCCGCCGACCATGGCGAAGGTCTGGCCGGAGATCCAGTCGTACTTGTCGCCCGCCAGGGTCACCCACACCAGCAGCAGCGAGACCGCCGCGCTGATGAAGAAGGCACCCGCCCAGTCGACCTTGACGTCCCGCTTGACCACGGGGAGCTTCAGGGTCTTCTGGAGGACGATCAGGGCGATCACCGCGAACGGCACGCCGACGTAGAAGCACCAGCGCCAGCCCATCCAGCTGGTGTCGGTGATGACGCCGCCCAGCAGCGGGCCGCCGACGGTGGCGACCGCGAAGGTGGCGCCGATGTAGCCGCTGTAACGGCCACGCTCACGCGGGGAGATCATCGCCGCCATGACGATCTGGGCCAGCGCGGACAGACCGCCCACGCCGATGCCCTGCACGACACGGCAGGCGATCAGCATGCCGGAGTTCTGCGACAGACCGGCCACCACCGAGCCCGCCACGTAGATCACCAGCGCGACCTGGACCAGCAGCTTCTTGCTGAACAGGTCGGAGAGCTTGCCCCACAGCGGGGTGGTCGCGGTCATCGCCAGCAGCGACGCCGTGACGACCCAGGTGTAAGCGCTCTGGCCGCCCTTGAGGTCATGGATGATCTCGGGCAGCGCGTTGGAGACGATCGTCGAGGACAGGATGGCGACGAACATGCCGAGCAGCAGCCCGGATATCGCCTCCATGATCTGACGGTGCGTCATGGGCGCCCCGTCGGGAGCCGGGTGGCCCCCGTGCTTGGCGTGGCCGCCCCGCACACCGGATGGTGTGGTCGTAGCCATGTGGTTCCTTTTCATTCCGCGGGTGTGCGGGTGGTGGGTTCGTGATGCGCCCGGGTCCGGCAGTCGCCGAAGCTCGTACGGAGCCTGGCGAGCAACTCGTTGAGACGGCCGACGTCGCTGTCGGACCAGTCGTCCAGGTACCGGGCGAGTGATGCTGTGTAGCGCTCGGAGAGCTCCGCGAGGAGCGACCGGCCGCTCGGCGTCAGGCGCAGCAGCCGCGACCGCTTGTCCAGCGGGTCGGGCTCGCGCTCGATCCAGCCGCGCTCGGCGGCGTGGGCCACGTGCCGGCTCGTGACCGACATGTCGATCGCGAGCAGTTCCGCCAGCTTGCTCATCCGCATCTCGCCGTACCGGTCGAGCAGCGTGAGCACACCGGCCGAAGCGGGCGGGCAGTCGGGCGGCAGGATCCGCCCCATCTCACGCTTGACGGCACCGATGGCACTGAGCTGCCGGGCCAGCTCCTCGTACTGACTCTGAGCGGCCATGGGCACCTCCGCACTTCTTCTTTTGTTGCCTTGAGCAACCGTAGAACCACTTGGTTGCTGAAGGCAAACGATTCCGTGGGGTGTGAAGGTAAAAGAACCCAAAAGGTTGGCAAGATCGATGGTCAAGGGGGTGGGGTGGGGGTGTAAAGGTGCAGGTCAGGGGGGGGCTGGCGCGGCGCGGAGGCCTCGGGGCCGACGGGCCGGCGTACGGGCGTACGGGCGTACCGATCGGCAACGCCAAGCGCCGGCGCAAGCCTCGCCGCCGTTCCTGTCATCCCGGCCCCGGCGACCCGCCATGATGGGAAAGGCCGGGCTTTCGGGCTTCACGGCCGCCAACAGCGGCCCGGAGCATACGAGTGCTCCGCCGGGGCCCTCGAAGACGTGACCTGGTGCGGACCCACGGGGGCATGGTGGATGCCAGTTGGTCGGGATTGTGGATCGCCGTGGCGGGCGTGGCGGGAACGCTGGGCGCCGCGCTGCTGACCCAGAGCCGCGCGGACCGTGCCAGGCGCAGGGAAACCCAGAGCGAAAGCCTTGAGCGGCGGCGCGCCTGCTACATCACGCTGAACACCACCGCGCGCCAGTACCTGACGGAGATGGGCAACCACCTCCACGCCCTGCAGCACGACGAAGGCGTCGCGGCGAGCCTGGAAAAGCTGGAGGCGGCCAGACTGGCCTACCGGGACAGCTATGCCGAAGCCCAGATGCTCGTGCCGGACGCGGTGCTGAGCACCTCCCGCACGGCGAAGAGGTGCCTGAACCACGCGTACGGCGACCTCAGGAAATACGGTGCGGAACCCTCCAGGTACGCCGAGGAACTGGCGAACCTGGAGCGGCACCTTCACCGGGAGGTCTGGCGCTCCGTGGGGGCGCTCAGGCAGTCCATGCGCACCGACCTCGGCGTCTGAGCGAGCCGTCGGGGGAGGCGGACACCCCGCGGGCGCGGGCGCGTCGAGCAACCCAGGCCCTCCGCCCGGGCCCGCCTCCGCCGGACACCCGCGGGCGCGGGCGCATCGAAGCTGATGCGCTCTTCAGCCGCAGAGGGCGGTGTCCAGCAGGCGCTGGGCGTGCCGGCGCCCTTGCTCGGTGGAGCCCGGATTGGCGGTGACGGCGACGGTGGCGGCGCGGCCGTCGTCGGTTGCGCCCGCATCGGTCGCGTAGCCGAGGAAGTCGCCGTCGTGCCACCACATCAGGCCGCCGCAGCTCAGCGGCTGACTGGCCAGACCCAGCCCGAACCGGGTGCCCTTCGGGTACCCGGCGTCGGCCGGGATCGCCACGGTCGTCCGCATCCGGGCGAGCTGTGCGGGCTTCAGCAGCCTGCCGCCGAGCAGGGCGCCGAAGAAACGATTCAGGTCGCTCGGGGTGCTGATCAGGGCACCGGCGGCCCAGGCCTTGGACGGGTCCGTCCCGGTGACGTCCAGCAGCGGTGCGCCGGGCTCCACCGCGGCGTAACCGTGCGGGTGGGCGCCCCGGATGCCCTGGTCGCCCACGGCCGGGAAGTAGGTGTGCCGCAACCCGATGCGGTCGATCACCCGCCGGGTGATCTCCTCGCTCACCGGGCGGCCGGTGACCTGCTCGATGAGCAGCCCGGCCACCACGTAATCGGTGCTGCTGTACCGCCAGTCCGTGCCGGGCGGGAACTCTGCCTTGTGCTGGAGCGCGAGGTCGAGCAGCGTGCGGGGCTCGTAGTAGCGGTGACGGTTGCTGACCAGGTCGCCCAAGTGCCGGGCGTAATCGGGCAGCCCGCTGGTGTGCTGGAGCAGCTGGCGCACCGTGATGCGACGGCCGTCGATGCCGTCGCCGCGCAGCAGCCTCGGCAGGTAGGTCTCGACCGGGGTGTCCAGCGCGACCTTGCCCTCGCCGACCAGCTGCAGGACGACGGCGGCGGTGAAGGACTTGGTGACGCTCGCGGCCCGCACCCGTCCGTCGACCGGTGCCTTCGCCCCGGTCCGCAGGTCCGCGACGCCCGCGGCGGCATTGCGGATACGCCCGTCATGGCCGGTGGCGGAGGCCAGCGCGGCGGGATAACCGTCCTCGTGCACCAGCCGGTCCAGCCCGCGCTGCACCGGGTCGGCGGCCCGGGGCTGCGCGGCGGACACGGGCAGTGTGCCCGCCAGAACCAGGGCGGCGGCCGACACGGCCACCGCCGCGATCCGACGGCGGTGAGAGCGCTTCGACATGGTGGGCCCTTCCTCGTGTACGCGGTTGGCACGGCGGGGCCCAGCCTGCTGGCGCGCGACTCGGACCACCATCCGGGCAGCCGCAGGGGGCGACTGGGGTTTCCCCTACGGCAGTTGACCCATCAGAGGGCTCCTGGCGGATCTCCGGGGCATCGCGCAACCGACCTCCGTCGCCTGACCGAGATGCCGGACACCTCACTCCGTCCCTGCCGCCGCATGCCGTGCCCGCAGCCCCTCGACGATCAGATCGAGCCCGAACTCGAACAGGGCGGTGAAGTCCGTGCTGGTGAGGGCGGGCAGGGTGGCGCTGAGGTGGGGATACGTCCCGGCGGCTACCGCGTCGCGCAGGACTGCCGCGCCCTCGGGGCCCCCGTCGCCCTGCGTCTGGAGGGCCGCCTGTTCTTCCAAGGTGTGGCCCACCGTGAAGTTGATCAACGTATAGAGAGCGCGGGCCGCCGCGTCATCGGGAAATCCCGCCTCGCGCAGTACGCCCACGAACGCGTCGGCGAAGCCGAGGACGCTCGCCCCGGTCGCGTGCGTTCCGGCGAAGACGCGCGCGCCGTCGCGGTGGGCGAGCAGGGCGTTGCGCGCGGCGCGAGCGAGGGTGCTCAGCCGCGCGCTCCAGTCATCGCCGTCCGCCGGGCCGGCTGATGCCGTGGCCCTCTCCATCATCCGCTCCGCCATGGCGGTCAGCAGGTCCTGCTTGGTCGCGAAATAGCGGTACAGGGCGCCCGCTTGTACGCCCATCGCGTCGGCGAGCCGTCTCATGGTCAGCGCGTCCAGGCCTGACTGATTCAGCAGGTCGAGGGCGGTTTGCAGGGTGCGGGCGCGGTCGAGACGGGCGGGCCTGCCGCGGGCCGGGCTTGACGGGGAGCTCATGCGCCTCACTATAGTGAACGCCGTTCACGTGAACGCTGTTCATTAATTAGGAAGGAGCACTCCGATGAACGTCGATGTGATCGTCGTGGGCGCGGGCCCGACCGGCCTGATGCTCGCCTGCGAACTGGCGCTGGCCGGCGTACGCCCCCGCGTCCTGGAACGCCGTACCGAGCCGCAGCGCGACTCCCGGGCCCTGAGCCTGCACCCGCGCAGCGTGGAGCTGATGGACCAGCGCGGGCTGCTCGACCGCTTTCTCCCGCTCGGCCGGACCGTGCCCGGCTGGCACTTCGCCCAGCTCCCCACCCGGCTGGACTTCTCCGTACTGGACTCCCGGCACGGTTACACGCTGTTCCTCGCCCAGGCGCATACCGAGGCGCTGCTGGCGGAGCGCGCCCGGGAGCTCGGTGTCGTGATCGAGCGCGGATACGAGGTGGAGGCCCTCGCCCAGGGCGGCGACGGGGTGGAGGTGAAGGCGCGCGGCCGGGACGGCAGCGTCGCGACGATACGGGCTCGTTACGTCGTCGGCTGCGACGGCGGCCGCAGCGTCGTACGGCAGAACGCCGGCATCGCCTTCCCGGGTACGGACGAAACCCTCACCGGCATGCTCGGCGACTTCGAGGTGACCGGCCCCGGCGCCCTCGCCACTGCCCGCGCGGGGGGCGTTCTGGTCGCGCCGATGGAGGAAGGCATCGTCCGGCTCGTTCTCATCGACCCGGAGCGGATGCGGGTGCCGACCGCGGAGCCCGTGACCTTGGAGGAGTTCCGCGCTTCCCTGATCCGGATGTGCGGCTCCGACTGCGGTGTGGCCGAACCCCGCTGGCTCTCCCGCTTCGGCAACGCCACCCGGCTCGCCGAGAGCTACCGCTCCGGCCGCGTCCTGCTGGCCGGCGACGCCGCCCATATCCACTTTCCCGCGGCGGGCCAGGGCCTGAACACCGGCCTCCAGGACGCGATGAACCTCGGCTGGAAGCTGGCCGCCGAGGTCAACGGCTGGGCGCCGCCCGGCCTGCTGGACACCTACGACGCGGAACGGCGCCCCGTCGGGCAGTCGGTCACCGAGAACACCGAGGTCCAGACGCTGCTGGCGGAACTCACCCTCGTCCCCCGGTACCAGCGTCCCGGCGCGGCCCTGCGCGCGCTCCTCGACGACCTCCTCGGCATGGAGGAGGTCAACCGCACCCTCGCCGCCCGGGTCTCCGCGCTCGGTACGGTCTACCCGCCGAGCACGCCAGGCGCCGACCCGCTGGCGGGCCGCCGGATGCCCGACCTCGACCTGACCGCCGCCGGGTCCGAGGCGGTACGGGTGTACGAACTCCTCCCGGCGGGCCGCTTCGTCCACCTCGACCTCGCGGGCGACGACCCGGACCTCGTGGCGGCGGTCACCTCAGGCTGGAGCTCCCGCGCAACTCCCTTCACCGTCACCGGGCGGGAAGCCCGTCCGGACCTGGACGGCGTGACCGAGATCCTCGTACGCCCCGACGGCCACATCGCCTGGGCCACCCGCACCCCGGACGTCCGGACCCGCCGCGACGAGCGGCACGCGGCACTGACGGCATGGGCGGGCGCACCGTCCTGACGCACGGGCGGCTGCCGGCTCTCCTGCCGGACACAAGCCCGGACAAGGGCCTGACCAGCCCGGACACGGGCCGGCCTGTCCCGGACGGCCAGGTCTGTTGACCCACTGGCCGGCACGCCAGCAATCTCGTTCCGCCGCAGCGATCAGGTGGTCGGCCCGCCCGCTGCGACCGCAGGAACGCGACAGACATCCATCGTCCTGCCGTACGCGAACCACCGGGCGCCCGCACAGCCATGACCGTCGTGACGGCCATGTCAGGCGCCTCCCGGGCCATCACAAGCCGTCAAACGTACCGAGCTGAGGGAGCACACGTGTTCAAGCACATGAGCCGGAGCCGGAAGAGCATGATGCGGGCCTCCGGCGTCGTCGCCGCGGGGGCGGCGTTGCTGGTGGGCGTCACGGGCGGCACGGCCAACGCGGCGGCCGGCTGGAACGCCCAGTACACGAACGGGGACATCGCCGGCGCCCACGCCTGGGGCTCGGTCGACGCCCAGTCCCGGGTCTTCGTCAAGGTCAACATCAAGGACTCCAAGCCCAACGACAGCTACGGCGCTCGCGTGTACGTCAAGGCGCGCTACAACGACGGCGGGGTGCGTGAGGAGAACCTGAGCACCAAGGGCAACGCCACGAAGAGCACCACGTGGAACTTCGCCGCCAACGTGGTCACGATCCAGGTGCAGGAGTGCACCACCAACGGAGGCTCCAAGTACAAGTGCGCCTCCGGCTGGCACACCCTCCCCAAGGGCTGAGCAGCAGCCGGCGAAACCGTCCCGCTGACCTCGTACGAAGACAGCGGGGCGGCTTCGCCCGCCCGTGACCGGCACTCCTGGGCACGGATCGGCGCGACTGTGCTGTGACGCACGAGGCCCAGGGGTGTGCCGCACATGCCGGGTTCGCTAGTGTCCTGGCCTATGGCGAACTACCAGCAGAACCCGGCCAACGGCAACCAGGACCCGGCCGGCAGCACGCAGATGTTCCGCGCCTTCGTGGACGAGGGCGCGCCCGAGCAGCCCGGTGGCCGCCGGGCAGCGGCCCAGCAGCAGTCGTCCGGCGGACCCCGCGTCGGTCTCATCGTGGGCGTGATCGTCGCGATCGCGGTCGTCGTCGGCGCGGCGTGGCTCGCCCTGAGCTAACCGGTCGTCCCACTGGTCGACCCCCTCTGACGTCCCCTCACTCGGCCGCCGCCAAGCGGCCGACGATCTCCTTTCCGCCCCCCACGCCCAGGCCGGGCACCCGCCGGCCTCGGCTGTCGGCGACCCGCAGTGCGTCGTGCAGCGCCTCGACCAAGCGATTGGCGAGGAACCGCAGTTCACTGGCCGACGCGGTGGGCTCGCCCAGCATCGCCCCGGCGTGATCGAGCAGCTCCGTCCCCATGTCGAGCTGCGCTGCCTCCATGTCGTCCGCGAGCCGCGACACGTAGCCGTCGCCGTCCGTCGACAGCAGGCATTGCTTCCCGCCCTCCTGCGACCAGGGCAGCAGCCGCACGCCCGGCACGGTGGCCGGCCCCGGCCCCTCTTCCGCGCTCACGCGGCGAACTCCCCGTGAAGCGCGCCAATACGCGCGATGCGCTGGGCGTACTGCGCTCGGGCGCGCGCTTCGAAGGCAGCCAGGTACGGCCGTACGAGGGCGGAGGCGTCGCCGTTGAGGGGGGTGTCGAGGGGGTTGGGCGTGAGCCTCGCGGCAGAGGTGGGGCGCACGGGCGCGCGAGGGGTAGTGACGGGAGCAGATGCTGGTGGCGAAAGGCGATACCTCAGCCAGGCCGCAGCGCGGCGGATACGGTGATGCACGTCGACGGTCTTTTCGGTTTTGGTCAGCGTTGGCCACGCCCCGGGGGTGGTGCTAGCACCCGCCGGGGCCCTTCGTTGCCCGCAAGAGCAGAGGCCTATTGGCTCCTGTATACACCTAGGCACCTATGCCTGCATCTATGCCGTGCTAGTTACCCATGCGTAGAGTCCCGTTCGTGATGGAGTTCGACCCGACGCGGCCCAAGTGGATGCAGATCGCCGATGTGATTCGAGAGCGCATCGCGAGCGGGGCCTATCCTCCGCGCCACCTCATCTCCGAAGTGAGGATGGAGCAGGAATTCGGCGTAGCGCGCGTGACGGTTCGGAAGGTGACCGCTGCCCTGAGAAAGGACGGGCTCATCATCACCACACCAGGCATGGGGTCGTTCGTGACTGAGGGCAGGCCGGAAGAATCAGCCGACGAGAGCTGACGTGGCTCCGGCGTGCCGCGTGCCTGCTGAAGGTGCCTGTCAGCTGGGGCGAGGGCGTGCGGACGCTGCTCTTCCGCCTGCTCGTCCAGTCGACCGGTGCCTTGCCCCAGGAGCTGAACGGGGATCGCCCTCCCGGGCCTGCCAAGGCATCGTCTACAAACTGCTGGTGTCCAGGTCCAAGTCGAACGGGACCGGGAGGCGCAGCGGCGTGCCGTACGGCAGCGGCCCGGTGATCCGGGTGTAGCCGAGGTGGCCCGGTTCGGCGTACTGGGTGAGGGCGCGCTGCCGCAGGTCTACGCACAAGTACAGCGGCGCTCCGTACTCGGCGTAGCGGCGGCGCTTTACGACGTGGTCGGTGTCGGCGTCGGGGTCCGACGTCACCTCCACGATCAGCAGTGTCTGGTCGGGCCGCAGAGCCCCGGCGCCCGTGGCCGCGGCGGTCGGGACGACGGCGAGAGCGGGTGCGTACCAGTTCGGTGAACCGGGCAGGTCGAGGTCGCCGGAGCCGATGACCGAGTCGAGTTCGCGGGCACGGGCGTCGAGCTGGTTGCGGAGCCTGCCGGCGGCGGCCTCATGGGCCCAGGGTGTCGAAACCGGCTTGATGACGCCCTCGATGAGCTGGGTCCGGTCGCTTCGGACGTGTTGGATCGCATACTTGAGGGCGTGCTCGGGGGTGATGCCGTGGCTGTAGTCGGCCGATGTGATGCTGATGCGCAGGTCCTTCCAGTGTGACGGCCTCCCGGTGTGCGACGGGTGGCCTCCCGCCCCGCTCAACGGCAACGCACCGCGCGGCAACCGCATCCACCTCGTCCGTTCCGGCGAGCTGCACGGCCATGCCGCCATCAGCGGCGGCACTCGAATGCGGCGGCATGGTTAATCGGTCGTCTGCTGTGGACCTCGTTGGGATCATGACGGGGTCGCGAACCGTTCAGCTTCCCCCACCCCCTACGAGAGGGCGCCGCACGATGCCACTGATTCCCGCCGATCCGAACGTCGTCCACCCGATGCCGGAGCAGCCGCGGGTGGTGCTGCTGAAGCCCCTCGTCACCTCGCCGTTGATCGAGGTCGGCGACTTCTCGTACTACGACGACCCGGACGACCCGACCGCGTTCGAGACGCGCAATGTGCTGTACCACTACGGGCCCGAGAAGCTCGTCATCGGGAAGTACTGTGCGCTGGGCGAGGGCGTGCGGTTCATCATGAACGGCGCCAACCACCGGATGGACGGGCCCTCGACGTTCCCGTTCCCGATCATGGGCGGGTCCTGGTCCGAGCACTTCGACCTGATCAGCGGGCTGCCGGGCAAGGGCGACACCGTGATCGGAAACGATGTGTGGTTCGGGTACCGGTCGATGATCATGCCGGGGGTGCGGATCGGGCACGGCGCGGTCATCGCCTCCGGGGCCGTCGTCGTGGACGACGTACCCGATTACGGCATCGTCGGCGGCAACCCCGCCAAGCTGATCCGCCGCCGCTACGACGACGCGGACGTCGCCCGGCTGCTCGAACTGGCCTGGTGGGACTGGCCGGTCGAGCACATCACCGAGCAGGTGCGGACGATCATGTCGGGGACGGTGGAGGAGCTGGCGGCGGTGGCCCCGGAGGCGAAGCAGTAAGGAGCTGAGTCAGGTGGCCCGGGGGCGGGCGTGCGCGGCGGCACGCAGCTCCGGCAGCAGTGCCGGTACGTCCGCGAACGCCGCGTCCGCAGGCTGACCGCAGACCTTGCCGGCCGTCTCACCGGCGAAGCTGAAGATGCCGGTCAGTTCGGGGCCGCGCCGCCCCCGGGGCACATGGTGGTGGGGGTGCGGCCCGTACGTGCCGGGTGTGGGGCTCGGGCGCAGAAGACCGATGCCTCGTCCACCACTGCCGGTGTCTGGGCGGCGCACTGCTCGTGGCTCCGTACGGTCAGGTCGGCGCGGCGCAGTACGTCGCCGCGTATCTCCGTGCCGGGCCGGGACGGGTCCGGCACGGCCGTGGTGCCGTGGCTGAAGATCGATACGGGGGTGCCGGGCTGTGGGCGGTGCGCGGCTACGGGGAGCGGTCTCGTCCCGTGTACCGGGGTGCTGAGCCGGATCTCGGCCAGGTCGTAGGCCGCGGAGGACAGCTCCGGGCGGCCGGGGTCGGCGGGGACGGCAGGAGTTTGTAGCGCGGGTGGAGGGTGGCGCTGCGTATGTTCCGTACGGTGCCGGGGTCCGTGGAGAGGACCGAGGAACCGAGGTGGACTTCCAAACGTTGTACGTCCACACCGTCAACGCAGTGAGCCGCGGTGAGGACGCGGTCGGGCGCGATGAGGACGCCGCCGCAGGCTGCCCGTTGCAGCAGCGGGCCGTCACCCTTGGCGGCCAGCGTCGCATCTCCGGTGTTAGGCCTGGGCTGGGCCTATTTGGCCTTGGCCTGTGACGGGAATTGACGGTAGTGCGCGGGCGGACGGGAGTAGTCAGACCTCGGTCGCGTCGGGCGTCAGCCTGCGGAGTGACGACCCTGAGGCGGTCTCGGGGTGGGCTGTTGACGATCAGAGGCCCCGGGCCGGATGGCGCGCGGGGCCGGGCAGGCCCACCGGCCAACTCGGGCCGTCCGGGGCGCCGAACCATGTCCGGTGGCCGCCACCATGCCCGTCACCATGGCTGTCGCCGGCACCGTCGCCGTCCACCGTCATGCCGAAGTCGAAGACCTCCGGTCTGCCCGCCTCCAGCCACCACTCGTAAGCCTGCTCGGCCTCGGTGGCCAGGTCGCGGGCGCCCCACTGGTACGTCTCGCCGGCGCGGATGTAGGCCCAGGCGCCGTCTGCGGACAGCCACCAGGCGGGAGCGGCGTCCGGTGTCGGCGTGCGGGTCGCGTGGACGCCGGGCAGCTGGAGTCCGAGGGCGAAGCGGGCGTGGAAGTCGTCCAGGAAGTCCGGGGGGAGGGTGGCCATGCCGTGGCGGCTCTCCGGCCAGCGGTCCGGCGTGTAGACGAGGGGGAGCGGGGCGGCGGGGCGTTGCTGGCCGCGCAGGTCCATGCCGGTCAGCGGTACGCCGAAACGGCCGCCGGCGCTGCGGCCGTCGGCGCTGACGGTCAGGATGGCCAGGCCGGAGGGCTGGAGGGTGGACTTCCACGGGGCGACGATGCGCGCTCCGGGCGCGGACTGGGCGATCCAGGCGGAGGGGATGCGGGACAACGACGCGGTGCAGAGGATGCGGTCGTACGGCGCGTCCTGCATACGGCCGCGCTCGCCGTCCGCGCAGACCACACGAGGCCGGTAGCCGTGGCGCAGCAGCCGCTCGCCGGCCGCGTCGGCCAGGGTCCGGTCGATTTCGACGGTGGTGAGGTTGGCTTCGCCGATCCGCTCGCACAGCAGCGCGGAGTCGTACCCCGTACCCGTACCGATGTGCAGCACCCGGCTGCCGGGGCCCGGGTCGGTGGCCGCGAGGGTGGTCAGTACGGCGTTGGCGGCGCTGATCGAACTGGTGGGCAGGTCGCCCGTACCGTCGGCGTGCGCGGGCCAGCCGTTGTCCACCTGTGTGATCACGGGCTCGGTGGGGTGGTAGATCAACTCCGCCCACCGCTCCTCGTCGTCGGCGCGGGTGAGGGGGCGGTGGCGGTCGTCGCCGGAGTGCCGCACCCAGATGGTGTCGGGCACGAACATGTGCCGGGGAACCGCGCGGAACGCAGCCCGCATCCAGGGGCGCTCGAACGCGCCTTGGGCTTCGAGCAGGCGCAGGGACTGGGTGTGGCGGTGGTCCAGGTCGAGCCGGGGTGGTGGAGGGGGGCGTCCGAATCTGTCAGTGCCAGTCAAGGCGTACGTCCCGGGTGTCGATGTGCATCCCCAGCGGCACCCGCCAGGCGGCCACACAGACGCGCCATGTGGCTGTTCGGCGGGTGCCGCCGGTGAGGGGTGTGGGGAGGGGGTGGGTGGATGTCCTGGTGGCCCAGTCGATGCCCAGGGCGCCGACGATGTGGGTGCCGAAGGTGACGGTGCCCGAAGTGACGGGCCGGCCACCGGTGTTGCGCAGGGTCAGGGAAACGTTCTCGCACCAGCGGACGTCGGTGCCGGTGCGATTTATGGGGCCGGTGGTGAGGTGGGGCGAGGTATTGGTGCTCGGATTGCTGGTGCTGGGTGGGGGAGTGGAGGGCTTGGGGAGCTGGGTGGGTTGGTGTTCGGGAGGTCCTGCGGAGGGGTGGCTGGGGGTGCGGCCGGAGGGAACCCCCGCCGGGGTGCCGGAGACGGGGGCGGCGTGGCCGTCGGCACCGTTACCGCTGATGCCGGCGTGGCCACGAGGGGCGGCGGGGCCGGAGGCGGGTGCGTCGGCCGCGCCGGAGGCCGTCGGCGGCGAGGAGACGTGCGGGGAGGCGGCGTCGCGGCCTGCTGCGGGTGAGCCGTCGGCGTCCAGAGGGGTGAGGGCGATGCCGTCCCTGGGCGGTACCGGGCTCGTAGGGGAGCGGCCGTCCGCCGGGCCGGCGGCGCCCACCGCGGCGTAACCACGTCCGCCGTCGCCGCCTCCGCAGGCGCAGAGCAGCGTGGCCAGGCACAGTGCGGTGGCCGGGAGGAGGGCGCGCGGGACATGGGGAGCACGAGCGGTACGCGGGGCGCCGGTGATACGCGGTGCACTGGTGGTCCGTCGCATCGGGCCAGTGTCACTGACGGGGCGTCAGTTGCATAGGCCCGGCACGGCAGGCATCGGCCTGTATGGGGACGGGGGCGGAGGTGGGAGCGGGTACGGGGACGTGAACGGGGGCCGAGCGGGGGCACGGGGCCTGGGTCGGCACCGGGGAGAACGCACGACGGAACCGGGGCGCAGATGGGGCCGAGGATGCGCCCGCCCTCCCTGCCTCAGTCCGAGATCAGCCCCTCGCGCAGCGTCGCCAGCGTGCGGGTCAGCAGGCGGGAGACGTGCATCTGGGAGATGCCGACCTCTTCGCCGATCTGGGACTGTGTCATGTTGGCGAAGAAGCGCAGCATGATGATCTGTCGTTCCCGCGGCGGGAGTTTGGCCAGCAGTGGCTTGAGGGACTCGCGGTACTCGACGCCTTCGAGCGCGGTGTCCTCGTAGCCGAGGCGGTCCGCGAGGGAGCCTTCGCCGCCGTCGTCCTCGGGGGAGGGTGAGTCGAGCGAGGAGGCGGTGTAGGCGTTGCCCACCGCCAGGCCGTCGACGACGTCCTCCTCGGATACGCCGAGGCACTGGGCCAGTTCGGTGACGGTCGGGGAGCGGTCGAGTTTCTGGGCGAGTTCGTCGCTGGCCTTGGTCAGGGCCAGGCGCAGCTCCTGGAGGCGGCGCGGGACGCGTACGGACCATGAGGTGTCGCGGAAGAAACGCTTGATCTCGCCGACCACCGTCGGCATCGCGAACGTCGGGAATTCGACGCCGCGTTCGCAATCGAAACGGTCGATGGCCTTGATCAGGCCGATCGTGCCGACCTGGACGATGTCCTCCATCGGCTCGTTGCGGCTGCGGAAACGAGCCGCGGCGTAGCGCACCAGCGGCAGGTTCAGTTCGATGAGGGTGTCGCGTACGTACGTGCGCTCCGGGCTGTCCTTGTCGAGCGTGGCGAGCCTCAGGAACAGGGAGCGGGAGAGTGTACGGGTGTTGAGAGCGTCGTCGTCGTGCACATGTGGTGCCGGCGCGGGAATCGCGGGAAGCACCTTCGAGCTGCCCAGTTCTACGGACATGCCACCCCCTTGAGGTCGCGGTCGGGTCGCTGCGGCGCCCTCGGTCCGCGGCGGAACCGAGAACTTATGCCTCCACCTGAATACCGGAGGCGACGCCACGGCAAACGCGGTTCCTGCAGAATGTCACATGTCGGCAACGCGCTGTAGCGCCAAGTCGACATATCTGTGCAGGAACGGGTCGCCCGTCCCGGTTAGGCTTCGATCCTGTTTGCGGACCGCAGTCGTGCGAAGCTCCGCGACAGTAGCCGCGAGACGTGCATCTGCGACACCCCCAGCTCGGCACTGATCTGAGATTGCGTCAAGTTGCTGTAGTAACGCAGGAGCAGGATGCGCTGCTCGCGCTCCGGGAGCTGGACGAGCAGATGGCGCACGAGGTCCCGGTGCTCGACCCCGGCCAGCTCCGGATCCTCGTACCCGAGGCGGTCCAGCAGCCCCGGCAGGCCGTCGCCCTCCTGCGCGGCCTCCAGGGACGTCGCGTGGTACGAGCGGCCCGCCTCCAGGCAGGCCAGCACCTCGTCCTCGCCGATCTTGAGCCGTTCGGCGATCTCCGCGGTCGTCGGGGACCGGCCGTGCAGCACGGTCAGGTCCTCCGTGGCGCCGTTGACCTGCACCCACAGCTCGTGGAGGCGGCGCGGTACGTGGACGGTGCGCACGTTGTCCCGGAAGTAGCGCTTGATCTCGCCGACCACGGTCGGCATCGCGAAGGTGGGGAACTGGACGCCGCGGCCGGGGTCGAAGCGGTCGATGGCGTTGATCAGGCCGATCGTGCCGACCTGGACGACGTCCTCCATGGGCTCGTTACGGCTGCGGAAACGTGCCGCCGCGTACCGCACCAGGGGCAGGTTGGCCTCGATCAGGGCGGCGCGCACCCGGGTGTGCTCGGGCGTACCCGGCTCCAGGCTCGTGAGCTCGGCGAACAGCACCTGTGTGAGCGCCCGTGTGTCCGCGCTCCTGCTCTCGCGGGATGGCGCCTTGGGCGCAGTTCGGGCCGTCACGGGCACGCCACCCTTCTCAGTCCATTCATCCGGCAAAAGCGGTCATAGCATCACAAGACATGTGCACTGTGTGCAAGCACCGCATAACGCCGTGTTGATCGCAGAGTTGATCAACGGGAAAGCGTGCGGGACGCTCCGCCGTACGGGTTCATGGCGGTGGTGACGGCGGCGGGCCGGGGGTGGGGCGACAGTGGCCCGACATGCAGGAGCCCCTCGCCCGTTGGACGGGGCGAGGGGCGTACGGGTGCGTCCGAGTACGTACGGATGCGTACGAGGGTTCGGAGCCGTGGCCCTAGAACTCGTAGTCCGCGATCACCCAGGTGGCGAACTCGCGCCACTGCCCGGCAGCGGCCTGATGGGCCGGGTGTTCGATATAGCGCTTGAGGGCGTCGGCGTCGGCCACGGCGGAGTTGACGGCGAAGTCGTACGCGATCGGCCGGTCCGTGATGTTCCAGGCGCACTCCCAGAACTCCAGCTCGGGGATCTGGTCGGCCAGCTCCTGGAACGCCTTGACCCCGGCCACGACCCGCGGCTCGTCGCGGTCGACGCCCTCGGCGAGCTTGAAAAGAACCAGGTGGCGTATCACTGGGCGGTCCTCCGTACGGTCGGCCCGTGGCCGTCGCGCGCCGTACGTCCCGCGCCGCACGTCCGTGTACGGCCGGCGCGTCCTACGAGACCAGCTGGGTCATGAACTCGCCGACACCGTGGGCGGCCGACGAAATGCCCTCGAACCCTATCTGCACGAGGTCGGCGGCGCGTGCCGGGGACGTGATGATCGTGTACAGGACGAAGACGACGACCACGTACAGCGCGATCTTCTTCGCTTGCGCCATCTGACTGTCCCCGTCTCCCCTACGGCAGCTCCCGCCCGCCCTTCCCCAGTGCAGACCGGGCTGAGTGTAACCACTTCCGCATCAGGTGTTCAGGGGCGGAGGCGGCAGCGGTGCCGGTGACGAGAGGGCGGGTGCCGGCGGGGAGTGTCGTGCGCGCCCGGCCGACCGGCGCCGGAAAGCCGGTGCTCACCGGGTATTTAGGGACCAAAGGCCCCTGGAGGCAGGTCTTTTGCCTGCGTTCCGTCCGGGGCGCGCGGAGCAGGATGGTGGTGTGCCCGGCGGATCTGGCAGGAATGCGCGGGGTACGGGATCCGAGCCCCACTGCGGGGTCCACGCCGCAAGCTTCCCCCCTGACGGCGGCGCGGACTTTGGGGCCCGGTCCACCTTCGGGGGAAACGGCTGTCCCCCCGATGCCGTTTCCCCCGACTGCCGGGGCGGGGCGGGCAAGGGTGGCGCGGCCGGGGCCAGGCCGCGGCGGGGCCGGAGGCAGATCTTCGTTCGTACGGGAGTGCCCGGTGCCCGGCACCTAGACTGGGACCTTTCGGGGGCACGGGCCCGTCCCTGGGGGCCCTGGGCGGATGGAGAGCGGCTGTGACGAGTGGCGTCGAAGACGTGGCGGATCCGCCGGCCGAGGTGCTGACGGAGGCCGCGGCGACGTTCGGACTGCTGGCATCGCCCGCGCGCCTGCACATCGTCTGGGTGCTGGCGGGCGGCGAGTGCGATGTCAGCGGCCTGGCGGAGCGGGTGGGCGGTGCGCTGCCCGCGGTGAGCCAGCACCTGGCGAAACTGAAACTGGCGGGGCTGGTGCGGTCACGGCGCGAGGGGCGCCGCGTGGTGTACCTGGTGGACGACCCCGACGTGGTGTCGATGGTGCGGTGGCTGGTGGGGCAGCTGACCGACCGGACGGGCCGGTCCGACGGCCCGGCGGTTCCGGGACGCGTCCGTGGCCTGGGCGCCTGAGAGGGCCGTGGGCTCCGCGGCCGCGCGTACGGACGTTCGTACGGAGGGGCAGGCGGAGCCCGGCACCCACCTCGCACCACCGGGCGTACGGGCGTACAGCGGCGCCGGGCTGCGGGACACCCCCGGGCTCACGGCGCTCGAAACCCTGCGGCTCCTGGAGAGCGGGCCGCGCGGCCTGACCGAGGCGCAGGCCGAGGAGCGGCTGCTGCGGTACGGCGACAACACGGTGCCCGAACGCCGGCCGGCCGGCCGGTCCTGGCGCTTCGTCCGCAGCCTGCGCGACCCGTTCACGACCGTACTGCTGTGTCTGGCCCTGGTCTCGGCCGCCGTCGCCTCGTGGGGGACGGCGTGCGTGATCGCGGTGCTGGTGGTGGTCAGCGCGGTGCTGCGGTCCAGCGGCGAGTACCGGGCCGAGCGGTCCACGGCGGCCCTGCGCGAGCTGATCGCCACGACGGCGACGGTGCAGCGCAGAGCGGCTGGTGGTGCCGTCGGTGCCGGCGCGGCTGGTGCTTGCGGGGCCGGCGGTTCCGGCGTACGTGCGAGGAGGGCGCTGGGCGCCGCTTCCAAGAGCGCGGCCCTTCCGAACGATTCGGCCGTCCGGGAGATACCGGTCGACCAGCTGGTACCGGGCGATGTGATCCGGCTCGGGCCGGGTGACCTGGTCCCCGCCGACCTGCGGTTGCTGCGCGCGAGCGGGCTGACGGTGCGCCAGGCACCGCTGACGGGCGAGTCGGCGCCGGTGGCGAAATTCCCGGTGGAGGCCTCGGCGATCTCATTGACATCAGTGTCCTCCGAGTTCTCGGCGGCCTCGGAGGCCGGAGCGGACGGCACCACGGCCTCCGGCCCGGGGCTCTTCGAACGCCCCGAGCTGTGTTTCCAGGGCAGCAGCGTCGCCTCCGGCAGCGCGACCGCGGTGGTGCTGGCGACGGGCGCGGACACGCTCTTCACCGGTACGTACAAGCGGCGGCCAGAAGCGGGTACGGGCGCGGGCGCGGACAGGGGGACGGGTGCGGGCACGGCCCCGGGCCCCGGTACCGGCCCCGGCACCGGCTTCGGCGCCCGCGACACCCGCCGCACCCGCCGCCCCAGCGCCTTCGACCGCTCCGTGAACGGCATCTCCTGGACCCTCATCCGCTTCATGCTGCTCACCCCGCCGCTGGTGCTGATGGCCAACGCCGCGCTGCGCGGCCGGGGCCTGGAGACGTTGCCGTTCGCCGTAGCGGTGGCGGTCGGGCTGACCCCCGAGATGCTGCCCGTGATCGTCACCACCGCACTCGCCCGGGGCGCCGCGCTGCTCGCGCGCGGCGGCGAGGTGATCGTCAAGCGGCTGCCCGCGCTGCACGACCTCGGCGCGATCGACGTGCTGTGTACGGACAAGACCGGCACCCTCACCCAGGACCGGCCGGTCCTGGACTGCTCCCTGGGTCCCGACGGGCGGCCCGCGCCCGAGCCGCTGCACTGGGCCGCCGTCAACAGCCTGTGGACACTCCAGCTCGCCGAGCTGCCGACACCGGACGCCCTGGACGAGGCGGTCCTGGAGGCCGCCGAGGACGACTTCGACGAGCTGCTCGCGTACGAGGGCATCGCCGCTCTGCCTTTCGATCCGGTGCTCCGCACGTCGTGCGCGGTGGTCCGTACGGACGCTGCCGCCCTGGCCGGCCCCCGGCTCGGCACACACACGCTCGTGGTCAAGGGCGCGCCCGAGGCCGTACTGGAACGCTGCGCCCGCGTCCGTACGGGTGAGGCAGGCAGCGCTACGGGGGAGAGGGACACCGACCTGGACGCCGCGGCCCGCGCGCGCCTGGCCCGCCTCGTCGCGGACCGTACGGCGGACGGGCTGCGGCTGCTGGCTGTCGCGGTCGCCGAGCGGACCGCCAGGCCCGGCCGCCGGTACACGCCGGCGGACGAGCGCGGCCTGACCCTCATCGGGTTCGTCGGCCTGCGCGACGCGCTCGCCCCGACCGCTGCCGAGGCCTGCGCGGGCCTCGCGCGGCGCGGCGTCGCCGTCAAGGTCCTGACCGGCGACCACCCGGGCACCGTCACCCACGTCTGCCGCGAACTCGGACTCGACACCGGCCCCGGCGCGGTGGTCACCGCCGACCGGATCGACGGCCTCACGGACCCGGAACTCGCCCGGCTCGCCGCCCGCACCACCGCGTTCGCGCGCTGCACACCGGAGCACAAGGCCCGGATCGTGGCGGCGCTACGGGCGGGATCGAAACCCGCCGGCACCCCCGGCGATCCCATATCCCCTCCTGCGGCCCCTCCCATCGCGCCCCGTACCGTCGGCTTCCTCGGCGACGGCGTCAACGACCTCCCCGCCCTGCACGCCTGCCATGTCGGTATCGCCCCGCGCGACGCCGTCGACGTGACCCGCGAGGCGGCCGACGTCGTCCTCGCCTCGAAGGACCTGAGCGCCATCGACGGCGCGATCGTCGCGGGCCGCAGCAGCAGCGCCAACATCGCCACCTATCTGCGCATCACCCTCTCCTCCAATCTCGGCAACGTCATCGCGATGCTCGGCGCCGGGCTGCTGCTGCCCTTCCTGCCGATGCTCCCGGCGCAGGTCCTGGTACAGAACCTGTGCTTCGACGCGGTCCAGCTCGCGTTCGCGTTCGACCGGCCGGGCCCCGCCGCGCTGCGCCGGCCCGCGGTCCTGCGCCCCGCCGACCTGCTCCGCTACATCACCGGTTTCGGTCTGCTCAACGCGGCCGCCGACCTGGCCACGTTCGGCGTACTGGTACTCGCGGTGCACGGCTCCGGGCACCCTGGCGGCCAGGACGCGTTCCACGCCGGATGGTTCACGGAGAACCTGCTGACACAGGCGCTGGTGATGTATCTGCTGCGTACCGGGCGCCGCTCGGCGGAAGGCCGGGCACCCGGCCCGATCCGCGTCGCGGTGTGCGCGCTCGCCGTCGTCGGGCTGCTGCTGCCGCCGTCGCCGCTGGGCCCGCTGCTGGGCATGGCGTCCCTGCCTCCCCTGTACTACGGGCTGCTGGCGGCGGTGCTGGTGCTGTACGGGGCCGGGCTGGCGTGGGCAAAGGACCGGTACGACCGGAACGCGGCCGTGGAGGACGCGCGTCCCGGCAGCCCGTCGACTCAGCCGTAGGACAGATCCGAACAGATACTGTCGTCAGCCGAACGAGCCTTGTCGGCGATCGCCGAGGACCCCGACGCGCCCGAGGACCCGGACGAAGGCCCGGGCGAAGGGTCCGGCCCCGCTGCGGAACCGGCAGCGGCAGCGGGCTCCAGCTTCGGATCGGACGCGTACGAGGCGCCCAGGACGACATGGACGCCCGAGGTGGCCGTCGGCACCAGCCGAGCGCCGCGGAAGCGCGCGGCGAGGGTCTTGGCCTCGGCCTCCTTGCCGGCGCCGTACTCCACGACGGTGGTCGCGTGGTCCTGCGTCCGCGCCGTCGCCGTACCGGTGACGGTGAAGCCCGCGGACTTGAGCTGATCGGCGGCGCGGGCGGCGAGGCCGGTCGAGGTGGTGCCGTTGTAAACGACGACACTGATCCCCGCCCCCGAGCTCGTACCCGTACCCGTATCCGTACCCGCAGAAGGTGACGGCGAGGACGACGGCCCGGAAGAAGCCTGTCCACCGGCCGACCCAGGCCCGCCCGCGTCCTTCCCGTCCAGGGTGCGGTCCGCCTTGATGTCCGCCCAGAGCGTGTCCGCCGCCGGGTGCACGATCGCGACCCGGTTGCCCTGGTAGCGCCACGGCAGCGTCACGAACTTGGTGTTGTGCAGGTCGATGTCCTTCAGCGACATCGCGAAGGAGAGCAGCTTGTCCGCCGAGTCCAGGCCCGGGTCGACGGTCATGGACTGGGTGGCGGCGTTGGCCAGCGGCAGCAGGGTGCTCGGATTGAACCCCCGGCTCTTGACCTTCTTGATCAGCGAGCCGACGAAGGCCTGCTGGCGCTGTATACGGCCGATGTCCGAGTTGTCACCGATGCCGTGCCGGATGCGTACGTAATCGAGCGCCTGCTGACCCGAAACGGTCTGCGGGCCCTTGGCGAAGATCCGCTCCCCGCGGGAGTGGCGGTTCGGGTTCAGGTCGCCCTGGTAGATGTCCTTCGGCAGGCAGACCGGTACGCCGCCCACCGCGGACGTCATCTTCGAGAAGCCCGCGAAGTCGACGACGACGGTGTGGTCGACGCGGACGCCGACCAGCTTCTCCACCGTGTTCTGGGTGCAGGCCGGGTTGCCCTGGGGGCTCTCGCCGACCGAGAACGCCGCGTTGAACATGGCGTTGTGCTGCGGCGCGGTCCACTTGCCGCTCGGCAGCCGGCACGGGGGTATCTCCACCAGGGTGTCCCGGGGGATGGAGACCGCGACCGCGTGCTTGCTGTCGCCGTATATGTGCAGCAGGAACGCGGTGTCCGAGCGGCCCACGTCACCCTCGCCGCCGCCCAGCGAGCTGTTGTCACCGGACCGCGAGTCGGAGCCGATGACCAGGACGTTCTGGCCGCCGGCGCCCTCGGCGGGGCGCTGCGGGCTGACGCCTTCGGCGCCGAAGGTGGTGATGTTGCCGTTGAGCTTGAAGTAGAACCAGCCGGCCCCCGCGGTGATCAGTACGAGCAGCGATACGGCGACGATGCCGGCCGTACGCAGGGGCCGCCGCCTGCCGCGTACGGCCCGGCCTTCCGCGTCGCCCCGGCCCCCCTTCGTACGCCGTCCGGCACTTCCGGCCACCGCCTTGTGGCTGCTTGCTGTCATGTGTGCACCTCACCCGCGTGGCTTTGTGCCGAGGAAGACGGACGTTCCGGCCCTTTGGTTGTACAGTTGCGCAATGTAGCAAGTTATAAAGCGGACAAGCTGCCGAGTCGGCAGTCGGCAGTCGGCAGTCGGTACGGGAAGGCGGGACGACGATGCTGCGGAACGGACTGGAGCCCTGGCACCTGCTGATCGTGGCGATCGTGGTGATCCTGCTGTTCGGCTCGAAGAAGCTGCCGGACACGGCGCGGGCCCTCGGCAAGTCGCTGCGCATCCTCAAGAGCGAGACCAAGGCGATGAAGGAGGACGGCGAGGGCGACGCCACCACCGACGGCGGCGACAAGGCCCGTACGGCCGCGCAAGCCGTACGTGCGGGAGAGGTCACCCGAGCCGAGGGCGCCACGGCAGCCGGCCATGGCCCGACGGCGACCGACCGCGGCCCGGCAGCGCACTGACGGGCCCGCCGGACGACGGTTCCATAATGGTTGACGCGCGTCGCGATCAGCGCGCCGCGCCCAGCACCAACCACGAGGGGAAACGGGACCGGATGAGCACCGAGCGCAAGCCTTCCGAACATGCCGTACCGGCCGTACGCGCCGCACGGACCGCACGGGCAACGAGCGGGCGGATCACCGCAGTTGTCGTGGCCCTGCTGCTCGGCCTGATGGGAGCAGCGGGCAGCGCGGCAGCGGCGGCACCGGCCGCCCCGGCGGTCGCCCACAGTGCCCAGCAGCAGGCCGGCGGCGCGTCGGCCGCGCAGGCGGAGGCCGCACCGGCCTCCTTCCACCACCACGCGAAGGCCGCCTTCGGCTCCAAGGACAAGTCGGAGAAGAAGGAAAAGAAGAAGAAAAAGGGCTTCTTCAAGAAGCTCGGTATCTTCCTCATCGTGCTGCTGATCATCTTCCTGGTCGTCATCATCGTGGTGATCTGGCTGATCGTGCACTTCGTACGCAAGGCGTTCCGCCGCCGCAACAGCTGACGCGTCCCGCGTCGCCATCCGAGCCGCACAGCCCCCGCCGCAAGCACCATCCAGCGGCGGGGGCTGCTGCCTTCCGCGGCCCGCCCCCTCCCGTTTACCGGGAAATTGCCCCTCATGGATCGTGTATTTACAACCAAGATCCTTAGCCTCTATGAGGAATCGATCCACCACACGGGGAACGGGGAAGCATGAGGTTCCAGAAGACCGCCGCGACCGCATTCACCGCACTCGCACTCGCCGCGGTGGCGGGCCCGGCCTCGGCACACGCCACGCCGACCGCCCCACACACGGCCGACGCAACAACGGACCAGACCCAGCCCGCACAGGGCAAAACCCTCTACTCGGCACCGCACGCGAACGAAGACCCAGCCCGGGCGGCAAAGCCGAAGGGCATCAAGCTGAAGACCCTGAAGTCGCCCGACAACAAAACCCTCGTCGCCACGCTCAGCGTGCCCAAGGGGTACCACTTCACCGTCGCACACAAAAACCTGGAACTGATCGGCCCGGGAAACAAGGTGGCGGGCAAGCTGGGTAACACGGTCAGCCTGAAGAACGGGCAGCAGGCCCACGTCAGTTACCGTGCCAGTGGCAACACGGTGAAGGTGCACTCCACCAAGACGTTCCGGCAGCTCGGCCTCTCGGTCAAGGCCGCGGAGAAACTGGCGGCCAAGAGCTACTCCAAGTGCGCCTCGGACAAAATCCGGGATTACGTCGTGTCCGGCGGCATCGGCGGCTGCATAGCCGGCGCCGAAACGGGCTGCGCCCCCGGCGCGACCGCCGGCGCCTTCGGCGGCCTCGTCTCCGGCGCCGTACTGTCCCTCTCCGATTGCTGATCGCACACGTCCCATGTGGAAGCCGCTCGTCGCCGCGCTCGCCGCCGTCCTGCTCGTCTACGTACTCACGCACACAGCATTCCCCGACCTGAACGAGCCCGGCCGGCTGCTGACCGGAGTCCTCGCAGGCGCCGCAGTCGGCGCCACGGCCCGCGCAATCCAACTCCGCAAATAACCCCGAACGCCGGGTATCGCCGTCGGCGCACTGGCGGAACTTGACCAAGTAGCTCCTGGCAGCCATACCGAGCGGCGAATCGGGCAGCCGTCAAGTGCACCGCGTCGACATACAAGCCAAGAACAGAAGGAGACAGTGACCGTGTTCACAGGGGCAGGGCCAGGGCTCGCGGCGATTCCCATGGACGAATGGAAAGTCGTGACGCCTTCGGGCAGGGAGTATGTCTTCGACACCGAGGAAGAAGCGCGGGAAGCCCTCCCGGATTACGGAGACCAAGCGACCCTGTGGAAGCGCCGGGTCCACCGCACCATCGCGAACGTCACGATGTCGCCGACCGGCTGGGCGCCCGTCGAGCCCACCACCCAGTAAGCGAAGCCGTCCGCAGAATCCAAAAAACCGGAGCGCGGCCCGGCGAGGGCTGAATCAAGAAAACCGCGCTCCGGTCAGCGCACCCGCCCGCGCGGCTTCAAGCCCACCGTGGGAAGCTCGGGCGCGGGCAGTCGCCTCCCGTCATATCCGTGCACCGCACCGAACCGCGAACCCGTCATCCATTCCTGCCGGGCCACCTCGATGTCCCGCTGGGAGCGGCCCACGAGGTTCCACCACATGACGATCTCCTCCTCGAAGAGGGCACCGCCGAGCAGGACGGCCCGCGCGGGGGCGTCCGACTCGTTCGTCAGCGTCAGATGGTCGCGGCCGGGTGCGACGTAACCCAGTTCGGCCGGGCGCAGCGGGGTGCCGGCCAGCCGGACACTGCCGTGGTCGACGAGCAGGCCGTGCTCGAAGGCGGGGTCGACGGGGAGGGCGACCGCCGCGCCCGGGTCGAGGACGATCTCCGCACCGAGCAGCGGCGTGAACGTACATACCGGCGAGACCACCCCGGCAAGCGTGCCCAGAAAGACGCTCACCGTGGCGGCCTCGCCGACCCGTACGGAACCGGGCACGTGATGCTGGAAGTTCGGCTCCGTGTGCCGGTGCTCTTCGGGAAGCGCGATCCACAACTGCACGCCGTGCAGGATGGTGGTGCGCTCCGTCGAAACCTCCGAGTGGCTGATCCCGTACCCACCCGTCATGAGGTTCAGCTCGCCCGGCCGTACGTAAGCGTGGGTGCCCAGACTGTCGCGGTGCTCGATCTCCCCACTGAACAGCCAACTCACCGTCTGCAGCCCGGTATGCGGGTGCGGCGCGACGTCCATGCCACCCGTCCGGGCGACATCGTCGGGACCGTAGTGATCGGCGAAGCACCAGGCACCGATCAGCGTACGGGAGCGCTGCGGCAGCGTACGGCGCACGGTCATGGCCCGCGGCCCGCCCAGCGGGACGTCACGCGGCGGATGCACCTCGACCTCCGAAACCCGCCCGCCGCTTCCGGCCCCCACGTCCATTCCGCTCACATGCGTCGCCTTCCGTGACCTGCCCCGACAAGGCAATGGCAGATAATTGCAAGTTCAACTTACCTTGCTCGGTCTACGGGCAACGGCCGGCCGGCCGCCGACGGCCGACGGCGGACCGGAGCCGTAGGACCGGCATCGGCCGCGACGTGCAATGAGGCAGGCCTCGAACGAAGCGAAGAGCCGACGAGGAAGATCACCGATCACCGGCTCGTCGCAGTCGGCCAGACGGTCGGACCAGACGGACGGATCCAGACGGACGGAATCGCCCTCGATCACTTCGCGGTGGTCCGCTCGGTCCATCCGCGGCGGGCGGT
The DNA here is from genome assembly GCF_055577005.1 of Streptomyces sp. NPDC033221. Lineage (NCBI taxonomy): Bacteria > Bacillati > Actinomycetota > Actinomycetes > Kitasatosporales > Streptomycetaceae > Streptomyces > Streptomyces sp. NPDC033221. The sequence continues at coordinate 618 of NZ_JBVIQN010000019.1, read as the reverse complement.
CAGGTCGGTGTAGATGCCGGGGCCGGTGGCTCAACGGGGCTCGCGAAGTGGGCCGCGTTAGCCGGGTGTTAGCGGCATGGCAGCCTCACGCTAAGCGCCCCGGACAGAGTGAGTGACGTACCGAGGAGACCACGTCACCGACCGCCCTGGGGGACCCGAAATGAGCGCCCACACCATCACCCGCACCGCCCGTCGCCGCACCCTGCGCATCGCCGCCGCGGCCCTGACCGCCGTTGCCGGTCTGACCCTGACGGCCTGCTCCGGCTCGGACGCCGCCGGTACGAAGGCCGCGGACCGGCCGGACGCGGGTGTGGCCGCCGCCGACCCGGGCGGCGCGGGCTCCTCCGCCGGTGCGCAGGGCTCCGAGCCCGAGGCGGGCTCCGGGGCGAAGGCCGAGGCCAAGTCGGGGACTGCGGGCAAGCAGTCCGGCGGCTCGCGGGCCGGCAGTGGTGGTGGCAGCAAGGCGGCTTCGGGTGTCCAGCGCTGCCACACCGCCGACCTCAAGGCGGTCTTCGCCACCGGCGAGGACGCGGTCCCGGACCCGAACGCGAGCGGCGGTACGACCACCAGCGTCGTGCTGACCAACAAGAGCAGCCGCTCCTGCAAGATCGGCGGGTT
>NZ_JBVIQN010000018.1:0-177689 GCF_055577005.1 Streptomyces sp. NPDC033221 | reverse complement strand
AACCCGCCGATCTTGCAGGAGCGGCTGCTCTTGTTGGTCAGCACGACGCTGGTGGTCGTACCGCCGCTCGCGTTCGGGTCCGGGACCGCGTCCTCCCCGGTGGCGAAGACCGCCTTGAGGTCGGCGGTGTGGCAGCGCTGGACACCCGAAGCCGCCTTGCTGCCACCACCGCTGCCGGCCCGCGAGCCGCCGGACTGCTTGCCCGCGGTCTCCGACTTGGCATCGGCCTTGGCATCGCCCTTCGCCCCTGTCTTGGCGTCGGCCCCGGCCTCGGCGTCGCCCTTGGCGTCGGAGTCCGGCACACCGAACGAGGGGTTCGCACCGCCGGAGGTGTCCGCGGCGGCCGCGTCCTTGTCCAGGTGGGCGGCGGCCTTCGCGTCGGAGGCGGCGTCCGAACCGGAGCAGGCCGTCAGGGTCAGACCAGCGGCGGCGGTCAGGGCCGCGGCTGCGACGCGGAGAGTGCGACGACGGGCGGTGCGAGCGGTGCGGACGGTGGCGTTGGTGCTCATTTCGGGTTTCCCCCCGGAGTCGGTCGGTGCGGTGTCGCCTCGGTACGTCACCCATCCTGGCCAGGCCCCCTGGCGCCAGACTGCCGCCCCACTAACGCCTGGCTAACGTCCCCGCGCCCCCGACGCCCGCGACGGCCCCCGCCGGTCTTGAACGCCGGCGCGACTTCATAATGGCCGGCATGAGCACCGCCGACGGCTGGGTGCGGTACTGGCGCGACGGTGACCGCCCCGTAGAGGTCATGCACGCGCACTTCTTCGAGCATGTCTATCCGCCGCACAGCCACGAGACCTACTCCTTCGGCATCACCGACGCGGGCGCGCAGCGCTTCCACTGCCGGGGCGGTACGCACACCAGCGGGGCCGGGATGGTGATGGCCCTCAACCCGGACGAGGTGCACGACGGGCATGCCGCGTCCGACCTGGGATACCGGTACCGCATCATGCACATCGGCCCGTCCGTGATCAGCGGCGTGATCAGCGACGCCACCGAGGGCCGCTCCGACGCGCTGCCCCTCTTCCCGGACCCCGTACTGAGCGACCCCGCGCTCGCCCGCGCCCTCTCCGGGCTGCACGTCGCGCTGGTCGGCTCGCCGAATCCGCTCATCCGGGACGAACGGCTGACCGCTGCCGTCACCGCCATGACGCGCCGCGGCGCGTCCACGACGGCGTCCCCCGTACGGGCCCGGACACCGACCGACCGCGCACGCCGCCAGGCGGCCCGCCGCGCCCGGGAGCTGCTGGACGACAGCTACCTGGAGCCGACGACCGCCGAGCAGCTGGCGGCGGCGGCCGGGTGCAGCCGGTTCGCGCTCTACCGTGCCTTCCGTACCGAGTTCGGTCTCGCGCCGAGCGACTACCAACGGCAGTTGCGCCTGCGCCACGCGCGTTCGCTGCTGATATCCGGTGCCACCGCGGCCGACGCGGCCGCGGCCACCGGCTTCGCCGACCAGGCGCACTTCAGCCGCTGGTTCCAGCGTGTGTACGGCATCACGCCCGGCACCTTCCGGCGCGCCTGACCTGCGGACCGCCCTGTCTGCGTACGGGCCGGGAGGCGGTGGAGAAGCGTCGGTCGAAGCAACTCGGCAGCACCGGAGCCGGGCACTTGATGAACTGCCGGTATGACGCCACTGCTGCCCCGCGCCCTCCGGGCGCTCGACCGGTTCAACGCCGCACACCCGTGGGACCACAACGCCCACTTCCACCCATGGATTCTGCGGCAGCTGCCCGAACGTTTCGACAGCGCCCTGGACATCGGTTCCGGCAGCGGCGATCTGGCCAGGCACCTGGCCACGCGCGCCGCCAAGGTGCAGGGTATCGACCCCGATCCGGCGATCACTGCCCGGGCGCGGGAGCTGACTCCTGCGGCGGCTCCCGTGAGTTTCACGGTCGCTGACGCCCTCACCGGCATCCCGGCCGGCTCCTACGACGTCATCACCTGCGTCGCCGTCCTCCACCACCTGCCGCTCGCCGACGCCCTCACCGTCTTCCGCCGCCACCTGGCCCCCGGCGGAACCCTGATGGTCGTCGGCCTCGCCCGCCCGGAGACCCCTGCGGACCACCTGCTCGCCGCCGTGTCCGTCCCGCTGAACGCGGCCATCGGCTGGTGCAAGAGCAGGGGCCGTACATCGCCCCGGCCGGTTTCGATGACCGCCCGTACCCGCCCGGCGGACACCGGCTTCCCCGTCATCGTCCGCGAGGCCGCCCGCATCCTGCCCGGCGCCCGGCTGCGCCGACGGCTGTTCTGGCGCTACACGCTCGTATGGCGGCACCCGTGAAGCCCACCGACATGTCCGGGCGGGCATGTCCGGATGTGACAGTTAATCGTCATTGCGGTCGCCGATGGCTGCGGCGAGGATCGGTTCATGCCCACTTCGCACCATGTCGTCATCGCGGTCTTCCCCGATGTCGATCTCCTCGACGTCACCGGCCCGGCCGAGGTCTTCGTGCTGGCCAACCGGGAGACCGCGGGCCGCGCCGGCTATCAGGTCCGGCTCGCCGGACCGGCCGCGGGCGCGGTCCGTACGTCGGCGGGCGTGCACCTGCTGGCCGACGTGGCGTTCGAGGACGTCGGTGAGCAGGTGGACACCCTGGTGGTGCCGGGCGCGGTCGACATGACCGAGGACGGTCCCGTCGCCCGTACCGACCCCGCCGTCGTGGCGTGGGTGAAGGAGACAGCTCCGTACGCGCGCCGGGTCGCGTCGGTGTGTGTGGGCGCGCATGTGCTGGCCGCGGCAGGGCTGCTGGGCGGGAAGACGGCGACCACCCACTGGTCGACCTCCGCCCAGCTCGCGGCCGAACACCCGGACGTCACGGTCGATCCGGACCCGATCTTCGTCCGTTCCGACTGCGGCCGGCTGTGGACCGGGGCCGGGATCAGTGCCTGTCTGGATCTCGCGCTGGCCCTGGTGGCCGAGGATCTGGGCGAGCAGGTCGCCCTGACCGTGGCCCGGCAGCTGGTGATGTACCTCAAGCGGCAGGGCGGCCAGAGCCAGTTCTCCGTACCGCTCAGCCGCCCCGCCGCCGAGCGCCGTGACATCGACGAGCTACGGCTGTGGATTTCCGACCACCTCGACGAGGATCTGTCCGCGCCGTCCCTGGCCGCCCGGATGTGTCTGAGCGAACGGCACTTCGCCCGTGTCTTCAAGCAGGAGACGGGCAGCAGCCCCGCCGCTTACGTCGAAGCGGCCCGCGTCGAGCTGGCCCGGCGCCTGCTGGAGACCACCGGCTGCCCGCTCGACCAGGTCGCGGCCGCCGCCGGGCTCGGCTCGGCGGAGACCTTGCACCGGGCGTTCAGACGGCAGCTCGCCACCACCCCGGCGGCCTACCGCCGCCGCTTCCGCACCCGGACCACCTGAGCCCCGGCCCTCGGTCCGACTGTCTTCTCTTCCCTTCGGCATATGGCGAGGTGGCAGACCCCGCGATGCCGCCCTGACTGTCCCATATGTAACTGAATTCCCTGATGAGAGGTTCCCGATGAACACAATGAGCACCAGTACCCCGTCCACGACCCTGCGCGACGTGATCGGGCTGGACAACCAGCCTCCGCGGCTGAGCGAATCAGTCCTGCTCATGATCGATTTCCAGAACACCTACCGGACCGGCGTCATGGCCCTGGAGGGCGCCGACGAGGCCCTCACCGCGGCCGCCCGGCTGCTGGAGCGGGCCCGCGCCGCCGGTACCCCGGTCGTCCACATCGTCAACGACGGCGGTGAGAACACTCCGTACGACATCCGCGCGCACATCGGCGCCATCTGCGACCAGGTCACGCCGGTCGACGGAGAACCGGTCGTGGTCAAGCGGTTCCCCAACTCCTTTCACGCCACCGAGCTGGAGAAGACCCTGAGTGGCCTGGGCTTCGGTCCGGGCAGCGGCAAGGACCTCGTGCTGGCCGGTTTTATGACGCACATGTGTGTCACCTTCACCGCGCAGGGCGCCTTCAACCTCGGCTACCGCCCCACCGTCGTCGCCGACACCACCGCGACGCGCTCCCTCACCGCGCCGGACGGGACCGTGCTGCCCGCCGCCGCCCTTCGGACCGCCGCGCTGACCACCGTCGGCGATCTGTTCGGTCTCGTCATCCCCGCCGCGGACGGCCTCCCCTCCTGAAACGCGCGGGAGCCCATTAGGGGACCTCAGCACGGGAGTTCGCCAGTGCGGGTGCCCTTCAGTGCGCCGCCGACGGGGAGTCCCGGCTCGCGCCGGAACCGGCCGACCGGAGTTCCCGGATGAGGGCCCGTACCGCCGCCGACTCCGCCGACTCGGGTGCGGTCACATAGCCGACGCCACGCCGGGGCGGCCGCGGTGCGAGGGGGGTGACGGCGACGCCGGCGGGTGCGCCGGCCAGGGTCAGCATGGGCATGATCGACATACCCATGCCGCGGGCGATCATCGACAGCACCACGGTGTCGTCCTCGACCCGGATGGTGGCCGGCGGGATCCAGTCCTGGCCGGCCCACCACTCGCGGGTGTAGGAACCGCAGTTCTCGTCCCAGTCGATGAGCGGGAGCGTGCGGGGGTCGGCGTGCGGGCGGTCCTGCGGGTGCGCCAGCGCGTACGGCTCCTCGAAGAGGCGGGCGCCGGCCAGGCCCGGCGGCGGGCCCGCCGCGTCCAGGGTGGCGATGCCCAGGTCGGCCCGTCCGTCGGCGACTTCGCCCGCCGTGCCCCGGCCGATCTCCCGTACGATCCGCACCTCGGGCGTGAGACCGGGGTGGCGGGCGGCCAGCCGCTCCAGGACGGCGGGCAGCAGGTGGGCGGCCGCGCTGCGGAACGCCGCGATGCGCAGGGGGCCCGTGACAGCTCCGTCCCGCGCGCCGCGCACCTCCGCGCCCATCGCCTCCGTCAGCCGTACGATCCGCCGGGCGTAGGCGACTGCCCGTTCGCCGGCCGCCGTCGGCCGGGCGCCGTGCCGGCCACGGTCGAAGAGTACGGCGCCGAGTTTGCGTTCACAGGTCCGTACGGCATGCGAGACGGCGGACTGGGTCATGCCCAGGCTGGTGGCCGCCGCGGTGAACCCCCGCTCCCGCTCGACGGCGATCAGGATGCGCAGTTCGTGCGGCGCGAGGTCGTTCATGCGACGGAAGTATTCCATGAGCAGTTTTCATGGAAGGCGGGTTTCCATCGACGGCGGCCCCTGCCCGGGCCGCCGGGCGCCTCCTACGGTGATCACATCGCGGCAGGTGATCATCTGCGTACCGCCGCGCCACACCTTCACTCCCAGGAGTACCGATGTCCGGCACGGCCGCCCGCTTCGTCCACCAGACCGCCCGACCCGACGGCTTCCCGACCGCCGCGGACTTCACCTTCGTCGAGGAGCATCTGCCCGACCCGGCACCCGGCCAGGCCCTGGTGGAGAACATCCACCTCTCCGTCGACCCGTACATGCGGGAGCTGATGGACGGCGGCTGGGACCTGCACGCGCCGCTGGAAGGCCGGTCCATCGGGCGCGTCACCGCGTCCCGCACGCCGGACCTGGCCGAAGGCACGCTCGTCTTCCACCGCAAGGGCTGGCGCACCCACGCCCTGGTGACACCGGACGAGGTACGCGTCCTGCCCCGCCACCGCGGCGTTCAGGCCCGCTCCTACCTGGGCGTCCTCGGCGGTACGGGGCTGACCGCCTATGTCGCCCTGACGCGTACGGTGCGTCTGCAACCCGGCGAGAGCGTCTTCGTCTCCGCGGCGGCCGGCGGAGTGGGCAGCGCGGCGGGTCAGTTCGCCCGGCTGCTGGGCGCGGGCCGCGTGGTCGGCAGCGCCGGCTCGCCGGCCAAGGTCCGCCGTCTGACCGGGGAACTGGGCTTCGACGCGGCCTTCGACTACCACGACGGCCCGGTGGGTGAGCTGCTGGCCGAGGCCGCGCCGGACGGAGTCGACGTCTATCTCGACAACGTCGGCGGCGATCACCTCGAAGGCGCCATCCAGGGACTGCGCGAGTTCGGGCGGATCGCATGGATCGGCGCGATCGCGCAGTACCACAGTGCCCAGCCGCCCGCCGCGCCCCGCAATCTCTTCGACATCGTCGAGAAGAGTCTGCGCCTGGAGGGCGTTCTCGTACGCAACCACCGCGATGTCCAGGGCGAGCTGGAGGACTTTCTCATCCCCCACCTCCAGGCGGGCCGCGTCGTGGACGCGCAGACGGTGGTGCACGGTTTCGACGGCGTGGTGGACGCCTTCCTCGGCATGCTGGGCGGCGGCAACACCGGCAAGATGGTCGTGCAGGTGGGGGCGGAGTAGCCGTACGGGAAAGGGTTCACCGGCCTCCGGGCCGACGGCGGTTCAGCATCCACAGCAGGGCCGCCGCGCCCAGCAGCCCCCGTTCGAGGCGCCGGGTGCGGGCGTCCGCCCGGTGGTCGACCAGGGAGAACGGGCGGGTGACGGCCGCGTGCTGGACGGTCAGGCCGCCGCCGGCGAGGCCCCGCCCCACGGCGCGGGCCTGGGGCAGCATGGTCTCCAGGCCGGAGAGCAGCTGCAGAGCGGTGTAGGCCAACTGCGGTTCGGACAACGTCTGCCGCGCGTTCTCGGCCAGCACCCGCCGGCTCTGGCGCACCAGGACCTCGGTCACCGACAGGTGCGGGGCCAGGTAGCGTACGGCGCCCTCCATGTTGGCGAAGGACTTGCCCAGGATGCCGATCATGGGGTTGATCCGGATGCCACGCCGGCTGGAGAGCCGCAGCAGGGTGGCCAGGGACGTGCCGAACTGCAGCCGCTCCAGCGGGACCGAGGCGATGCACGGCACCACGGCGGCCATGTCCTGTTCGAACCCGCCGATGTCCGCCCAGGCGGTGGGCCGGCCCATCTCGGGCCAGGTGTGGGCGACCGCGTGGGCGTCGTTGTTGGCGAGGGCGAGCAGCGTCATCATCAGCGTGAGGCCCAGGTGCCGGTCGATGCGGCCGACCATGCCCCAGTCGATCAGCGTGGTCGGTCCGCCGGGGCAGACGAAGACGTTGCCCGGGTGGGGGTCGGCGTGGAAGCGGTGGTCGATGAAGTAGCCCTGGTACATGACCGTCAGCAGGTCGGTGCCGATGCGCTCGCGCTCGTCGTCCTCGAAGTCTTCGGGTTTCGCGTCGCGGATGCTGGTGCCGGGGGCGCGACGCTGGATCAGTACGTGCCGCGTCGCGTGCAGCACTTCCGGTACCTCGACGTCCGGCATGGCCGCGACGGCGGCCCGCGCCTCGTCCATGTTCGCCGCCTCCAGGGTGAAGTCAAGCTCATGGCGCATCGCTTCGAAGATCACGCCCAGCATGGCGTCGAACCCGGTGGTCTCGCTCAGGACCGGCGTCCGCCTGGCGAGCGTCCGGCTCATCCCGCGCACCAGCCGCATGTCGGTGGCCATCAGGGCGGTGATGCCGGGGCGCTGGACCTTCACGACGACGGGCCGGCCGTCGGAGAGGGTGGCCACGTACGCCTGGGCCAGGGACGCGCAGCCCAGCGGCCGCCGGGTGTCGAAGTCGCGGAAGCGCTCGCGCCAGCCGGGGCCGAGGTCCGCTTCCAGTACGGTCGCCATGCGGTCGAAGGGGCAGACCTCCGCCCGGTCGTGCAGCTGCTCCAACTCCTGCGCCAGAGCGGCCGGGACCATGTCCTGCCGTGTGGAGAGCACCTGGCCGACCTTGATGTAAAGGGGGCCGAGCCGCTCCAGGGCCGTACGGATGCGTACCGCGCGCTCCTCCTGCGATCTCGTGCTCCCTTCCGGGCCGGGTGGCCCGCCCCGCCGCCCGGCGAAGCGGGCTTCCTGGGCCAGCAGGTTCGCAGCGACGGTGAACAGTAGTCGGCCACGCTCAGCGAGCACCGGCACCTCCAGTGAGCAGCGAACGCCCGGCCCGCCGGACGGGTGCGGGGGACGGTGCGCCCGTGCGGTGCGGGCGGCTTCGTCCACGTGGGGAACCGGAATGGCGCGTCGGTGCGCCTCTGGGGAGATGTGCGACGGGTCGGGGCCGGACATCCCCTAGGTAGCTGCTCGCACCTCCGGTGTTGAAACCTGGTGAACCACTGATATGCGTACGCTGAACATTGCCTGGCGCACGGGTGGCCATACCGCGTGTGAAACCACTCGTACGGGCACTGTGGACGTGCATTTACGCGGTCGTCGGAATGGCGCCCGCAGCGCACTTCCCGCGCATTTCCCGCGGGTCTGCCGCATATGACGGAGCAGGGGCGCTCACAGGGCGTGCACGAACGCTCCGCGCACCAATCGCGTGTCGCGAGGTCTTGCGCACATCCCGCCGCGCGGTTCACCGTGAATGGGTCGGACAGCGGCAACCGGTCCGAGACAGCGGGACGGCGCACGGCTCTCCCGAAGGCACCACGCGGACCGGCCCCGCGCAGGAGGCACGGCACCGCATACCGACGCCCGGCCGATGGCGGCCCGGCAGCTCAGCGGTCCTTCCGTCGCCGTGATCCTCCCGCCCCGCACGCCGATCCCCCACTCGCTCCGAACCGGACACGGGAAGGACCCTGACGCGCCATGCCCATGCATCAATTGGGACGTATTCTGCACGAACTCGTCTCGGAAACAGCGGATTTCCTGGACGACGTCATTACCGCGTTCGAGAAGTACGAAGGCGTCGGCGCGGCCACCACCACCTCCGGCGACACGGCCCGGACGCCCGCGGCGGCCGAGGCGGACGACCGGCGGGCCGACCGGCTCGACAAGCTCCGCGCCGAACTGGACCGGTTGCGTGCCGCCGTCGAAGAGGCCGCCGCACAACCGGCGTCGGGCACACCGGCGGCCACCGCCGACCATTCCTGAGATCCGAGGTACTCCGTGGTGGATTCACCGTCTTTCCGACTGGCCGGGAGTCCCGTCGCCATCATCGGCCTGGCCGGAATGTTCCCGCAGGCCGCAGACGCCAGGGAGTTCTGGCGCAACATCGTGGCGGGCCGCGACTGCGTCACCGACGTTCCGGAGAGCTCCTGGAGCCTCGCCGACCATTACGACCCCGACGTACGGGCCGAGGACAAGACGTACGCCCGGCGGGGAGGCTTCCTTCCGCCCGCCGTTTTCGACCCGTCGGAATTCTCCATGCCGCCGTCGACGGTGAATTCCACCGGCCTGGTGCAGCTGCTGAGCCTCCAGGTGGCACGGGCCGTTCTCGACGACGCCCGGTGCCGGGAATCGGCGTGGTACGACCCGCGGCGGACCGGCGTCATTCTCGGGGTGTGCGGCCAGAACAGCACGCTGTTCCCGCTCGCGGCCCGCTTGGTGGCTCCCGACGTCCATCAGGCGGCGCTGAGCTGCGGGCTCCCCGAGCAGGACGCGGAACGGATCGCCCGCAGGTTCGCCTCGGCGTATCCGGCCTGGACGGAGGACAGCTTTCCGGGAATCCTTTCGAACGTCGTCGCAGGGCGTATCGCCAACCGGTTCGGGCTCGGCGCCGCCAACTGCACGGTCGATGCCGCGTGCGCCAGTTCGCTGGCGGCCCTGCGGATGGCGGTGAGCGAACTGGTCGAGCACCGCGCGGACCTCATGATCACCGGTGGCTGTGACGCGGACAACTCGGTCTCCACGTTCGTGTGCTTCAGCAAGACCCCGGCCCTGTCCTTCAGCGGAAACGTTAAGCCCTTCGACCGCGACGCCGACGGCACCCTGCTCGGCGAGGGCATCGGCATGCTCGCCCTGAAACGGCTGGCCGACGCCGAACGGGACGGCGACCGCGTCTACGCCGTACTGCGTGGCCTCGGGGACTCCAGCGACGGGCGGACCGGCAGCGTCTACGCACCGAACGCGGACGGGCAGGTCACCGCGCTGCGCCGCGCGTACACAGACGCGGACGTGGCCCCCGGGTCGGTCGGACTGATCGAGGCCCACGGCACAGGCACCCGTACGGGCGACACCGCCGAACTCCAGGCACTGCGCACCGTGCTGGGCCCGGCCGGAAACGGGCCGCGGACCGCGATCGGCAGTGTGAAGTCCCAGATCGGCCACACCAAAGCAGCGGCCGGGGCGGCCGGCCTGATCAAGACCGCGCTGGCGCTGCACCACAAACTCCTGCCGCCCAGCATCAACGTCGACACCGTGACCGACGCGGCCCACGACAGCGGTGTGTACGTGAACACCCGCGCCCGGCCCTGGGTCCGCGACCCTCGGCAGACCGCGCGCCGGGGCGGTGTGTCCTCCTTCGGGTTCGGTGGCGTGAACTTCCACGCCGTACTGGAAGAGCACCCGCCGTCCGACCCGCACGCCCGGCCGCTGCACCGCACCCCGCAGGCGCTGCTGTGGCACGCCCCCGCCCCCGACACACTGCTGGCCGTGTTGCGGGACGGCACGGCGCCCGCCGACGGCGGCCCGGTCCCGGAGGGCCACGCCCGTCTCGGCATCCTGGCGGAGGACCCGGCGGACCGCGACACACTCCTTTCCGAAGCCGTGGCACGACTCGCAGAAGGGCCCTCCGAGGACAGCTGGAGCCTGCGCGGGCGGGTGCACTACCGGCGTACGGGACTGCCCTCCGGGACGAAGGCCGCGGTCCTGTTCGCCGGGCAGGGCAGCCAGTACGTGGACATGGGCCTCGACGCCCTCCTCGGTATACCCCCGGTCCGCCGCGCCTTCGACGACGCGAACGCCCTGTGGGCGGACGAGGAGGACACACTCGCCGAGGTGGTCTACCCGGAACCGGGGCGCCGGGACCCGGCCACCGACACGGCCCGGCTGCGGCGCACCACGTACGCCCAGCCCGCGGTGGGCGCACTGGCCATGGGACAGTACGCCTTCCTCAGCGCGCTCGGCTTCGTGCCGGACGCGGCGCTCGGCCACAGCTCCGGCGAGGTCACGGCTCTCTGGGCCGCAGGGAGCCTCTCCGACGCGGACTGCCTGCTGCTCACCCGGCGGCGCGGCCAGGCCATGCAACCGCCGCCGGGCGCCGAGGGCGCCGGGGCGATGGCAGCCGTACGGGCCACCGCAGAGGAGTGGCGGGAACAGGCGCCCGCGCACCGCGAACTGACGCTCTGCAACATCAACGCGCCGGACGAGCTGGTGGTCGGCGGCCCGGTGCGGGCCGTCGAAGCCCTGGTCGCCGAGTCCCTGCGGTGTGGCGGACCGACCGTACACCGGCTGCCGGTCGCCACCGCCTTCCACACGCCCCTCGTCTCCCACGCGGTGGACGTCTTCGCCGAAGCCCTGGCACAGGCCGACATCCGGCCGCCGGTCATCCGGGTGCCGGCCAACACTCCGGGCGCTGCCTACGGTACGGACGCCGATGCCAACCGGCGCGTGCTGGCGCAGCAGATCGTGCGGCCGGTGGACTTCGCCGGCCGGGTGCGGGAACTGTACGCCGACGGCTTCCGGGTGTTCGTGGAATGCGGTCCCAAGCAGGTGCTGAGCCGTCTGGTACTGCGCACCCTGGGCGACGACGCCGTGACGGCCGTGACGGCCGACACCGGCCCCGGCACCAGCAGTGCGACGGCCCTGAAGAACGCCGCGCTGCGGCTCGCCGTGCTGGGCTTCCCCATCGAGGGCATCAACCGCCACGACGCTCCGCCGCCCGCTCCGCGTCCCGAACCGTCCTCTGTGGCGCGGCTGCTGGAGGGCCCGTCGTTCGCCGTGGCGGCGCGGCGGGCGGCCTGCGAGGCGGAGCGCGCGATGTCCGGCACCGATGCGCGAGCTTCCGATCCGCAGGCCCCCGTCACGCAGGCTTACGACCCGCCTCCCGCCGCAGGCACAGCGCCTCCCCCGCCCGCGCTCACCGCTCCCGCGACCACCGCCCCCGGGGCGCTGGCCAGCGCCGCAGCCGCCCAGCTCGACCTGCACAGTCAGTTCCTCACCGGCCAGTTGGCGACCGCCCGGAGCCTGGCGCAGGCGCTGGCCCGGGACGACGGGCAGCCGCCGGGCCCGGCCCTGCTCGCCTGCGTCGAGGCCGTACGGGAGCACAGTGCCGCGCTCGGCCGGGCCCACATCCGCAGTCAGGAGATCCTCCTCGAACTGGCCCGTACGGGGCTGGATGAGGGTCGGCCACCGGCTCCCGAACCGGACCTCACACCCACCCCCACCTCTGCCGCCACTTTCACCTCCCCCTCCCCCTCCCCCTCCCCCTCCCCCTCCGTCTCCGAAGACACCACCCCTCCGGACCCACCCGCCCCGACACCGACCGCCCTCTCCGCGCCGCCGACGGACGCGGCGGAAGTCGAGCGCATCCTGCGGGAGCTGGTCGCGGAGAAGACCGGCTACACGGTCGACATGGTCGATCCGTCCCTCGACATCCAGACGGATCTCGGCATCGACTCGCTCAAGCAGGTTGAGATCGCTTCCGAGGCGTGGCGCCGTTACCCGTTCCTGCCTCGCGAGGAGATCTACCGTTTCGCCCAGGCGCGGACCGTCGGGGAACTCGCCGGGCTGATCACCAGCGTGGACGTCGCGCCGGCCGACCAGCGGGCGGAACGGACCCCGGTGGCCTCGGGCCGGGCCTGCTTCGGTCTGCGTACGCTGCCCGCCGTCGACGTACTCGCCGACGCCTACGCGCCCCGGCCCGTCGCGCTCCTGCTGGACGACGGCACGGCGCTGGCGGACGCCCTGGCCGGCTCCCTGCGGAACGAGGGCTGGGCCGTCCAGCGGCTCGCGCTGCCGGGCGTGACCGTCCGCGAGCCGGCCGGACAGTTGGCGGACTGGCGCGAGGAGACACTACGGGACCGGATCGGCGAGGCCCTGCGGCCGGCCGGCCGGCTCGACCTCTGCCTGATCGTCGCCGGTCACGGGCCCGGCCCGGACGCCGGCACCGCCTCGGCCACGGCCGCCGCCCGCCTCGGCCACGCCGTGCTCGTCGCCAAGCACACCGTCCCCTCGCTCAAGGCGGCTGCCGGAGCCGGGCACCGGGCGGGTTTCGTCGCCGTCACCCGGATGGACGGTTCGCTGGGGCTCGCCGGGTCCGGTGGCCACCCCGGCCAGGCGCTGTACGGAGGACTCGGCGGCCTGGTCAAAGCGGTCGGCGTGGAGGAACCGGACCTGTTCTGCCGGGCCGTCGACATCGCTCCGGACCTTGGTCCCGTACCGGCGGCCGAGCAGGTGCTCCGCGAGGCCGCGGACGCGGCCCCCGAGCGGGAGATCGCCTGGGACGGCGCGGTACGCCGCACACCGACACTGGCCCCGGACCCGGCCGGCCTGCTGCCGACCGGTCTCGCCACCGCTCCCCCGGGCTCCGACGACCTGCTGCTCGTCACCGGCGGAGCGCGCGGTATCACCGCCTGGTGCCTGACCGCGCTCGCCACCCGATATCCGTGCCGGTTCCTGCTGCTGGGGCGCACGCCGCTGGAGGAGCTCCCGGCCGGCGAAGCCGTCGAGGCGCACGCCCAACGGCTCGACCGGCAGCGGGAGATGCACGAGACGCTGCGGACGCTGCGCCGGCTCGGTGCCGGAGCCGAATACGTCAGTGCCGATGTCGGCGACGCCGACGCGGTGCGCGCGGCCCTCGCCCCGTACCGGGCCCGGGTCACGGGGGTCGTCCACGGCGCCGGTGTCCTGGCCGACCAGCCGCTCGCGGCCAAGGGCCCGCGGGACATCGAGCTCGTGATCGGCACCAAACTCACCGGTCTGCACCACGTGCTGGACGCCCTCCCGGCCGACCGGCTGCGCCATCTGGTGCTGTTCACCTCGGTGTCGGGTATCTACGGCAACGGCCGTCAGTCGGATTACGCGACGGCCAACGAGGCCCTGAACCGTTTCGCCTGCGCCTGGAAGGCGGCGCACCCCACCACCCGGGTCGCCGCGCTCGCGTGGGGCCCCTGGCGCGGCGGCATGGCGTCCGGGCGCGCCCAGGAACTCTTCCAGCAGATGGGGGTGCCGCTGCTGACCCGCGCGGAGGGCTGCGCCCACTTCGTCGGGCAGTTCGCCCCGGAACGCAGTGACGACCTGGTCACCGTGCTCGGTCCGCTCTCTCCGGTCCTTCCGCTCAATCCGCTGCCCGCCGGCGGGGCCGTGCTGCTGCGGGACCTGTCCGGTCTCGCCGGCGAACCGCTCCTCGGCGACCACCGTATCGACGGCATGCCCGTGCTCCCCATGGCCGCGGCCATCGGCTGGGGTGTCCACACCGTGGAACGTACCGGCGCGGGCCGGCCGGTGACGGAGGTACGGAATTTCAGCGTCCGCAAGGGCCTCGTGCTGAATGGCGCCCACCCGGCCCGCGCCCGGGCGGTCCTGCGGGCACGGCCCGACGGCGGTGTCGCCGTGGCCGTGCACGATGACGGCGCGGCTCAGAGCGCTCCCCGTTACGAGGGTGTGTTCGGCACCGATCCGGACGTGTGCGGTACATACGAGCCGCTCCCGATCCCGGCCGCCGCTCCGCCCCCGTACCGGCGCCATCCCGCGTACGACGACGGCTTCCTCTTCCACGGCCCCCTGCTCCAAGGCCTCGGCCCGGTGCTGTACGAGGACGACAGCCGTCTGACCGTCATGGCGCAGATGCCCGATCCGCCGTTCGCCCACGGTGCCTACGCGGGGGCACGTTACAGCGCGGCTCTCGCCGACCTGCTCCTCCAAGTCGCGGCCGTGCTGAGCCGGCGCGTCTGCGGTCACCGGTGCCTGCCCGTGGCGGTGGAACGCGTCGAACTCCTTAGCCCGCTCCCCGATGACGAGCCCTTCGTCATCGCCGCGGAACTCCGTGACCACAGCCCGCTGGAGCTGATCTGCACCGTGGTGGCCTGCCGCCCCGACGGCTCCGTCCTCCAGCGCTGGTCCGGCCTGAAGGGCATCGTGGCCGCTCCACAGCTCGGCAGCCGGGCCGCGTGGCCCGCCGAAGCTCCGGGCACCACCCGGTGACGGCCCCGCACTCATCCGCCCCGGAACGGACGGCAGCCATGGACGACCTCGCATTCGACGGCCCGGCCGGTGTCATCCCGTGGTGGCCCGAGGAGGCGCCCGGCCCCGCCACGACGGCGACGGCCGACGCCCCTCCGCCTACGGTGGCTCCGGGCGGCGGCGTCCCCTCTCCCGACCTCGCCGAACTGACCCACGCGGCGCACCGAGCCACCCTCCGCGCCCACCAGATGCTGCAGAACTGGATGCTGGCGGGCACCGGACAGCCCACCGGGAATGGCGTCGGGCCGCCCACCACTGATCACCTGCCCACCGGTACAGCGACAGCGGCCCTCGACGCCGGTGAACGCGCCGTCGCGCTGAGCGATCCGGCGCAGCCCGGGCCCGTACGCATCCGGCTGACCTGGCACCAGGAGCCGCCAAGGACCGCGGACAGCCTCCAGGTCCGGCCCCGTTCCGGCCCGGTGTCGCCCGGTTGGGCCATGCGGCGGGACGGCAGCCTCCTCGCCGAGGCACACCGGACAGCCGTCCCGGAGACGGACGACCAGCTGCCCTCCCCCGCTTGCCCTCCGCAGTGGCGGCCACTGGCCCGTACCTCCCGCCACCGCCTGACCCGCGCATATCTGACGGCGCTCGCGTCGGGGCGGATCGCCGAGGTCTTCGGTGCCGCCCACGGGCCGGAGGATCCGGCCGTCCACGCGGGCTGGTGCGAACTGACCGGGCTGCACCTGCTCGGCGAAACCGTCCTGTCGGGCACCGGGACCGGCCGCCACGGCCTCGGGCACATCACGGCCGCCGTCCCCCCTGCCCGCGGCACGGTCCGGAGCTGGGCCGACCTGGCCGGTGCCGCCTGGCAAGCCTTGCAGGTGCACGCCCTGCACGAGGGTCTGCACCTGTGCCTGCCCGCTCCGTACGTCCATCCGCTGCTCGGCGCGCCGGCCGACGTCCGGATCACGGACCCCGCCGGGCTCGCCGGACCGCTCACGCTGGAGGCCGATGTCACCGCGGTCGGGCTCGTCCCGCGTCCCCACCTCGTGGCCGATGTCCGGCTGACCGGCACGCCCGGCGCCGTGGCCGAGGTGCGCGGCGCAGGGGTGTCCCTCCGGGAAGCGCCGGGCTCCGCCGTCACTCCTACGGGCACCGCCGGTTCCGGCCGGCGTTCCAGTCTCGGCGAGCCGACGTACGCGCATGAGCTGCACATGGCGCACTCTTCCGACGGCGACCTGGCCGTCGCGTACGGGCCCGCCGCCCGGTCTTCCGCCGCACGGGTGCGTCCGCGCCTGCCGCGCGGCGACATGCTGATGCTCGACCGCCTGGTGACCGTACCGCCGCCCACGGGCAGTTACCCGGTCGGTACGGCCTGCGTCACCGAGTACGACGTTCCCGGAATCCCTTGGTACGTACGGGAGAACGGCGGCGCCTTCCCCTGGTTCGCCCACATGGAGAGCGCCCTGCAGGCGGCGGCGTTCTTCGGGGCCGCGCTGGGGGCCGGGCTGGCACACCCCGGCGAGGATTTCACCGTCCGCAACCTCGACGGGCACAGCCGCCTGCTGCACCCGGTCGAACTGTGCGGACGCACCGTACGCCAGCGCACCACCCTGCTCGCGCACACGCCGGTGCCCGGAGCGGTGCTCCAGCGGTACGCCTTCGAGCAGGAGGTGGCGGGTGAGGTCTTCCAGCGCGGGGAGACCGTGCACGGCTTCCTCACCCTGCCGTTCCTCGCGGAACAGCAGGGGCTGGACGGCGGTCAGCGGGTCGGACCATGGCTGTCCGGCCGGGAAGCGCCTCCTCCGGGAGCACGGCACCTGGACGCGGGGGCCGGGGCGCGCCCGGCGCACGGCCGTCTCGCGCTGCTGGCCGGTGCCACCTGCACCCTGGTCCCGGACGGCGGACTGCACGGGCTCGGCTACCTCCACCTGACCAAGGCCGTGGACGCGGACGACTGGTACTTCGGGCAGCACTTCCGTGACGACCCCGTGCTGCCCGGGTCCTGCGGGGTGGAGCTGCTCTGCCAGGCGCTCGGCTTCCACCTGGTGCACTCCGGAGCCCTGTCCGAGGACCAGGCAGCCGGACTCGTCCCGGCACCCGGGGCGGAACTGCGCTGGACGTACCGCGGCCAGGTCATGTCCCACCATCAGGAGATCCAGGCAGAGCTGCACGTACGGGAACTCCGCCGCGGCCACGACGGCCTGGTCGCGGTGGCCGACGGCAGCGTCTGGCGCGACGGCCTGCGCATCTACGCGGTGCACGGCATCGCGCTGCACACCCCCGGCCACCAGGACGAGGAGGCTCGCGCATGACCGGGGCGCAGGTCGACCGTGCCGGTATCCGCGGGGCCCTGGCCACGCTGGACCGGCCCTGCTACGTGGTACGCGTACAGGGCCGGATCGGCGCCACCAACCAGCGGCCGCGCCCCGGTTCGGGAGTCGACGTCCTCGCGGCGGCGGCACCGGCCGACCCCCGGCTGCTGGGATCGGCCGCCTTCCTGCGGCGCCACGCGGTGCGGCAGCCCTACATGGCAGGAGCCATGGCCGGCGGCATCGCCTCGGAGCAGTTGGTCGTGGCCCTGGCCCGGGCCGGCTGCCTGGCCTCCTTCGGCGCCGCCGGACTGGAGCCCGCGCGCGTCGAACGGGCCGTACGCGAACTCGGGCGGCAGCTGCCGGGAACTGCCTGGGCCGCCAATCTGATCCACCAGCCGGCCGCGCCCCGCGCCGAGCGGGAAACCGTCGACATCTACCTGCGCCACGGCGTGTGCTGCATCGAGGCGTCCGCGTTCCTGGCGCCCACCGTCGACCTGGTGCGTTTCCGCGCCGCCGGTCTGCGGAGCGGCCGCGACGGGGCCGTGGCGGCGGAGCACCGGGTGATCGCCAAGGTGTCCCAGGCCGCCACGGCCGCGTTCTTCCTGCGCCCCGCGCCCGCCGAGCTGGTAGCCGAGCTGGAGCGTCAGGGCGCGCTGTCGGCCGAGCAGGCCCGGCTGGCCGCCCGCGTGCCCCTGGCGGACGACATCACCGTCGAAGCGGACTCGGCCGGGCACACCGACCGCCGACCACTGGTGACGCAACTCCCGCTCATCCTGGCGCTACGCGACGGGGAGGCCCGCGCCGGCCGGCCCGGCGGCGCGGCGGGCGTCGGCGCGGCAGGCGGCATCGGAACACCCCAGGCCGCCTTCGCCGCGTTCGCGCTGGGCGCCGACTACATCGTCACCGGATCGGTCAACCAGGCATGCGTGGAAGCCGGCACGTCCCCGGCGGCCAAGGCGCTTCTGGCCGGTGCCGGGGTCAGCGACTACATCATGGCGCCGTCGGCCGACATGTTCGAGATGGGCGTGGACGTCCAGGTCCTCAAGCGCGGCACGCTCTTTCCCGGCCGCGCCGCATGGCTCCACCGCCTCTACCGCGAGCACGCGTCCCTCGAAGACCTCCCCGCCCCGGACCGCTCCCGGCTCGAACGCGACGTCTTCCGCAGCCCCCTGGACGCGATGTGGCCCGAGGTGTCCGCGTACCTGGAACGCCACCGGCCCGAACGGGCCGAGCAGGCCCGGTACGACCCCCGGCTCCGTATGGCGCTGCTCTTCCGCTGGTACCTGGGGCTCTCCTCCCGCTGGGCGACGAGCGGAGACGGGGACCGGCAGGGCGACTTCCAGATCTGGTGCGGCCCGGCGATGGGAGCCTTCAACGAGTGGGTACGGGACACCTCGTGGAGCGCGCCGGAGAACCGGCACGTGGCCGAGGTGGCGGACGCGCTGCTGCGGGGAGCGGCGTACCACAGCCGGCTGGCCCAGCTGCGCTTCGCGGGCGTACACCTGCCATCCTGGTGCACCGACCCGCCTCCGCCGCAGACCGTGGACACCACCCTGCGGGCGCCCGGCCTCGTCACCACCGGCAGGCCGTCCTGATACCCCCTCACGCACTGCACCAGTTGCTCAGCCCGTCACTGCCGATGCCGCGGGCCCTGGCCGACTGCGGTCTCAGCGTCACAGCCGAAAGCCGTGCTCAGGTGACCGACGCCTTCTCCGGGCAGCCTCTGCTGTGGGTACCGCTGTCATCACCCCGTCAGGCGCGCGCAGCGGTCGTACGGGCCCGGCAGGCGGGCCGGTCGTGGAGCATGGTGCCCGCAGCCGAGCGGGCACGCTGGGGCAGGCGATTCCGGGAAGCCGTCACTGCCCGTCGCGGCTCTTTCCTCACCGTCCTGTCGCCCTTGTGCGGCCTGGGCATTCCGGACGCCGAACCCGAAACAGACCACTTCGTACGGTCATTGCGCGCCCTTGCCACAGCTGCCCGCCCACGGGCGGGCCGTCGGCGCCACACCCCGAACAGCCGGACGCCACGTCCGGCGGTGGTCGTCTCGGACGTGGACGACGCCCGCCCACTGGTATCGCTCCTCGAAGGAGCACTTCCCGCACTGCTGAGCGGCGTCGCGGTGGTCACCGAGGCCGACCACCGCAGCGCGCTGCTCGCCCTGGCGGTTCACAGAGCGGCCCGGGAGGCCGGTCTCCCGTACCACGTATGGCAGTTGGCGGTACACGACGCAGCCGATGACGCGCGCGCCGATATCCACGCGGTACTCGCCGAGCACGCGGACGCCGTGGCACCGCGGTGCTGCCCCGGGGCGACCGTTCACCCACCCGGCCTCCTGGTGCTGCGACACGACGGAAACGCCAAGACCGCCGCACGGGCAACGATCGACGCCTGCTTCACCCGGGCAGGCCGCGGATGCACTGCAACTCCCCTGGTGGCGGTGCACAAAAGCCTCATGCCGCAGTTCGTACATCACCTCACCCGCGAGACCGAGGATTTTGTGCCGGTATCCGTACTGCCCGAGGAACTGCAACGCCACCGCTACCTCGCCTGGATGAACTCCGCCCCAGCCCGGGGCGCATCAACCACCCGGGGACACTCCCCGCGCCCGCAGACAC
Organism: Streptomyces sp. NPDC033221; assembly: GCF_055577005.1. Classification (NCBI taxonomy): domain Bacteria; kingdom Bacillati; phylum Actinomycetota; class Actinomycetes; order Kitasatosporales; family Streptomycetaceae; genus Streptomyces; species Streptomyces sp. NPDC033221. The sequence goes on along the minus strand of NZ_JBVIQN010000018.1, from coordinate 158,038 downwards.
CTCACCCCACGCAACCCGTCATCCTGCGCGCTCCCCTGAACAGCTTCCCGCACCTGCTCCGCACTCCCGTCGGCCCGAGTGCCACGCTCCTCGCATTCACGGCCTGGTCGGAAGCCTTGGAACTGGCCCGCCGGACCGGCCCGCACCTGAGCGTCTTCACCCGCACCGCCCCGGCACAGCTACGCCCGCAATGGGCCGGCCTCGCCGCGCTCAGAGTCGACATCAACCGGGGCCCGGCACGCGTGGACCCGCTCAGGCCCGTACGGCGCGGAATCGGAACCTGCCCTTTCCAAGGGTGACCTCGGCCTCGCCGAACCCGGCGGCGCGCAGCCGCCGGGGCAGGGTTTCCGGCGGTACGGGTACGTAGGTGTCGCCCAGGTGCAGCAGACGGAAGGCCGTACTCGCGCGGCCGTCGCAGCCGGCGAAGACGCCGCCGGGGCGCAGCACCCGCCGGGCCTCGGCGAAGAGGCGGTCCTGCTGTTCCGGGGACGGCACGTGGTGCAGCATGGTGAAGCACACGACGGCGTCGAAGGTGTCGTCGGGGAACGGCATCGACGAGCCGTCGCCGTGGACGACTTCGACCTGCCCCCCGTACGTGTTCTGAAGTTTCTTGGCGAACTCCGCGTCGACTTCGAGGACACTGAGGTGACCCGGTGCGCGGCGCGTGAGGACGCGCGTGGTGGCGCCGTAACCGGGCCCGATCTCCAGGGTCCCGGTGCCGAGTTCGACTCCGTCGAGGGCCCAGGGCAGCAGGTTCTGCTCCACCCCTCGTGCCCACCTGTCGGAACTGCAGATCCACTGGTGCAAGCGATTCATGGAGGCCATGCGGCGATGCTAGAAAGCGCGGACGACGTCCACCACGAGGTAGGGCGACACATCTTGTCGCGATACGGACATCTCGTACCGGGTGACGGGGTTCCGGAAGCGGCGGTGGTCGTCGGCAGCTTCGTGGTCGACGACGGCCAGTGGTACGGGCGGCACTGGCATGCGACACACCAGCTGGCCTGGGCGGAAGAGGGAGTCATCGCCGTACGCGCCCGGGGCAACGCCTGGGTCCTGCCGCCGACCATGGCGCTGTGGATACCGGCCGGCACCGAACATGCGACGGGCGCTTCCGGACCGGTCAAGGGCCGGAGCCTGTATTACGCGCCCGGCAGCTGTCCGGTGCGCTGGTCGGCCCCCACCGTCGTGGGCGTCTCGCCCCTGTTGCGCGAGCTGATCGCCTACCTGGCGGACGAGGGCCTGCCGGCAGAGTCCCGGGAGCGTGCGGAGGCGGTCGTACTCGACCAGCTGCGCCCGGTGTCGGTGGCGACGGTGCTGGCGCCGCTGCCCCGCGACGACCGGGCACGCCGCGTCGCGGACGCCCTGCGGACGCGTCCGGCGGACGACCGGACGCTGGCGGAGTGGGGCACGGAGGTGGGCGCGAGCGCGCGGACGCTGGCCCGCGCGTTCACCGCGGAGACCGGGATGCCCTTCGGGCAGTGGCGCACCCGGACCCGCCTCCAGACCGCGATGCCGCTGCTGGCGGGCGGTGCGACGGTGGCGGCGGTGGCCTCCCGGGTGGGGTACGCGTCACCGAGCGCGTTCGTGGCGGCGTTCCGGCGGGTGGTCGGGGTGCCGCCCGGGGTGTATTTCTCACCGTGAGCGGGGGGCGGGAGGGGTAGCGGAATGGTGACCATCCGGCACCCCGTCGCCCGCGGCCCCCGGTCAGTCGCGTGGCACCGGGCGGAAGGCGAGCAGCGCGATGTCGTCGTCGCTGTCGGCGCTCAGGGCGATGAGCAGTTCGTCGCAGAAGACGTCGAGGGGTTCGTCCGCCAGGGCGGCGGCGTGCCGGCGGAGCCGGTCCATGGCGTGGTCGAGGTTCTCGTCGCGGCGTTCGATCAGACCGTCGGTGTAGAGCAGGACGGTGGCGTGGGCCGGGATCGGGTCGGTGGCGCTGGGGCGGGGCATGTCGGGTTCCATGCCCAGCAGCAGGCCCGAACCCGCCTCCAGGTAGCGCGCCTCGCCCTCCCTGGTCGTCAGCAGCGGCGGCAGGTGCCCGGCGGAGGAGTGGTGCAGCTCCCAGGGCCCGTCCTCGGAGCCGGTGACCAGACCGTAGATGCAGGTGGCGGTGGCCTCCTGGGACAGGCTGTGGTTCGCGACGTCCAGACGGCGCAGGACTTCTTCGGGCGGTTCCTGACGGTCGATGGCGATGCCGCGCAGCATGCTGCGCAGCTGGCTCATGGCGACGGCGGCCTCCAGGTCGTGCCCGGTGACGTCACCGATGACCACGGCGGTCCGGCCGCCGGGGACGACGAAGCTGTCGTACCAGTCGCCGCCGATCTGCGCGGTGGTGGAGGAGGGCGCGTAGCGGGCGGCCATCCGCAGGTGCTGGATCTCGGGCAGTACGGGCAGCAGGGAACGCTGGAGACGCTCGGCGATGTGCCGGGTCTCCTGGTACAGGCGGGCGTGTTCGACGCCAAGCGCGAGGCTGCGGACCAGGTCGCCGATGAGCGGCAGCGATTCCTCGGTGAACGGCCGTTCCGCGCCGGTGCGGATCAGGGTCAGGGCGCCGAAGACGGCTCCGCGGGTCCGCAGCGGGGCGATGACCGCGCTGTTCGCCCCCACCTGTTCGAACAGTTCGCGGTCGTGGGCGTCGAGCTTGCTCTCGGACCGGCTCGGCGACGGGCCTTCGAGCAGCAGCGGTCCGGCTCCGCGCAGCACCCGGGCCAGCGGCCCCCGCGCGGCCCCGGTCACCGGGGGCAGCCTGCCCGCGTACGCCTCGGCGGGCAGTTCCGTGGAGCTGTGGTGCGCGACGCAGTACCGCTCCAGCAGGTCGCCTTCGTCGAGCAGGTCCACCACGCACCAGTCGGCCAGTCGCTGGGTCAGGATCTTGCAGACGCGTTGCAGGCCCTCGTCCAGGTTCGGGGTGCTGCTCAGTGACTCGCCGATGTCGGCCAGCAGCCGGCGTTCCCGGGCCGGGCTGTCGGCCTCGTCGCCGCCCCGTGCCGTGACGCGCTGCGGGTCGTCGGGCAGCTCCGGACCGCCGGACTGCTCCGGTCCGTCAGGCTGCTGCGGGGCAGTGGCCTGGCTCTCTCCGACCAGGGCCAGGGGCGCGGGGACGGGCGGGGCGGTCCTGGGGGCGAGCTGGGCGACGTAGACGGTACGGCCGTCAGCCGTCACCTGGGTCTGGATGAACAGCCGGATGGGGACCAGCCGGCCGTCCCGGTGCAGCGCCGGAAGCGGTACGGAGCGGCCGAGGATGTGCGGCCGGCCGGTGAGCAGCAGGCGGGTGAACGCCTCGACGTGGCGTTCCCTCAGGTGCTCCGGGATCAGTACGGTGAGCCGCCGGCCGACGAGTTCGTCCTCCTGCCAGCCCAGCATGTCGACGGCCGGACCGTTGGCCACGATGATCCGGTTCTCGTCGTCGGCCGCGATGGTGGGCACCCTGCTGGCCCGTACATGGCTGGCGTCCCAGGGCACCAGTTCCGAGGGGCTGGCGCTCGGTTCGCGGGGGACCATCGTCCAGGCGGTGCCGGCCCCGCCGGTGAGCCGGCGGATGATCTGGTCGAGCAGCCAGCGGCGGAAGACGCGGATCTGGGGGAGCGACGGCCAGGTGAGGAGGCGCTCGTCCCGGGCCGCTTCCTCGGCCACGTCGAGCACGTGCCCCAGGGTCCGTACGGCCCGCGCGATGCCCGCCGGGAGGGCGACGCTCAGCGAGTGGACGTGGGCGACCGAAGACTGCTGCCCCTCCAGCGCTTCCGACACGGCGGCGCTGATCACGTTGTGCACATCGTGTGCGGCGGCGAGGTCTTCGGGGTGTACGCCGATGTCCTCCCCGGCGGACGCGGCGAGCGTCAGCTCGTTCAGCAGTGCGTACTGGTGCTTCCGGGACGCCAGGTACAGCGTGCCGGGGAGGTCGACGAGCGTCACCGTACGGGTCGGGCCGCAGGACGGCGTGGCCGAGTGCCAGGCGGAGGGCGGAGGCGGGCGGCCGTCGCGCCACAGCTCGAACCAGACGGTCTTGCGTTCGTCGTCGGTGTCGACGCCGTACCGGGAGGCCAGCTGTTCAACGACGGCCAGCCCCTGTCCCGGACCGGGGTACGTGCCGGACTCCCCCGGCGTCAGCCGGCGGCACGGCCGCCGGTCACCGACGCGTACGTGCACCTCGTCGCCGCACGTCCGGACCGACACCTCGGCCTCCGTCCGCGCATGGCGCACCACATTGGCCACCAGCTCGCTGACCAGCAGTTCAGCGGCCTCCACCACATCCGGCGCATGGTCGGCCAGAACGGCCCGCACGAAGCGGCGGGCCCGCGCCGCGCTCTCCGGCCGCGGCGGGAACCTCTGCGAGGGCGCCGCCCCCGGCTGACTGGTGTGGTCCATGCCGCCAGTGTGCGGTAACGCGGCTTCGCGGGCGGCTGTCCGCACCGGACATGACACAGGAAACCCGGTACGGATGCTGCATTCGGAGGTACCGGCGGGCCGTCGCGGCGGCACGGCATCGGCCGCGTACCCACGCGAACCGCCGGAGGTCAACGATGCGGCTGGTGCCGGCCGCCGTCGACACGCCCGTCCGTCCACTCCGGCGCCGGAGCCGCCCTCGCCTTGGCGACCGCGGCTCCCAACTGCCCCTGGACCACTTCGGGCAATGCGGAACCCTGCACACTGTCGACCAGGTCTTGAGCGAGACGGTGCAGCTTGATGTTGGTGTTCTGGGACGCGCTGACCAGTACGGCCCAGGCAGCCTCCGGGCTGAGCGTGAACGTGGCCATCAGGATGCCGCGGGCCAGGTCGATGGCCGGGCGGGTCTGCATGGCACGGCGCAGCTGGGCGTTCTCCGTGGGCAGATCGGCTGCGGAAGCCTCGTACGGGACCGAGCCGTCGACGGCGAAGAGCGCCAAGTGGCCACTGTACGAGTCCGGGTGCGGGCCCGGTTTCGCGTGCCCACCGGGTTCGGCCGGCGCGAACAGCTCGCGGGCCTCGGTCAGCTCCAGCAGCCGCTCGACGGCCCGGCTGCCGGAGCGGATGACGACGGTCTTGTCCTGCGCGCCGGCCCGGGCACGCAGTCGTAGCAGCATGTTGAGGCCGCCGCAGTCGCAGAACGATACGGCGTCGAGGTGCAGGTCGATGCCCCGGGACGAGCGACTCAGGGCTTCGTGCAGATCGTGTTCGATCAGCCGGCAGGAGTTCAGGTCCAGGTCTCCTCGCACCGCCACGCCCACGCGGCCGCCCTGGAAAGGGTCGACCAGCGACAAGCGCGACGGGGACCCGGCGGCCGCCCCGTCGCTCCCGTTGCCTTCGGCGGCGTCCTCGGGGAGGCACGCCGCCCAGTGCCTAGCTTCCGGCATGGCCTTGCTCTCCCGTCGTTCTCGGCTCGTTCGCCGTCCATCTCAGGCTCGCCCATCGACAGACACCCGTCAACTAATACACGAAAATCATTGCGTGTATCGAGACGCGTGAATGCCCGGTCGGTAGAGTTGGAGCATGGATGGACTGACCGAATCGAACAACGGGGTGCCCGAACCTCACTCAGGCTGGACGTTTGTGACCAATCACGCCCGGGTGCTGGCGGCCATCGCCGACGATCACAGCGCCCGCATCCGCGACATCGCGGCGCACTGCCGGCTGACCGAACGCGCCGTACAGAAGATCATCGCGGACCTGGAGCGCGACGGTTACCTCTCCCACACCCGTGAGGGGCGCAGCAACACCTACCGGATCGACCCGAGCAAGGTGCTGCGCCACCCGGCCGAAGCAGGCCTGACCGTGGCGTCACTGCTCTCCCTGCTCGTCCAGGACGAAGCGGACCGCACCACGCTCCCCGACGAGCAACGCCACCACAGCACGGCCTGAGCGCGGCGGCCCCCGCCCCGGCCGGTGGGCGGGGCGGGCCGCCGAGGCATCACACCTCGGCCACCCTACGGCGCAGGAACGCGATGCCCTGGTCGAGAGCCGCTTCGAGGTGCCCGATGCCGCCGGTCGTGATGTGGATCAGCACCCCGCCCTGAATCCCTGCCAGGAGAGCCCGGGCGGCGAGATCGGCGTCCAGGGCGGCGTCGATCTCGCCCTGGCTCTGCATACTGCGGATACCGGCGGCCAGTTCGCCCTGCCACTGGGCGTACAGCTCTTTCACCACGGCCCGGGCACCCTCCGTCGTCGGACCGAGCCGGCCCATGACCGCGTTGACCGGGCAATTGGGGCCCTGCTTGCGATACCGGTCGACGACCTTGTCACGCCAATTCCGCCAGGCGTCCCACGAATGCAGCGACCCCAGCTCCGGCTGCTGGTCGCTGATCACGCCGGAGGCCTCGTACCGGGCCACGGCCAGCAGCAACTCGTCCTTTCCGCCGGGGAAATAGTGGAAGAGCTGGCTCTTGCTGGTCGCCGTATGCCGCATGACGTCTTCGAGGGTCACGGAGAAGATGCCCAGCCGACGCATCTCGGATGCCGCGCCCTCGACGATGCGCTGTCTGGTGGCAGCTCCCTTGCGGGTCAACGGCATGCTGTTCTCCCTGTCGTCTGGATGCCGGGCGGCGCGGTCAGGGTACGAGCAGAAGCTTGCCGGTGGTCCGGCGGGACTCGATATCGGCGTGCGCCCGCCCGGCGTCCGACAGTGCGTAACGCCCTCCGATCCGCGGGACCAGCCGTCCTTTCCGGACCAGGTCGAAAACCTCGCCGCTGCGCCTGACCAGCGCCTCACGGGTGGCCACATGATGGTGCACCACGGGATACGTCAGAAAGATACTGTTGGGCAGGTCGGTCGGGGCAATGGACGGAACACCCATGAAAGGCCCGTAGTAAGCGTGCACTCCGTGCGGGCGCAGGGCCCGCTGCGAGGAAAGGAACGTCGAGGTGCCGCCACCGTCGTACACCACATGCGCTCCCTCGCCTCCCGTCAGCTCCCTGACCTGGTGCTCGAAGCCGCCTCCGCTGGAGACCAGCACATGATCCGCGCCGGCTTCCCGTGCGGCAGCCGCCTTTTCCTCCCGGGACACCAGCCCGATCACCTGACCGCCACGGGCTTTGGTCATCTGCGTCAGCAGCAGTCCGACACCACCGGCCGCGGCGTGCACGACAGCGGTGTCCCCGGCCCCAATGTCGTATGTTTCGGAGGTGAGGTGATGGGCCGTCAGGCCCTGCATCATCACCGCGGCAGCGGTCTCGTCGGACACTTCGCCGGGCACCTTGACCAATGAGCTGCCGGGAATGGCGAGCAGCTCGGCATAACTGCCGGGGTGGTAGAACCAGGCGACACGGTCCCCCAAGGCGAATTCCTCGACGTCGTCACCGAGGACCGCCACATACCCCATTCCCTCGGCTCCGAGGACCGCGGGCGCATCCCATCCGGGGCCGCCGGCCTTCCGGGCTCCGACATCCATGAAGTTCACCCCCGCAACGGCGAGCCGTACGAGCACCTCCCCCTTTCCGGGAACCGGGTCGGGGAATTCGCTCCAGTTCAAGACCTCGGGGCCGCCGTGCCGGTCCATGTGTATGGCGCGCATGGGACATGCCTTTCTCGGAGACTGGGCGGGCGGGGATTCCCGTCGCGGCTACCAGCTGCGCGCAGCCTAGGAAGGCGAAAATGGACCTGCAAGTCCACTTTCGGGGAGCGGGGGCAGGACCCTGCGCCTGCCGTTCCGACGCCCAGCTGGGGATTAATCGCGCCCGGCGGTCGGGTACGGGTGTTAGCCTGGCGATGACGTGATCTCGGATCGAGGAGCTGCAGCCGTGGCGGGTGACGACGACATCTCCGGGTGATACCCGGACCTGACGGCCGCCGGCCGGTGCGTGGACGCACCGCCGTGGTGGCTGCCTTGTCGTGCCCTCCCGCTCGCCCTTCCCGGGCACCGGTGTCTGCCGTGCCCGTGGCATTTCTCCGAGGTATCCCCATGTCCGACGCTTCTGTCGTCTGCTCGAACCTGTCCTTCGCCTGGCCCGACGACACCCCCGTCTTCCAGGACCTTTCCTTCACCGTGGGCACCGGCCGCACGGGTCTGGTGGCGCCCAACGGCGCCGGCAAGAGCGCCCTGCTCAAGCTGATCGCCGGTGAACTGCGGCCGGCCGACGGGTCCGTGACCGTGACCGGCGTCCTCGGCCACCTCCCGCAGAGCCTCCCCCTCGCCGCCGGCCTCACCGTCGCCGAGGTGCTGGGCGTGGCCGAGGTGATCCGTGCCCTGGACGCCGTGGAGTCCGGCGACGTGGGCGAGGAGCACTTCGCGACCATCGGCGACGACTGGGACATCGAGGAACGCACCCGTGCCCAGCTCGACCGGCTCGGCCTCACGGACCTGTCCCTCGACCGCGGCCTGAGCACGCTCAGCGGCGGCCAGATCGTCTCGCTCGGCCTGGCCGCGCAGTTGCTCAAGCGGCCCGATGTCCTGCTCCTCGACGAGCCCACGAACAACCTGGACCTCGACGCGCGCCACAAGCTCTACGACGTGCTGGAGGACTGGCACGGCTGCCTGCTCCTGGTCAGTCACGACCGTGCGCTGCTCGACCGCATGGACCGCATCGCCGAACTCGACCCGCGCGCGCTGCGTCTGTACGGCGGCAACTTCACCGCGTACGAGGAGGCCGTACAGGCGGAGCAGGAGGTGGCCGAGAAGAACGTCCGCAACGCCGAGCAGGAACTCAAGCGCGAGAAGCGGGAGTTGCAGCAGGCCCGCGAGCGCGCCGAGCGCCGCGCGAGCAACGCCTCCCGCAACCTGAAGAACGCGGGCCTGCCCCGCATCTTCGCCGGGAACATGAAGCGCGGCGCCCAGGAGTCCGCCGGCCGGGCGGGCCAGATGCACGCCTCCCGGGTCGGCGAGGCCAAGGCCCGCCTGGACGAGGCGGGGCGTGCCGTACGCGACGAGCAGCGCATCACGCTGGACCTGCCCGACACCAACGTGCCCGCGGGCCGCAACCTGTTCCTGGGCGAGGGCCTCCAGGTCAGCCGGGGCGAGCGTCCCCTGTTCGCCGCCGACGGAGTGGATCTGACGATCCGGGGACCCGAACGCATCGCGCTGACCGGCCCCAACGGCGTCGGCAAGACCACGCTGCTGCGCCTGCTGCACGGCGGCCTGGAACCCGAGGCGGGGCAGATCAGGCGGGCCGACAGCCGGATCGCCTACCTCTCACAGCGCCTTGACGTGCTCAGCCTCGACCTGACCGTGGCCGAGAACTTCGCCGCGTTCGCCCCGCACCGTACGGAGGCGGAGCGGATGAACCTGCTCGCCCGCTTCCTCTTCCGCGGCCCCCGGGCGCACCTGCCGGTACGGGCACTGTCCGGCGGCGAGCGGCTGCGCGCCACTCTCGCGTGTGTGCTGTGCGCCGAACCGGCCCCGCACCTGCTGCTCCTGGACGAGCCGACGAACAACCTCGACCTGGTCAGCGTCGGGCAGCTGGAGAGTGCGCTGGCCTCGTACCAGGGGGCGTTCGTCGTGGTCAGCCATGACGAACGCTTCCTCGCCCGGATCGGGACCGACCGGTGGCTGCGGCTGGCCGGCGGCGAGCTGCGGGAGACGGCAGCCCCTGAGATGTGAGGCGCCGGACACGTCCTGGCCCGCGTCCGAGGTGCGTCCCGGCGGGCCGCGTACAGCGCTCACACCAGGTGGACCGCCATGCCCCGACCTGCTCTGCTCGCCCACGACCTCGTCCGCACACTGGGGACCCGACGGGTCCTCGACGGCGTCTCCCTCACCGTCTCCCCCGGCCGGCGCGTCGGGCTGATCGGCGAGAACGGCGTCGGCAAGTCGACCCTGCTGCGCCTGCTCGCGGGGGTGGACGAACCCGACGCCGGGCAGGTCACCCGCCCGTACGACCTGGGCTTTCTGCAACAGGAGATGCCGTTCGACAGCGGCACGACCATCGCTCGGGTGCTGGACGACGCCCTGCGCGAGGCGCGCGTCGACCTGGCCGAACTCGACCGGCTCACCCGGTTGCTCGCCGACACCCCGGACGACCGCCCCGAGTACGCCGACCTGCTGGACGCGTACGGGCGGCAGCTCGAACAGGCCCAGGAGCGCGAAGTCTGGGACGCCGACCGGCGAGCCGCGATCGTCCTGGACGGGCTCGGGCTCGGCGGCTTCGCGCACGACCGTACGCTCGGGTCCCTGTCCGGCGGGCAGCGCGGCCGGCTGGCCCTGGCCGCGCTCCTCGTCCGCCGGCCCGCCGCGCTCCTGCTGGACGAACCGACCAACCACCTCGACGACGAGGCCGCCGCCTTCGTCGAAGGGCAGATCCGCGAACTGCCCGGGGCCGTCGTGGCGGCCAGCCACGACCGGGCGTTCCTCGACGCCGTCTGCACCGACCTGATCGATCTCGACCCGGCCGTGAACGGTCCGGTTCGCTTCGGCGGTAACTACAGCGCCTATCTGGCCGAGAAGCTGGCGGAGCGGGAGCGCTGGGAACGGAGGTACGCGGAGGAGCAGGAGGAACTGGACGCGCTGCGCCGCTCGGCCGGGGTGACCGCGCGCCGGGTCGCCCCGGACCGCGGGCCACGGGACAACGAGAAGATGGGGTACGGCCATCGGGCCGGCCGGGTGCAGCAGCAGGTCTCCCGGCGGGTACGCAACGCCACCCGCCGCCTGGACGAACTGGAGCGCACCCAGGTCGGCGAGCCGCCCCGCCCCTTGCACCTGCACACGACCGCGCTCGCCGCCGATTCCGCGGAGGAACCGGCGGACGTATCGGCAGCGGGGCCGGTGGCGGATGCGTCGGCGGTGACAGGGGCGGCGGGGGAGTCGGCGACGCGCTCGACACCCGCATCGGCCCGCGAGCCGGAGGACCGCAGTCTCGTCGCGCTGCGCGGCATAGGGTGCCCGGGCGGCTGAGCATCGCGCGCCTGGACATACCGCCAGGCGATCGGCTCCTGATCACGGGAGACAACGGGGCCGGCAAGTCCACGCTCCTGTCCCTGTTGGCCGGGCGGCTGCACGCCGAAGGCGAAGTGAACGCGCGGCCGGGTCTGAGAGTCGGACTGCTGACGCAGGACACCGTGTTCCAACGCCCCGACCGCTCGGTGCGCGACACGTACACGCAGGCACTGGGCGCCGAGCGGGCAGCGGCGGTGCCGCTGAGTTCACTGGGGCTGCTGAGCACCACGGATCTCGGCAAACCCGTGGCACAGCTGTCGGTCGGCCAGCGCCGCAGGCTCGCGCTGGCCCTCCTGATGGCGTGCCCGCCACACCTCCTGCTGCTCGACGAGCCCACGAACCACCTGTCCCCGCGCCTGTGCGACGAGCTGGAGGACGCCCTCGGCGCCGGGCCGGGCGCGATCGTCGTGGCCAGCCACGATCGATGGCTGCGCGGACGCTGGCAGGGCCGCCGCCTGCACCTGGGCCCCGGCCGGGCGCGCCCGGGCGGCGGGTGACGCGCCTTGTCGCGCCGATGGTCACTCGCCAGGATGGTGACCGTGAATCTCGACCATGTCTTCGTCTGCGGACACCCCGCCCTCGACTTCGCCGCGACCCTCCGCGCCCGGCGCTCCGTGCGCTTCGAGATGTTCGCGGCGCCGGACCGGCTGGACGCGTGGTATCTGGAGTCGGGGACCGTGGACTCCCTGACGCCCGCCCGGCCGTCCGACGTCGCGCGCGCGAAGGCCGTACGGGAAGCGGTCTACGAACTGATCACCGCGCGCCGCCTCGACGAGCCGTTCGGCGCCCGGGCCCTGGACGTACTCAACGAGGCCGCACGCAAGCCCTCCGCCGCCCCGCAGCTCACGAGCGCCGGGCGCCGGACGCACGCCACCGCCGGGGAAGCGCTGTCGGCCGTGGCCCGCCAGGCGGTGGAGCTGCTGAGCGGGCCGGACGTACCTCTGCTCAAGGAGTGCGAGAACCCGGAGTGCACCCGGGTCTACGTCGACCGCTCCCGGGGCGCGCGGCGGCACTGGTGCGGCATGGAGTCCTGCGGCAACAAGATCAAGGCTGCCGCCTATCGCGCGCGTAAGAAGAGCCAGGTCACCTTGTAAGAGCCAGGTCACTGCGCACGCCCGAATGCTGCCCGCCGGGCAGGCGGCTGACATCGACGCGTGCATGAGCACACCGAACTCCTCCGTCCCGCAACCACGTTGCGCCGGACTCCCCCGCGTCACCGCCTTGACCGGTGACGCGCCGCCTGCCAGAGTCACCCCACACCCACCCGGGCAGACCGGCGCATCGGAGGACACCACATGACCAACGGGCCCACCGCCTCAGCACACGCCCCCGCCCCCCGGCAGGCAAAGTTCGGCAAGCTGCCCGAGCGCATTCCCTACGAGGACATGGTCACGGAGAAGGCCTCGCCGGAGAGTCGCGCACACGACGCGTATCGCCCCGAAGGGTCCTGGAACCACTTCTCCTGCCTGGCCCTGGATCTCGGCCTATAGGGGCCGGACGAGGGGTCATTGACAAAGCGGAACGCTGTTCCATATCGTACCGGAACGGCGTTCCGCTTCGTTTCCGTCGAGCGGACGACCCTGCCCGCCTCCCCGGGAGCCGGTCAACCAGCCCCGGACCAGAGGCCGTTGAAGGGAATGCGCACCATGAAGGAATCAACCCGCCCGGCTGACCACGCAGCCGGCATCCTCGGCTCGCCCACGCCCGTCCTCTCGGTCGGCCCCGTGGCGCTCTCCGTCCCCGGCCGGGCCGTCGATCTCCAGGTACGGGTCTCCGCGCCCGTGACCGGGAGCGATCTGCCGGTCATCCTCCTGTCGCACGGCCAGGGCCACTCGAACCACCTGTCCTCGCTGAACGGCTACGCCCCCCTCGCCACCTTCTGGGCGTCGCACGGTTTCGCCGTGATCCAGCCCACCCACCTGAGCTCCCGGACCCTGGACCTGGCGCCCGACACCCCCGGCGCGCCTCTGTACTGGCGCTCGCGGGCCGAGGACATGTCCCACATCCTCGACCGGCTCGACGAGATCGAGGCCGCCGTCCCGCAGCTCCCCGGCGCCCTGGACCGGAGCCGGGTCGCCGTGGCCGGACACTCGATGGGCGGGCACACCGCGAGCATGCTGCTGGGCGCCCGGCTCACCGATCCGCACGACGGAACCGAAGTGGACCTGACCGACCCCCGGATCACGGCGGGCGTCCTGCTCGCCGCGCCCGGCAGGGGCGGCGACGCCCTGACCGAGTCCACGGCCGAGGCTTTCCCGTTCTTCCTGACCATGGACTACGCCAAGATGGCGACGCCCGCACTCGTGGTCGCCGGTGACGCGGACGACTCCGCCCACCTGACGGTCAACGGCCCGGACTGGCACGCCGATCCGTACACCCTCGCCCCCGGCCCCAAGTCCCTGCTCACCCTGTTCGGCGCGGAGCACGGGCTCGGCGGGGTCTCCGGTTACGACGTCGCCGAGACGACGGACGAGAGCCCCGAGCGGGTAGCCGCGGTCCAGCGGCTCACCTGCGCCTACCTCCGTTCCGAGCTGTACCCCGGCGACCCGGCCTGGCAGGCGGCATGTGACGCGCTGACGACCGGCCCCGACCCGCTCGGACACGTCGAATCCAAGGTCACCGATCACTCATAGCGGGCTTGGCACGCGCCTTCAGCGCGGCGACGGCGGCCGCGGGGCTCTCGGCGTAGAAGCGGAAGGCGCGGGCCTCGGCCGGTTTACCCAGGGCGCGCAGATAACGCACCGGCTCGGTCACCTCGACGATGACCGTCGTCTGGCCTGCCACGGCCATGTCGGCGACGCCGTTGCCGTCCACGACGGCGAGCTTGCCGTCCGGGAACTTCCGGTCCGTACGGACGGAGGCCATCCGGTCGGCGGGGATACGGATGTCCAGCAGGGCGCCGTAGCGCAGGCGCAGTGAGCCGTCGGCCCCGATCACGTGCGGCCGCACCACGCAGGAGGAGTGCAGCGCGATGACGAAGTAGCAGCCCCAGATATCGAGGACGAGGGTCGCGGCGTGCACCACCGGCCACGGGATCAGGAAGGCGAGGCCCACCGTCTCGACGACGCAGACGAAGAGGAAGCCGTACATGGTCGCCGTCTGACCCGGGGCGTACGCGACGGGCAGGTCACCGTCCCGTACCCCGTGCGGGCCCCGGCGGGCCACCCAGCGCAGGAAGCTGGTGGAGAGGAACAGCTCGTGTGCGGTCAGCTTGCGCACGGCCGCCGGTACGGCGTCGGCGATCGCGGCGAGGAAGGCGGAGCGCGGGTCGAGGCCGTCACGGCGGTGACGGCGGTGGTCGAGAGTGATCAGGGTGGCGGACACGGCCGCGAGCACGAGCGTGGCCGCTTCCGTCGCCGACCGAGCCGCCGGGGGAAACCCCGCTCCCCCGGCCACGCACAGAACGAGCACCAGCTCGCCGGGTACGAGAGCGGCGAACGACCAGCGCACGGCCTTGCGCAGCGTCTTCATCCGGCACGCTCCCTGAGCAGCTCGATGGCACGGCGCACGGCGGCGGCCTGGGCGGAGGAGAATTGGGCGAAATAGGCGCCCGCGAAGCCGTCGCCCTCCCCCGCGCCGTCCCCGTCGTCCGGGATGGTCATCGCCCGTAGCGCCTCGTCCGGGACACTGGCGTCGATGGCCCGGGCGGTCTGCTCCACCCGCGGATCGTCCTCGGCGGCGTCGGCCAGCTCGTCCAGCTGGGCGTAGACCGCGTACGCACGCCGCATGGCCGCCGGGTCGGCCCGGAGGCTCTGCGTCATGGCGTCGAGCCAGCCGCGGTCGCCGCCCGGCGAGCCGGTCTCCAGCAGGGCGAGCAGCTGCCGCTCCTTGGCCGCCATCGCCGGCTCCGGGCCGGGCACCCCCGCCGAGGCGCGCCATGTCCTCGAAGATGACCGCGAGTTCGGGTGAGACAGGAGCATCGGCCGGGAGCCGCCCGGTCCGCCCGGCCTGTTCGAGAAGCTGGGCGATGCGGGCGCGGCGCCGGCGGATGTCCTCCTCCTGCCGTGCCAGATCGGCGTCCAGCTCGGCCAGGATCTCGACGAGGTCCTTGCCCGCGTCGTCCGCCAGCACGTCCTTCACCTCGTCCAGGCTCAGGCCCAGCTCGGTCAGCCGGCGGATCCGGGCCAGCTCGACGGCGTCCCGCAGCGAGTACTCACGGTAGCCGTTGGACTGTCGCGGCGGCTCGGGCAACAGCCCGGTGCGGTGGTAGTGCCGTACGGCACGGGTGGTGATGCCGACGATGCCGGCGAGCTCTCCGATTCGCATGGCTTCAGTAGAAACGTTGTCGCTGCGACAAGGTCAAACGACACGGGACGGCCAACGGCGAGGGGCGGCCGGGGGCCCGTCCCGTCACCGGTCCCGCGCGGCCAGACGATATTCCGCCCGGTCCTGCCAGCGCCGGCCGTCCCAGGCGATGAGCTGGACCGCGTCGACGGAACAGCTCAACGGCAACGAGGGGGCCAGCTCGGCCTGCAACGCGTCGTACGCCGCGTCCTGGGTCGCAGGCCCCTCGTGGTTCGCGATCGTCAGGTGCGGAGCGAGCCCCGCACCGCCGAATATTCCCCGGTAGGGCAACGCTTCGGGCCAGCGCCGGGTGAGGTCCCTGGTCAGCGCGGTGACCGGGGCGTGGGGCCACGGGTCGAGACAGAGCACGCCGGGATACCGGTCGAACGCGTCGAAGGTCAGCGTGAAGGCGTCATGCCCGGCGAAGAGACCGACCAGCGCGTCGTGGGCCGCAGCATCAATGCGACTTTCATTTAGGAACGGATACAGAACGGTCACGTGCGCGGGGAACCCGGCCCGCATCAGCGGGTCGGCTTCGGGGACCTTGATGGTGAGGGCGGTATCACCCGGTACGTCCGGCCAGCCGGCCGACGCGGGCTCATCCTCCACCGGATTCGTCTGCACATCCAGATCCGGGTGCGGGCCTGCGTCCGCCGCGTACGGGACTACGTCTGCCTCTGCATTCATCGCCCGTCATGATCGCATCACCGCACCACCGCATCGCCGGGCGCCCGCACCCACCGACGCGGTGTTGGCCGGAACGATGCGATGGATTCGCTGTCGGCCCATGGAAACCTGGGGAGGACCGACGAGCGAGAGAGGCCCTGGCATGACCAAGACCTGCCTGCCCGTACAGCCGAGCGACACGCGACTCCCCGATTTCACCGGCCTGCCGCTCAGTGAGCTGGCGGCTCACACGGATCACCCGGTGCTGAGCACGCTGCTGCCCGGCGTACGCGCACGCATGGACAGCTCGGACACGGTCGCCTTCTACGACGACGCGCCCCCTGTCGTGCATGAGTGAAGCGGGCCGCCCCGTCCCTTTCCGGCAGTTCGTGGTCAAGGTACACAGCAGGTGCAACCTCGCCTGTACGTACTGCTACGTCTACGAGGGGCCCGATCAGAGCTGGCGTGAGCGCCCTGTCCGGGTGTCCGGGACCACCATGCACCGCACCGCGGAACGCATCGCCCAGCACGTCACCACCCACGGGCTGCGTTCGATACGCGTCGATCTGCACGGCGGGGAGCCGCTCCTGGCCGGCCCCGCCGCGCTGATCGGCTACGCCCGGACCGTCCGGGACGCCCTGCCCGCGCACTGCGCCGCGGCCATCTCGGTCCAGACCAACGGCACGCTGCTCACCCCGGACACCCTGAGGCAGCTCGGCGAAGCCCGCATCACCGTCGGGCTGAGCCTCGACGGCGGCAGCCCCCGGCTCAACCACCGGCGCGTCGACCACGCCGGCCGGTCCTCCTGGCCCGCGGTACGGCGAGCGGCCGGCCTGCTGGCCGGCACACCCGGCATCTACGGCGGTCTCCTGTGCACCATCGACGTACACACCGACCCCACAGAGGTCTACGAATCACTGGTCGCCCTGGGCCCGACCAGCCTCGACCTGCTCCTCCCGTACGGCAATTGGAGCGAGCCGCCGCCCGGCATCGGCCCGTTCACCGAACCCACGGGCCGGACAGCGCGCCCCGTTCCCTACGGCGCATGGCTGGCGCGCGTCTTCGACCTGTGGTGGGACACTCCTCCAGGCCAACCACACGTACCCGTACGACTGTTCGCCGAGATCGTGGCGTTGCTGCTCGGCGCGGCGAGCAGGACCGAGACGGTGGGGCTGTCCCCCTTGGCCGTGGTGGTGATCGACACCGACGGTTCCCTTCAGCGCCTCGACTCCCTCAAGACCACCTATGCGGGCGCACCCGACCTGGGCATGAACGTCTTCCACCACGACTTCGAGGACGCCCTGAGCCACCCGCACACCGTTGCCACTCAAGCGCGAGGGCTGGACACACTCTGCTCAACCTGCCGACACTGCCCCGTCGCCGGCGTCTGCGGCGGCGGCAGGTACACCGACCGCTACCTGAACGGCTCGGGCTTCGACCACCCCTCGGTGTACTGCGCAGATCTGGAACACCTGATCCGCCACATCGGCAACCGGCTCCAGCAGACCGTACGCACGGCGCAGCCTGTACGACACTCCTGACCCTCAGCGGGCCGCCAGCCGTCCGATGCGGGCGAGGGTCCGGTGAGTTCGAGCGGCAGGCGCTGGCAGCTCTGCAGGGTGAGGTTGTCGACATGTATGACGACGGCCAGGCAGAGCGTGACCAGTCCATCGCCCGGGGAGCCGCACGGCCCTTGGCGGAGCTGTATGAGGAACTGAGACTGGCCCAACGGGCTCTGGAAGATACGTGGAGCCGGCTGACGGCAGCGGACTGGCGGCGCGCGGGCCGGTTCCGCCATGCCACGGTGCTGGATACCGTGCTGGCGCGGCGGCGAGAGGCCGAGATCCATACCGTTGACCTCAAGGTCGGCTATCGCCCTCGCGATTGGCCGGTGGACTTCGTCCTGCACGCTCTGGACTTCCTGTCGGGGCGTACCCCGGTAGGTATGCGGCTGGTCTTGCGGGCCACGGATGAGGAGTTCACCCGCGTTCTGGGAGAAGGGAGGACAGAAGGGCTTCACCGGCTCGGTGAGGAGCCGCGTGTCCGGGATGGGTGAGGGGCGTCGGGGGTCCCGGAGGCGCCGACGGTGCGACGGGCCGCCTGGTCGAGGACCAGCCAGACCACGGGGGTGACCAGCGCGGCCACTTCCGCGTATCCGAAGCCGAGCGGTTCGCGCTGCCGGCCCCGCCGGGTGAGGGTGCGGATGACCCGGTCGTCGTCGAACTCGCGCAGGCCATCGACGAGCGGCAGCTCGTGTGCCGCGTGCTCCGCCACCACTTCGCGCACCAGATCGCGTACGTACACCGTGAGCAACCCCCGTCAGTCACCGGCCCGTTGGGTCCATTGGAGTACAATTCGCCTCAGGAGAAATGTCCGCGGACCGATCGGATGCGGAAGTGGTTCCATTTCCGCCAACGGCTGCCACGCGGCGCCCCGATGCCCACCGCGGGGCGGCCATCGGCACGGACGGCATCCAGTGCGACGACAGGGCCGGGCCCCGGGGACCCTGACGGGCCTCCCGGGGCCCGCGCCGCCGCCCCGGCGCTACTTCTGTGCGGCGCGGCGGCACCCGTCGAAGGCGACCTTCGCCGGGACGTAGTCACGCCGCAGCTCGGTGTAGCAGGCCCGGTGGCTTTCCTTGGTTCCCTTGGCGCCGAGGAGGCAGGCCCGTTCGGTCACGTCAGGGTCGGCGTCGGGGTGGTGCTCCATGACGTAGTAGAAGCAGCTCTGCGGGGTCGCGTGGACGGCCGGAGCGGCGGCCACGACTCCGCCGAGTACGAGGGCGAGGCCGCTGAGGGTGGCGGTGAGACGTGAGGCGAGACGCATGGTGGTCTTGTTCCCTTCGAGGCAGCACACCGAGTCGGTTACCCAGCGCACGTGATCCACTGCGGACAGTGCCCAGGGTGATGCTCGGCGACGCCCCGGAGTGCGGGGCGCGAAAGGCGAAGGGCAGGCGCACGAAGAGCGTTCTTCCGGGCGGGGCGTACTCCCGGCGCGCGGCGTACGGGCCAGGGCCGCGCCGACGCTGTCAGCGCGGCCTGTTTTGAGCCATGGCCGGTTTCTGGTGTGTCGAGTGGACGGCGCGCTGCGTAGCCTGATGAAGATCATTGGCGCGGCCTGGGGAGATGCTGTGGAGTTTCGGCTGCTGGGTGGAGTCGGGGTGGCGGGCGAAACGGGGCCACTCCCCCTCGGCCCGGTCAAACGGCGCAGTGTCCTCGCCGCGCTGCTGCTGCAGTCGAACGCGGCGGTTCCCGTGGACCGGTTGATCGACATGATCTGGGAGGAGGAGCCGCCGGCGAACGCCCGTACCGTCATCCAGGGGCATGTCTCGCGACTGCGCGCCCTGTTCGCCGGAGCCGGGGCCGAGCGGCACGGGGTACGGCTGACCACACAGGGACCGGCGTATGTGCTGGAGATGCCGGACCAGCTCCTCGACGTACACCGCTTCAAGGAACTGGTGCGGCGCGGGCAGCGCCAGGAGCGGCCCGAGGACACGGTGCCCGTGCTGCGCGCGGCGCTGGCGCTGTGGCGCGGCCCCGCGCTGACGGGAACCGCGACGACCGCCTCGCTCTGCGCCGCGGCCCAGGCTCTGGAGGAGACCCGTCTGGTCACGGTCGAGAGCCTGGCGGACGCGTACGGGCGGCTCGGCGACCATACCCAGGCGGCGGCGCTGCTCAAGGCCGAGGCGGTGGCGTACCCGCTGCGGGAGTCGCTGGCGTCGGCGCTGATGACGGCGCTGTGCCGGGCCGACCGGCAGTCCGACGCCCTCGACTGGTACCACTGCATCCGCGGCCGGCTCGCGGACGAGCTGGGGATCGATCCGGGTCCCGGGCTGCGTGCGGCGTACGAGCGGATTCTGCGGGGGGACCTGACGGGTGATCGACCGCCGGCGGCGGCCCGTACGGCTCCGGTCGTCCAGCCACCGCGGGCGGAGCCGCCACGCGCGGCCCCGGCCGGGGAGAAGGGGGCGGGAGCGTCCGCGGATCCGGAAGGGACTGCGGAGTCAGGAGGGGCCGCCGAGCCGGACGGTGGGGAGCAGACGCACGAGGAATCGCCGCAGCCGAACCCCACTCGACCGGGTGCGGGAGCCCTGCGGCTGCCCGTACGGCAAGCGCCGGATGACGGTGGCGCGGCGGAGGGGCCGCCTCCTTCCAAGCGGCCCGTGCCGCGTCTGCTGCCGCGCGCGGCGCGTGGTTTCCACGGCCGGGGCGAGGAGCTCACGGCGCTCGACACCATCACGGGGGACGGTGCCATCGCCCTGGTCACCGGCGCCGCCGGGGTCGGCAAGACGGCCCTCGCGCTGCACTGGGCGCACCAGCGGCGGGAAGCGTTCCCGGACGGGGTGCTCTTCGCGGACCTGCGGGGATTCGGCGGCGAGCCCGTGCGACCCGACGAAGTCGTCAGGGATTTCCTGATCGCGCTCGGCCTCCCGCCGCGCGAACTGCCCGAGTCGGCGGTGGCGGCCGCCGCCCTCTACGGCGACCTCACCGAGGACCGCGCGCTGCTCGTCGTCCTGGACAACGCCCGCAGCGCCGACCAGGTACGGCCGCTCCTGCCGTACGGAGCGCGCACGGCCACGCTGGTGACCTCGCGGCTGCGGCTGGGCGGGCTGATCGTCGACGAGCTGGCCCGCCCGGTGCCGCTGGACGTTCTCGGGCCCGCCGACGCCACCGAGTTGCTCGCCGCCGCGGTCGGCGGCGGACGGGTGGCAGCCGAGCCGGAGGCGGCGGCCCAGCTCGTCACGCTGTGCGACGGGCTGCCGCTCGCGATGCGCATCACGGCCGCCCAGCTCGTGACCCGGCCGGACTGGCGGCTGTCGGACCTGGCTTGCGAACTCGCCGACGAGCAGCGCCGGCTGTCCCTGCTTGCGCTGGACGACTGCGAGGAGTCGGGGGTCGCCGCGGCCCTGCGGCTCACGGTGCAAGGGCTGCCGCCCGCTGCGGCGCGGCTCTTCGCCCTGCTCGGCGGACTGCCGGGCCCCGACCTGGACCGGTACGCGGCGGCGGCGCTGTGCGACTGCGATCCCACGGCGGCGGGTGCGGCACTCGACCGTCTCACCGGAGCCCACCTCGTCACCGAGTACGTTCCCGGCCGGTACTCCCTGCACGACCTGGTCCGGCTGTACGCCCGGGGACTGGCCGCCGACGAGGGGGCGTTGCTGCGGCTCCTGGATCACTACATCGCCGGCGCGCTCGCCGCGGCCGCCGCCGCGGTACCCGACGACCAGCCGTGCTGCTCGTTGCCCGACGACGCCTGGATCCCGTCGGCGACACGGCGGTTCACCAGCCGTGACGACGCCATGCGGTGGTACGCCGCCGAGCGCGAGAACCTGAGTGCCGCCGTCGCGGCGGCCCGCCGTGCGGGCCACGACGACCGGGCGTGGCGCCTGGTGATCCTGCAATGGCCCTACCTCACCTGGAATGTGCGGGACGGCTGGGTCCCGCTGCTCCAGGAGGCGCTGGCCGCGGTCGAGAACCTCGGGGACCCGGATGCCGAAACCCGCGTCCGGGCGCTCCTGGGGTGGGTCCTGACGGAGGAGGACCGACTGCCGGAGGCACTGGTCCACCTGGAACTCGCCCCGGCCCTGGCGGCCCGTGCGGGCCACGCGTCCAGTGAGGCGACCGCGCTCGTGAATCTGGCGGTGGCGATGGACCGCGGCGGCGTCACGCCGGCCTCGCTCGCCCATGTGGCTCGCGCGGCCGACCTGGCGCGCGGCGTCGGCGACGCCCTCACGGAACTCCTCGCGGTGGAGGTCAGGGCGCGCCAGCTCCTGGCACGGGGCGAGATCATGGAGGCCGAGCGGTGTACGGCGTACGGGCTGACGGTGCTGGGTGCGGGGACGGGGCTCACGGCGATCCGGCATGTGCTGCTCCGGCTCACCCGCGGCGAGGTCCTGCTGGCGCTCGGGAAGCCGGAGGCGGCCGTGGCCTGTGTCCGCGAGGCGCTGGCGGAGGCGGAGCGGCAGCGGCACAAGGAGGGCGTCGAACGGGCCAGGGCGCAGCTCGCCGAGCTGGCGGTACGGACCCGGGGGTGGGCCCCCGCGGAAGCCGTGGTGCGTGCCATCTGAACCTGCCGGTGGGTCGCGGGGGCGGGAGGGGCCCTCGGGCCCGGTGAGACTCGATCGGTGCTCGGTCGAGGCCCGGTGGGGCCGGGTTGGTCGGGGCTCGTTCGGTTCGGGAAAAAGGCGGGACAGGCTGCGGGTCGGGACCCCGCAGCCTGTCCTGGTCCGTGATCGGACCGTCATCGGCCATTCTGAGCGGGTGTGTCACCCGTGGTTCAGATGGTGATGTGGCACTGGAAGCTGGCGGAGCTGCCGAGCAGCACCTCACCTTCCTCGGGGCCCTGGAGCTGCTGCAGGCTGAGGATCGACATGGCGTGTCACCTCCTTTCATGGATCGGGATCGCACTGGACCGGAAACGGGTCACCGGCTCAGATGGTGATGTGGCACTGGAAGCTGGCGGAGCTGCCGAGCAGCACCTCACCTTCCTCGGGGCCCTGGAGCTGCTGCAGGCTGAGGATGGACATGGCGTGTCACCTCCTTTCGTGGGTCGGGGTGGCGCTGGGCCGGGAACGGCGCAGCGAGTCTTTTAGGCGGCGGTCGTCGGTGCCGGGCCGCCGAGCAGGGGCAGGAGATGGTCGGTGCGGCGGTGGGCGGCGTCCATCGCCAGGAGCACTCCGGCCGTTCCGGTGGCGAGGTCCATCGACAGGCGGACCAGGTGTTCGCCGGGGAAGGCCAGGCCGTCTCCGTGGGGAACGGCGTGCCACCACAGGTCGTGCAGATGGTCCCGGAGCGCGTCGGCGTCGGCGTCCTGGCCGGCGGACGTCAGGAAGTGGAGCAGTCCGGCACGGCCGTCGAGCAGGCCGGGGAAGACGGTGAACCGGCAGTGTGCCGCCTTGCGGATCGCGCCCAGAGCATCGTCGAGACCCGCGTCGGTGCGGTGCCGGAGGAAGGCTGCCAGGGCGAGTCCGATGCCGGTCGATCCGGTGCCGAGGTAGATCACGGATCGCCATCCGTCGTTGACCTGGAGGGAGTCGTCGACGTACACGCACTGTTCGAGGTCGCGGCGCAGTGCCTTCTCGGCCAGGTCGAGGTGGCTCGGTTCGCCGGTCCGTTCGTGGAGGCGGACGAGGAACAGGGCGGCTCCGGCTGCCCCGGACGTGAGGCCCGCGCCCGGGTGGCTGCCGGCCGGCCGGGCGAGTGCGGCCTCGATGCGGCCGGCGATGCGGTGGGCGTGGTCGAGGTGGCCGTTGTCGCCGCTGCGGGCGTGGAATCCGAGGGCGGCCAGTCCGGTTCCCGGCAGTCCGGTCAGCAGGCCGAGGCTGGTCGGCTCGGCGGTACGGGCGAGGGTCCGCTCCAGGAGGTCGGTGGCGTCGTCGTGCCGCCCCAGGAGGTCGAGGACGGTGGCCACGCCGCAGGAGCCGTTGAACAGTCCGACGGGCGCGGTGGGGAAGGTGCGCCGGGTCGCTTCGGTGAGCCAGTCGGTCCAGGCGGGATCGATGGTGTGGCCGGTGGCGTGCAGGGCGTACAGGACACCCGCGGCGCCGTGGGACAGGTTGGTGCCGCCGCCCTCCCGTGATCCTTCGGGGTCGTTGGGGAAGAGCCGGTCGTCCCGGTCGGGGGTGGCCGAGGCGGTGAGCGCCGCGACGATGCGGGCTCGGTTCTCCTCCCAACCGCCGTCGGACGGGGCCCGCTTCGCAGGTGCCGAGGGGGTGGTCCCGGCGATCGTCGCCATGGTGGTGGCGGCATCGTGTGCGTAGCCGGCGGGCAGGGGGAAGCGTTCGTGTGCCCATTGTGCGCACTGGCCGGGCTTGGCGGGGTCGAGCCCTGTCATGGCTCCCAGCGGGATGAACTGGCCCAGCCGGAGGGCGGCCAGGCCGTACGCGTCGATGTCGGTGCCGGTGACGTGGGCGGGCGCGGCGAAGCCGGGCGCGCCGAGGAGGCCGGTACGCAGTTCGCCGGCCGTGTGGGCGGCTTCCAGGTCGATGAAGGTGACGGAGTTGTCGGGGCGCACGATGATGTTGTTCGGGTGCAGGTCGCCGAAGACGATTCCGGTGCGGTGGATGACGGCCGTGGCCGCGGCGACCTTGTCGAGGATGTCGAGCGCCCAGTGGGTGTACTCCTCGTACATGCCGGGTGTGGCGCCCGGCCGCACCAGGGGCAGGCGCAGCACGGTGGCCTTGGCCAGGGAGTCGCCCTCGATGTACTCCTGGATCAGGAAGTGGTGTTCCCAGTACGTCCGGTAGCCCAGCACGCGCGGGACGAGGCCCGTTCCGGCCAGTGCCGTGAGCATCCGGTGTTCCCGCTCCAGGCGGGCGACGGCGTCGAGTCCTTCCGCGTCGATCCCGGCCAGCGGGCGCGCTTCCTTCAGTACGACCTGGGTGCCGTCCGCCGGGTCCTTGGCGAGGTAGACCCCGCCGCCGTTGGAGAAGTGCAGCGGTCGCACGATCTCGTAGGGCAGGTCCACCCGGCTGATGGCCGTGAAACGTTCGACGCGTTCCCGGATGAAGTCGGGTACCGGCGCCCAGTCGGGCGGGGTGAACGCGGCGGTGCGCGGGTCGCGGACCGGTGTCCCGTCCGGCCGGGCGATGGCCAGGACAGGGGCGTCGCCGCCGTCCTGGGCCCACCGCGCGGCAAACGCTCCGTAGCGTACGAAGACCGGACTGCTGTCGCTCCAGCGGAGGTCGGACAGGATGTAGGGGCCTTGTTGTCCGTCCAGCGCGGCGGTGAGGTCGTCCAGCAGCACCTTGAGTTCCGCGTCGTCGGCGGGGTAGACCGTGAGGAACTTCCCCGAGGAACCGCGGTGGGCGTACTTGGAGTTGAACACCGCCAGCAGCCGGCCGCTGCGCAGGTACTTGAAGGCGGCGCGGTGGCGGGTGCAGACTTCGGCGGCCGCGTCGAGGACGCTCTGGGCGGCGGAACCCTCGGCCGATACGTGGATCTTCCAGCCCTGCAGCGGCAGGGGCCGGCCGAAGAACACCCGCACCCACACGTCGTCATCGTCAGCGGAACGGGTGCCGTCTCCCACCGGCGGCGGCACCCAGCGGGAGCGCGCGTCCTGGATACGCTGCGGAGCGTCGAAAAACAGTGGGTCGGCGAGACAGTACGCGTCCATCTGGGCCAGATTCACCGCGCTCACCCTTTCCTTAGGTCAGGGCTGTCGCCAGTTGAGGACCGTGGTGTTGGTCCTTTTGAGAATCGTGCCGATCGGCTCCACGTAAAGGGTCGCGTTCTGTTCGTTGCCGCCCACGACGGTGCCCACGGCCTTGTCCTCGAACTTCACCGCTCCGCCGCTGTCACCGGGCCCCGAAACGATGTTGATCACCTTGAGGAGGTTCTTCGTCTTGTTGCCGTCGCCGTCCGTCCATGTTTCATCGGCATCGCCGTCCAGCACCTTGCCGCAGGTGTATTTGGTCTTCACACCCGACTTGCAGACCCGCTTGCCCCCCGCGGGCGCCGCGGTGCCGTCGTAGGACTCCATCTGGCCGTCGTACCTGTTGATCCACGTTCCGAACGGATGGAAGGACTGCGGCTTCTCGACTCCGATCAGCGCGAAGTCGTTCTCGGGGAATTCGAACTGCGTGACGATGCCGATGCGCGTCTGCTCCGGATCGTCGCGGGTCACCGTCTCACCCGACTTCTTCACACAATGGCCCGCGGTGACCACGTAGGTCGCGTTGCCTTGCTGCACCATGATGCCCGCCGAGCACGTGCCCCTGGGCGCTTTCAGACCGTCGCCGCCGATCAGTCCCGTCCGGGCACTCGTTCCCCGGTGGTACTCCACCTTCACCCGTGCGGCATCGGCGGCATCGAGTCCGGCCTGCGCGAGGAACGACTCCAGGGCCTTCGTGCCCCGCGCGCTTTCCGGCAGGTCCACCACAACACGGTTGTCCTGCGCTCGAGTACCCCAGGAGGAGTCCTTCGGGGGGCGGGCCACCTTGTCCAGCGCCGCCTTGACCCGCCGCAGGTCGCTCAGCGCGTACCGCGCCTGCCGGGGCACCGCGCCCGCCTTGCGGATCTCGGCGGCCGTCGCCTCGTCGGTGGCGTTGGCGTACACGGCGTTCGCCTCGCCGTCGATCCATACGCCCGCGTACCGGTTGCCCAGCTGCTTACGGAGGGCGTTCGCCTCGTCCGACAACCTGTTCTCGCGCTTGAGCACCGTGATGGCGCGGTCCTTCGACATTCCCGTCGTGGACTGCACCGCCTCCGCCATCGCGTCCAGGCTCTGCGAGGCTCCCGCCATCGCCAGGTTGAGTCCCTGGCCGGCGGCCGGCTCTCCGCCCGTGTCGGCGTGCGCGGCCACCGCGGCGACCGACCCCAGCAGGGTGAGCGCCACGGCCAGGCGCGGTATTTTGCGAATCTTCGCCATCGTTTTCTCCCGATCCTGCGTCACCGGTAAGGGCCGCATTCCCGCGGCGGAACACACACTGCCTGCTCGCCCTACCGCTCAACTAACGCACTGCGCGCAGCCGCTAACGCACCGGACAAGTCTGCTGTCGACTTGCCCGGGGCGTTAGCGCGTAGAGGAAGAGGCACCGGCGGTGGAACCGCGCAGCGACAGTTACCGGATAGGCGATCGGACAGGAGATCGGGTGGAAAACCTGATGGGAGATCGGGTAGCCGACCGGATTGCCGTCAGGAGGCCTCGTCCGTCAATTGCAGTGCGGCGCATTCCCAGTCCGCCCAGATAAGACGGGAAGTCCACCGCTCCGTCAGCGTCATGAACCCCGATTCCAGCCACGGATCACATGGTGAGCAGGAGAGTTGGCTCTCCCGCGGAGGGAGACATGAAGGTGGGGTCATGGACGGCGGCACCCTTTACCCGATCGGTGAGCTGGGTCGGCGCACCGGGCTGACGGTCACGACGATTGTTCGGCTCCGGTTGCCGGTTCAGCCGGGTTCCCGGCGCAGCCGGGCCGGGTCGGCTGTGGTCGCGGCCGTCTTCCCGTCCAGCTCCCAGCCCTTCCCGTACGCCACGGCGAAGGCTTCCTCGCCCAGCGCGGCCCGCCCTCGGCGGGTGAGGTCGCGGACCTGCCGATCGGTACGGTCGTGTGCGCCGCGCAGCCGGGAAGCGGTGCCCAGGAGGACGGCCGACTCCTGATGCCACCCGTGCGCCTCGGCGAGCGCGGCCGCGTTCACCGCCACCACTGCCAGGATGGGCAGGTCCCGGGCTTTCAGCGCCATCGCGTACGCCTTCGTCAGCGCCTTCTCCGCGCCGGCCGGGTCGCCCAGCTCCAGGTGGAGCGAGGCCCGTACGCTGCCGACCAGCGTCCGCGTGTGGTCACCGGGGAACGGGACGTCGCCGTGCAGGCCGCGCTCGGCTCGGTCGAGCAGTTTCCGCGCCCGGTCCAGGTCGCCGAGCCGCATCCGCAAGAGGGCCTCCCACACGTCGACCAGGGCCGGCATCACCGGCGAGTCCATGCGCAGCGCCCGTTCCCGGGCCGAGTCGAGCACCGCGATCGTCGCCTCCGTGTCACCCCGCCGCAGGTGCAGGTCGACCCAGCGCAGGTCGCTGAACACCTCGTCGCCGAGGCTGAGCGGGCCGAACTCGCCGGCCAGCGACCGGGCCTCGCGCAGATCGGCCAGCGCGCCGTCGAGGTCGTCGTACTGTCGCAGCTTGGCGCGCATCAGCAGTACGTCGGCCTGGGCCCAGCGGTCGCCGACCTGCCGGAAGCAGGCCAGTGCCGCCTCCACATCGGTGCGTGTCCGGTCCAGTTCGCCCACGTTCTCGGCGTACTGGGCCCGGAACATACGGGCCAGCCCGGACAGCCATACGTCGTCGCCGTCGGCCAGCCGCTCGATGATCGCGGGAGTGGTCCTCTCCTCCTGCCGGAACGTGAGCGGGAGCGCGGTGAGCGCGGCGTAGAGGCCGGGCAGTTCCGGGTGCGCGAGGATCCGGTCGGCCAACTCTCCTGTCCCGGCCCGGTCGCACGCGGATCGGTCATACTCAGCCCGGTCGTACGCGGCCTCGTCGGCGGTCGTCCCCGGCCGGGTGCCGTTCCGGTTGAGCAGGTGGATCGCGTGGGCGCAGTCACGCTCGGGCGTCGGCTCGCCGCCGGGCACCGCCAGTGCCTCGCCCAGCCAGTAGGCCGCGTCGGAGTGCCGGCCGAACATGTGCCAGTACCAGGTCAGGTGGAGGGCGAGGGCGAGCGCGCCGGGGGCGTCGCCGGTGTCGCAGCGTCGGCGCAGGGCGGCGAGGGTGTTGTCGTACTCGGCGCCGATGACGCGCATGGCGGCCAGTTGGCCGGGCCCGCGCAGCTGCGGGTCGTACCGGGCCATCAGCCCGGCGAAGTGGTTTGCGGCCAGGTCGCGTACGGCGTCGAGGGTGCCGGTCTCCGTCAGGCGGTCGGTGCCGTATTCGCGCAGTGTCTCCAGCATGCGGTAGCGGCCCGGTTCGGGCCCGAGTTGCAGCAGCGACCGGTCGACCAGGGCGGCCAGCAGTTCGGGGATCTCGGCGGCCGGCACCGCGGTGCCGGCGCAGACCGCGGTGGCCGAGGCTCGCGTGACGCCGCCGGGCAGGACCGCGACGCGCTCGGCGACCGTACGCTCGTACGCGCTGAGCAGGTCCCAGCTCCAGGCGATGACCGCGCGCAGCGTACGGTGCCGGGGCAGCGCGGTGCGGCTGCCGGTGGTGAGCAGCCGGAACCGGTCGGAGAGCCCGTCGGCCAGCTCGGGCAGTGACAGGGTCCGCAGCCGGGCCGCGGCCAGTTCCAGGGC
Source organism: Streptomyces sp. NPDC033221 (assembly GCF_055577005.1). NCBI lineage: Bacteria > Bacillati > Actinomycetota > Actinomycetes > Kitasatosporales > Streptomycetaceae > Streptomyces > Streptomyces sp. NPDC033221. The sequence continues at coordinate 129,534 of NZ_JBVIQN010000018.1, read as the reverse complement.
CAGCGGCATCCCGTCCAGACCGCGGGTCACCCGCCGGACCTCGGGCAGCGTCGTCGCGTCGAGGGCGAAGCCGGGACGTACGGCCGCGGCCCGCTCGGTGAACAGGCGTACCGACGCCGCCCGCCGGGCCTGTTCGACACCGTCGTCCGGCCCGGGCAGCGCGAGCGGGCCGAGCGGTACGAGCGCCTCGCCGTCGACCGCGAGGGGTTCGCGGCTGGTGGCCAGGACGCGCAGTCCGGAGCAGCGGGACAGCAGTGCCGCGACCAGGTGGGCCACGGCATCGATCAGGTGCTCGCAGTTGTCGACGAGCAGCAGGCTCTCCCGGCCGCCGAGCTGGTCGACGAGTACGTCCAGCTCGTCCCCCTCGATGCGGGTCCGTGCCTCGAACGTCGCGCCGCCGCGCAGCCCGGTCCCGGCGAGCACGGCCGCGCCGACCTTGGCCGGCTCGGTGACCGAGGCGAGGTCGGTCATCCAGGCGCCGTCGCGGTACGCGTGGCGGTGGCGGCGGGCGGCCTCGACGGCGAGGCGCGTCTTGCCGGCGCCGCCGGGGCCGAGCACGGTGACCAGGCGCCCGGCGGCGAGCAGCGTGCCGATCCTGGCGAGGTCGTCGTCGCGTCCGATGCAGCTGGTCAGCGGCGTGGGCAGGTTGCCCGGCCTGGTCTGCGCGGCGGCTGGTGCGGGCAGTCCGGCGTGCAGCAGACTCAGGTGGCGCCCGCGCAGGGCCGCGCCCGGGTCGGTGCCGAGGTCGTCGGCCAGGGTTGCGCGGACCCGCTCGTACAGGGCCAGGGCCTCGGCCTGGCGCCCCTGGGCGGCGAGCGCGTCCATGAGCAGCGCGGCCGCCCGCTCGTGGACGGGGTGTTCGGCGAGCAGGGCGGTCAGGCGGGCGGCGGCCGTGTCGGCGCGGCCCAGGGACAGCTCGGCGTCGGCGAGTGCGGCGACGGCTTCGACGGAGGCGTGGGCCAGCCGGGTCGCGACGGCGGGCGCCACCGCGGCGACGGCCGCGGGCTCGGCGCCGGGACGGTCGCCCCACAGCGCAACGGCCTCACCGAGCACGGCCGCCGCGGCATGCGGGTCGCCGGAGCGCAGGCGGTCACGGCCGGTGGCGGCGAGCCGCTCGAACCGCAGCGCGTCCACGTCGGCCGCGTCCACGGCCAGCCGGTAACCGCCCCCGGCCTGCATGACATCGTCGGCCGAGCCGAGGATCCGGCGCAGCCGTGAGACGAGGGCCTGCAGGGCGTGCGCGGGGCCGGCCGGCGGGTTCTCGGCCCAGATCGCGTCGATGAGGCCGCTCTGCTCGACCGCGTGCCCGCCGGCGAGGGCCAGCCGTACGACCAGAGCCTGCAGCCGGGCACCCGGCACGGGCAAGGGGGTGTCCCCGCGAAACGCCTGCAGGGCCCCGCCGAGCAGCGTGACGCGAAGCCGCGCATCCTCATTCATCTTCCCATTTTCGCGCGCGCCGCCACGGGGCCGGTCCAGGGCCGCGCTGACACGTCACAGGGCGGGACGTACCGGAGACGGGTGGGCCCTGGGCCGGACCGCACGTGAGGCGGTGCCAGCGCCGTGTGTACCGCTGTCAGCGCCGTGTGCGCCCGGTGTGAGCGGCCCGCGTCAGTCTTCGAGTGCCTGACATTCCAGTCGTCCTGACTTGCCCGTCGTAAGGAGTTCTCATGCATGACGTAGTGATCGTGGGCGCCGGCCCGGTCGGACTGTTCCTCGCCTGCGAGCTCGGCCTCGCGGGCTGCTCCGTCCTGGTACTCGAACGGGAGCCGGAGTCCCGTTCCCCGTGGAAGGCGGAACCGCTCGGGATGCGGGGCCTGTCTCCCGCGTCGGTCGAGGCGTTCCACCGCCGCGGGATGCTGCACCAGCTGCTGGCAGCCTCGGGCGTCCACGACGGTCCCGGCACGTACCCCGGTCCGGGCCCCGGCCCGGCCCCCGATGCGTCCCCCGATGCGGACGAGCCGGCGCCCCCTCGTGGCGTGGGCCACTTCGCCGGCATGGTGCTCGACCCGGCCAGGGTCGACCTCGCCGCGCTGCCGTTCCGGCTTCCTGGTCCGGCGACGGAGAGCATGATGACGGCCCTCGAAGCGGTCGAGACGGTGCTGTCCGAGCGGGCGTCCAAGCTCGGCGTGGAGATCAGGCGCGGCGTCCCGGTCACAGCCGTCGCGCAGGACGACGAGGGCGTCATAGCGCACGCCGGCGAGCACGCGTACGCGGCGCGCTGGCTCGTCGGCTGCGACGGCGGACGCAGCACGGTGCGCGGACTCGCGGGCTTCGCCTTCACCGGCACCGAACCGCTGTTCACGGGCTACGTCATGCTCGCCACCGTCGCCGACCCCGACAAGCTGGACCCGGGAATCAACCTGACGCCGACGGGCATGTACCTCCGGATGCCCACCGAGGGCCACATCGGCGTGCTGGACTTCGACGGCGGCGCGTTCGACCGCTCGCGGCAGCCCACACCCGGCCATCTCCAGGCGGTGCTGCGCCGTGTGTCCGGCACCGATGTGACGCTCAGCGACGTCCCTCTCGTCTCCAGCTTCACCGACCGGGCGATGCAGACGACGGCCTACCGGCTCGGGCGCGTCCTGCTCGCGGGCGACGCCGCGCACATCCACTCCCCCCTTGGCGGGCAGGGACTCAACCTCGGCATCGGCGACGCCATGAATCTGGGGTGGAAGCTCGCGGCGACCGTACACGGGTACGCGCCGGAAGGACTTCTCGACACCTACAGCCGCGAGCGGCATCCGGTCGGCGCTCAGGTGCTCGACTGGACGCGCGCCCAGGCGGCGGTGATGCGGCCGGACCCACATGGCCAGGCCATCCAAGGAGTGGTGCGCGACCTGCTCGGGACCCGCGACGGAACGACGTACGCATACGAGAAGGTGTCGGGATCGTCGATCCGCCACGATCTCGGCAGCGAGCAGCCGCTGGTCGGCCGCAGCGCCCCGGACTTCTGTTTCGACGACGGCACCCGCCTCGGCGAGCTGTTGCAGGACGGGCGAGGCGTCGTGCTGGAATTCGGCTCCGGCCACCGCCTGCACGACGCGGTGGCGGGCCGCCGGCGCCACCTGCGTTACGCGGCCGGGGCGGCGAAGAACGACTTCGGGCTGGGTGCCTTGCTCGTCCGGCCGGACGGCATCGTCGCCTGGGCGGGCGATCGCGATGTCGACCGGGAGGCATTCGAGCGGGCCGCCGACCGCTGGTTCGGCGATACGGATATCTGAGCTGCCGTTCCGTTCCTGCTCAGCCTTCTCTCTTTCCCATCCACATCCCCTTTTTCCCAGGAGTAGTTATGACGATCACCCTCCGCCCGGGAACCACCGTCCTGTTCACCGGCGATTCGATCACCGACTGCCAACGGCTGGAGAGCGAGGACGGCCTCGGCTTCGGCTATCCGCTGCGCATCGCGGGCGAGTGGGGCCTGCGGCACCCGGACCGCCCCGTGACCTGGCTGAACACCGGGATCGGCGGCCACAAGGTGCGGGACCTCGAAGCCCGCTGGCAGACGGACGTGCTCGACGCGCGCCCGGACGTGGTGTCGATCCTCGTCGGGGTCAACGACATGGGCTGGCACACACTGGATCCGCAGGGGTACGTGATTCCCGCGGCGGAATTCGAAGCGGGTTATGACCGTCTGCTCGCGCCTCTCGCCGAGGCGGGCACGGAATTGATCCTCATCGAGCCGTTCCTGCTGCCGATCCACGGCGTCGTCGAGGCCGGGGCCGCGCTCGTCGGTGTGCAGGAGCGAAGGGAATGGCGCGCCGATGTGGACCCGAAGATCCAGGCCGTGCGGAAACTCGCCGGTGAATACGGTGCCCAACTGCTCCGCGCCGACGCCATGTTCGCCGGACTCGCCACGACGACCGGACCGGAGTACTGGGCCGAGGACGGCGTACACCCGACACCGGCGGGCCACGCCGCACTTGCGGAGGCATGGCTGCGCCTGGTCCTGTGAACGGGCCCCGCGGCGCCGCTTCGCTGCCCTGGACGCTCCCTGGTCTGCCCTCCCGTCTCTTTTCCCCCGAGGGGCGCGGGGCCTAGACAGGAATCCTCCGCCGTCGCGGCCCCGTGGGAAGCGGTCACCCTGCCCGACGCCGGAATACGTAGGGGCCCGGCTACGTAGTTCTTGCCGATGCGGCGTTCCCCTCCCCGGCGGCATGGTCTGTACCGCAGTCAGGTACCGCTCCAAGCGGACTGCACCGACGACGAAGACCGGCGCCCGGGCCGGCCATGTGCCGACGGCGACGCGGTTCGCCCGCAGAACAGGGGAATCACTTGCTCAGCTCGCATCCGGCCCCCACAGCTCCCCTACCCACCGCGCGCCGGGTGCGCGTGGTGGTCACGGCATCCGATCCGATCAGCCGCGAGGGGGTCCTCAGCCAGCTGCGCCGCCATCCGGAGGTCGACCTGCGGGAGGATTCCGGTTCCGCCGCAGTGGCCGTGCTCGTCGAGGACGTACTCGATGAGGCCGCGCTCGCCCGGCTGCGGCGGACCGTGCGCAGCGAGGGGGCGCGGGTGGTGCTCGTGGTGGGGACCATCCGGGAGAACGAACTGCTGGACGTCATCGAGTGCGGCGCGGGAGCCATCGTCTGGCGCCGCGAGGCCACCGCGCACCGGCTGCTGCAGGCGGTGCTGACCGCGGCCGAGGGCGGTGGCGATCTGCCTCCGGACCTGCTGGGCCGGCTCATCAGCCAGGTGGGTCGCCTGCAGCGGGGCGGCGCCGACCATCCGGGGTCGTTCCTGGGCCTCACGTCGCGCGAGGTGGACGTGGTGCGGCTGGTGGCCGAGGGGCTCGACACCTCGGAGATCGCCACCAAGCTGTCGTACTCCGAACGCACCGTCAAGAACGTCATGCACGGACTCACCACCCGCCTGCATCTGCGCAACCGCTCGCACGCGGTGGCGTACGCGCTCCGCGAGGGCTACATCTGACCGGACGGGCGGCCGGGGCGGCCCCTTGAGGCACCGGCGCTGCCCCGTCGCCGTCCCCGGCGTGCCTGCGCACCGGGCGGCGCAGGGACCACGATCGGCGGCAGGGCCGCGAACAGCCGGCGCCGGGAGCCAGCCGGGGCGGCCGGCAGGTGGGAGCACGTACGTGATTCATGAGGTGGACGAGGTCGTCAAAAGCCTCATCGGCGGCGGGGCGCTGGCCGGGTCCGGTATCGACGTGTCCTTCGAGGTGCCCACCCGCGACTGGGCGGCCCGGCGCAACGCGCCCGTGGTCAACGCCTACTTGTACGACGTCCGGGAGGACGTGTCCCTGCGGCAGCGCGGGCGGACGGGGCTGCGCGACGACCGGGACGTCGTCGTACGCCACCGTCGCCCGCCGCGCTGGTTCCAGCTCTCCTACCTGGTGACGGCGTGGACGAAGACACCGCAGGACGAGCACCGGCTGCTGTCCGCGGTGCTGGCCACGCTGCTGCCGCACGAACTGATTCCCGCCGAGGAGCTTCCGGAATCGCTCGGGCGCCTCGGCCTGTCGGTGCCGGTGACCGTGAGCGGCACCCGGTCGGAGGCCCGCTCCCTCGCCGACATCTGGTCCGCGCTGGGCGGCGAGCTCAAGCCGTCTCTGGATGTCGCGGTGACCGTGCCGTTCCCGGCGTACCCCGACTACGACGCGGGGCCCCCGGTCACGGAGGGTGCGGCGGTGCGGGTACGCGGTGTGGAGGGCAGCCCGCCGCGGTCGGAGGAGCGCGCCCACCGGCCCGGTCACCTCGCGGCGGCCCGCGCCGCGCACGAACAGGCGGCAGCAGCCCGTACCGCGCACGAGCAGGCGGCGGCCCGCCGCACGGAGCAGACATGAACGCCACGCCCCTGGACGACCTGCTGCACACGGCAGCCGAGCCCGGGGACGCCGGTGCGGCCGGTCCGGCGCGGTCGCTCCTCGCACGCCTGGCCGGGCTGCGGCACGCGGTGACCACGCTGATCGAACACCGCTCCGCCGACGACCCCACGGCTGACGATCCGCTGCGCGGCCTGCACCTGTCCGGGGAAGCCGTGGGTCATCTGCTGCGCACCTGGCCGCACGCGGTGCCCGATGCGGTGCGCGGGACTGGTGTACGGCCGGGAGCGCCGGCGGAGTGGCCGGGGGACCGCGACGACCGTCTGGCCCGGACGGCCGCCCGGCTGCGGCTCACCGAGCTGGACACCGCCGTGCTGCTCATCGCCCTCGCCCCCGACCTCGACCGCACCTTCGAACCGCTCTACGGCTACCTCAACGACGACGTGAGCCGCCGCCGCGCCACCGTCGGCCTCGCCCTCGACCTGTGCGGGCTGCCCGCGCACCTGCCGGAGGCCCGCGCCCGGTTCCACCTCTCGGCACCGCTGCGCGCCCTCGGTCTGCTGACCGTCGAGGAGGCCGACCGGCCGCTCCTGACCCGCTCGTTGTCCGTGTCCGACCGGCTCACCGCCCACTTGCTGGGTGACGACACTCCGGATGCCGTGCTCCTGGGCCAGCTGCGGCCGATGCCGGACCTGCTGCCCTGCGCGGAGCACGACGAGGGCTTCGTCCGGCGGCTGGCCGTCCGTCTCGGTGACGGGCCGTTCACCGCCTACCTGCGGGAACACCGTGAGGGCGACGCTTTGGCCGCCCTCACGTCCGCACTGCGCGAGGCGGGTCTCGACGCGCTGCGATTCTCCGGGCCCCCGGAGCACGTCACGGAGCTGCTGCGGGAGGCGCGTCTGACGGGCCGGGCCGTCGTGGTGTGCGGCCTGCCCGGGCAACCGGTCGCGATGGTGGCCGAGTTGACGGCGGCCACCGATGTGACCGTACTGCTGACCGACTCCCGCCCGTACGATCCACAGTGGTCGGCGCACGACCCGCTGGTGCTCCAGGCGCCCCGGCGGCCGGCCGGGAGTACGGCCTCCTGGCGCACCGCGCTGGGGCCGGCGGCCGACGGCTTCGACCTGGCCGGCACCGTGACTCCGTACCACTTGGGCGGTGAACGCATCGCCCGCGCCGCCCGCGCCGCGACGGCGCTCGCCGCCTTCGACGGGACTCCGCTCACCGCCGACCACGTACGGCTCGCCGCCCGGCAGCAGTCGGCCTCGGGCCTCGAACGGCACGCCCGCCGGATCCGGCCGGCGGTGGACTGGCGTGATCTGGTCCTGCCCGACGGGCCCCTCTCCCAGCTGCGGGAACTCGCCCTGCGCGCCCGCCATCGCGACCGGGTGCTCGGCGACTGGCGGCTCAGCGCGGGCGGCGGCCGCGGGCGCGGCGTCCTCGGTCTCTTCGCGGGCGAGTCCGGCACCGGCAAGACACTGTCCGCCGAGGTAATCGCCGCCGATCTGGGTGTCGACCTGTACGTGGTCCAGCTGTCCTCGATCGTGGACAAGTACGTCGGCGAGACCGAGAAGAACCTCGAACGGATCTTCACGGAGGCAGACCGCACGGACGCCGTGCTCCTCTTCGACGAGGCCGACGCCGTCTTCGGCAAACGCTCGGAGGTCAAGGACTCGCACGACAGGTACGCCAACATGGAGAGCGCCTACCTGCTGCAACGTCTGGAGTCCTTCGACGGCATCGCCCTGCTGACCACCAACCTGCGGGCCAACATCGACGACGCGTTCACCCGCCGCCTCGACCTGGTGGTCGACTTCCCCTTCCCGGACGCCGGACAGCGTCTCGCGCTGTGGAAGCACGGCCTGTCGCATGTGCCCCGCGCCGGGGACATCGACGTGGCCGCCCTCGCCCGGGACTTCGAACTGGCCGGCGGCTCGATCCGCGGCGCGGTGGTCACCGCCGCCTACCTCGCGGCCGGCCGGGACGAACCGGTCGCGGCGGACGACCTGTGGGAAGGCGCCCGCCGCGAATACCGCAAGGCGGGGCGGCTGGTCCCGGGTGAAGCGAGTTGGTGACGCGCAGAGTCCGGCCCGTCCGGCGCGTGGTCACACGGTGAAGCGGACCGCCTCCAGTTGGAGGTTCCATTCCATGGCGCTGCCGCCGTACCTCCACTTGCCGGGCTCGGTGCACCCCTTGCCCAGCCAGTTCCGGTCCTTCACATAGGCCTCGTGGCACACGGAGCCGTCGAAGACCTGAAGAGTGAACCCTTCCATCGGGGGATCGGCGCTCTCGGTGCTGCCGAGGACCAGGTCTTTCCCATCGTCCTCCTTCCGCCACGCGTCGCCCTTGCGCCAGCCCTCGCCCGCGTAGGCGCTCGCGCCGGTGACGCCCTTGGTCTCGGACACCGCGATGTTGAGGGCCTTGATCGGCTTGCCCTGGCCCACCGTGCCGGCCTCGGCCCCGTCGCACACCGGCTCCTGCCAGCCGTCGTCCTGGACGAAGGCGCGGTAGCAGATGTGGCGGCCCGCGCCGCGGGCGACGAGCTCGCGCACCGCGGTGGCCGCGGTCCGCTCCTCGGGCTCCTCCTTGGGCTTGTCCCCGCCGCCGCCTTCGTCCTTCGGCTTCTCCTGCCCGCCGCCGCCCGGCTTCTCGGACGGGCCGTCCGACTTCTCGGGCTTGGGGGGCGGGCTGCTGATCGCCGGGGACGGACTGCTCGGCGCGAGCTGCCCGGCCTTCTCGGGCTTCTCCCGCGCCACGCTCTGCACCTGCGGCCGGTACGCCAGCCAGATCGTCACGAAGGCGATGGTCAGGGCGAGCAGCAGACCTCCGGTGGTGGCCAGCCAGCCCGGCAGGATGCCGCGCTGTACGAAGGTGCCGTCCACGTCCACCGGCTCGGTGCCGGAGCGGCGCAGGACCAGCGCGTACGGCTGCTCCTGCTTGGACCCGAACCAGGTGATCTGCCGAGGACGCAGCGTGACCTTCACGAAAGCGGCCCGGCCCGGCTCGATCTGGACGTTGCCCGGCTGGAGGTCGTACGACAGCCGTTCGCCGGTGTCCTTGCCGCTGAGCGAACCGGTGACCTTGGTGTTGCCGAGGTTGTCCACGGCCAGCCGCGGCCGCCCCCGGAACCGCCCCTTGACCGTCGGCGGTACCAGCTCGGCGCGCACCTCGCTGAAGGGGGTGATGGTGAGGTTGCCCTCGGGGACGGTGACGGCGTCCGGGTGTTCCGTCGGCGTGACCCGTACCGCGTACGGATTCGGTCCTGCGGTCGCGTCCGGCGTACGCGGCGGCGCGAACGTCAGCTCCACCGTGCCGGTCGTCCCCGGATAGAGCCGCAGCGCCTGCGGCTCCACCGTGGTCCACGGCGCGAGATCACCGACCGGTTCGAAGCGGTACTCGTCGACGATGTCTCCGGTGTTGCGCACCCGCAGCCGCACCGTGGTGGTGCTGCCGGGGTCGACGGTTGCGGAGGCGGGTTCCAAAGAGGTCCAAGGGCTCACGCCACGACGCTAGGAGAGGCGGCGGACACCGTCAGGAGCCCTCCGGGCAGACCCGGCTGCCCGGACGGGCGGTGTCGAGTGCCCTCGGCCCGCGGCACGGCACCCCGGTCGCCGCCGGCGTCGGTCCGACGCGCCCGGCGGCTCCGGCGCTCCGGGCGGGAAGCCGGCGCCGGCCGGCCGCGGAGGCACGTCGGCGCGCCCTTGGGGGCAGCGGCCTTGCCCAGGGCCCGGCACCTGGGGACGTTTCGGCGGCGAGGGGGCTGCGCGAGGGTGAGTGCGTCCCGTCTCGTACCCCGAGGAGAGCAGAGCATGCCGTCCTATCTGTCGCCCGGCGTCTACGTCGAGGAGGTGGCCAGCGGATCGCGTCCGATCGAGGGGGTGGGCACCTCCGTGGCGGCCTTCGTCGGGCTCGCACCGGCCGGGCCCCTGAACGAGCCCACGCTGGTGACCAACTGGACCCAGTACGTCGCCTCCTTCGGTGACTTCACCGACGGGTACTACCTCGCCCACTCCGTCTACGGATTCTTCAACAACGGCGGCTCTGCCGCGTACGTGGTGCGGATCGGCGGTTCCGCCGAGGGCGCTGCCGGGGACGGCGCGGCCCCCGCCGGGGTGACCGGCCGGGCCCGCCCCGCCGAACTGCCCGCCGCCGAGCCGAAGCAGCTCGGCGCGTTCTCCGTGGCGGCCATCGCCCAGGGCGCGAACGGCCCCCTGACCGTGGAGGTCGCCGACCCCGAAGGGGAAGGTCCGGCCGAACGGTTCAAGCTGATCGTCAAGGACGGCGACAAGCCGGTCGAGACGTTCGACGTGAGCGCCAAGAAGAGCAACCGGTCCTACGTCGTCACCCAGGTCAAGGAGCGCTCCAAGCTCATCACCGTGGCGGAGGCCGCGGCGGCGGCCCAGCTCGTCCGCCCGGAGAACCAGACGGTCACCCTGGCCGCGCCGCCCGCCCCGGCGCCTACGCCCACGCCCGCCGAACGGGACACGACCGCGAACCCCGGCCCGGCCCAGTACCTCGGCGACTCCGCCGACCGCACCGGCTTCGGCGGCCTGGAGGCCATCGACGCGGTGTCCACGGTGGCCGTACCCGACCTCATGGCCGCCTACCAGCGCGACGCGATCGACCTGGAGGCCGTCAAGGCCGTACAGCTCGGACTCATCGCCCACTGCGAGCTGATGGGCGACCGGGTGGCGGTCATCGACCCGCCCCCCGGCCTCAACGCCCAGCAGGTGCGGTCGTGGCGCCAGGAGACGGCGGGCTACGACTCCAAGTACGCGGCCCTCTACTACCCCTGGGTGAAGTCCTTCGACCCGGCCACCGGCCAGGCCCGCATGGTCCCGCCCAGCGGCCACGTCGCCGGCATCTGGGCCCGCAACGACTCCGAGCGCGGGGTGCACAAGGCCCCCGCCAACGAGGTCGTACGCGGCGCCGTCGACCTGGAGATCCAGATCACCCGCGGTGAACAGGACCTGCTCAACCCCGTCGGCGTCAACTGCATCCGCGCCTTCCCCGGCCGGGGCGTCCGCGTCTGGGGAGCCCGCACCCTCTCGTCCGACCCCGAGTGGCGCTACCTGAACATCCGCCGGTACTTCAACTACCTGGAGGAGTCGATCCTGATCGGCACCCAGTGGGTGGTGTTCGAGCCGAACGACCACGCGCTGTGGGCCCGCATCCGGCGCAACATCTCGGCGTTCCTGGTCAACGAGTGGCGCAGCGGCGCGCTGTTCGGCCAGCGGCCCCAGGAGGCGTACTACGTCAAGTGTGACGAGGAGACCAACCCGCCGGAGTCGGTCGACCTGGGCCGGGTGGTGTGCGAGATCGGTGTCGCCCCGGTCAAGCCCGCGGAGTTCGTGATCTTCCGGTTGTCGCAGTTCTCCAGTGGCAACGGCGAGTTGGAGGAGTAGGCCGCCCGCCCCCTCCCCCACTCCCGTACATCACCGTCACACAGCCCAGAAGGACAGCGAACCCATGGCTCTCATGCAGGGTGACTCCCTCACCTCACACAATTTCGGCCTGCAGATCGACGGTGTGATGGTCGAATACCTCTCGGAGGTCAGCGGCCTCACCATCGAACAGGACGTCATCGTCAGCCCGCAGAACACCGCGCAGGGCCACGTCGACATCAACATTCTGCCGGGCGTGCAGAAGAACGGGCAGTGCACCGTGGTGCGCGGCATGACCCAGTCGTCCTCGTTCACGCAGTGGATCAACGACTCGATCGCCGGCCGGATGAGCACCGCCCGCAAGAACGCCTCCATCATCATGATGGATTACGAGGACAATCCGGTGAAGCGCTACAACCTGCGCAACGCCTGGTGCAGCAAGATCGACGCCAGCACCCTGAAGGCCGGTGAGGCCGCCGTGCTCACCGAGACCGTGACCATCGTCTTCGAGGAACTGGTCGTCGAGTGATGCGGCGCACGGCTGCCGGTGCGCCGGGCGCGGCCGCGGCGGTACCACCGGCCCAGCAGACCGCGGCGGCGGAACCGGAGGCCCTCTCTCCGCCCCCCGCCGCCGCGCCGGCCGACGCGGCACCCCGCAGCCTGCGCACCGAGTTCCCGTTCCAACTGCCCCGCGGGTACGTCGACGAGGCGGGCACCGTGCACCGGGACGGCGTGATGCGGCTGTCGACGGCACGGGACGAACTGGTACCGCTGCGCGACGTCCGGGTCCAGGAGAACCCCGCGTACCTGTCGGTGGTGCTGCTCGGCCGGGTCGTCACCCGCCTGGGCACGCTGCCGATGGTGCACGACGGGATCGTGGAGAACATGTTCGCCTCCGACCTCGCGTTCCTCCAGGACTTCTACCGCCAGATCAACGCCGAGGGCCACACCCGCGCCGCGGTGGACTGCCCGCACTGCTCCGAGCCGTTCGAAGTGGACCTCGGCGGGAGCCGCCTGGGGGAATCGTGACGTACGCGACCGACCGGCTGCACGAGGAGATCGCGTACGTCGCCTACCACTTCCACTGGGGCCTGGAGACGATCCTGGACCTGGAACACCGCGACCGCCGCGCATACACAGGCCGGATCGCGTCCTTCGTGACGCGCGCCGGGGCGGAGGACTGAACCATGGGATTCCTGGACCGGCTACGGGGGCGGGGCGGCCGTGAGCGTGAGCGTGAGCGGGAGGGTGGCGGGGGCACGGAGGGGCGAATCGATTCGGGGGGCTCGGGGGCTTCGGAGTCGTCGGGGGCTTCGGGGTCGTCGGAGGTGTCGGGGGCTTCCGGCTCTTCGGGGGCTTCGGGTTCTTCAGGTTCTTCTGACCCGACCGGTGCCGTGCGCAGCGGTACGGCGCCAACGACCGCCTGGCGAACGCTGCCGTCCATCCAGCGGTCCGTCGCCGGCGGCCGTGCCGAAGTCGCGGACGCCGGGTTCGGCGAGCGGCTGCCGACGTGGCAGAACCCTTCGTTCATGCACGCGTCGTCCCGCCTCGGAATCCTCGACACCGCTCCCGCCGGCCTGCTTCCGAGGACGGTGACCAACACGGCCCGCCCGGTAACGGGGTTGGAACGACCCTCGAACACGCTCCCCTTCACACCGGTGGCACCGGAACCGGCCGCGCAGCGGGTACCTGTGGCGCCGCTGCGCGCCTTGCCGCCGTCGGTGGATTCTGCTGGCGGGGTTGGCAGGGGCGGTAGGAGCGGCGGGGCTGCCGCTCCGGTTCAGCGGGCTTCGTTGGGGCGATCCGTGGCCGGTGCGCCTCAGCGGTCCACGCCTGCTGCCACGCCTCGGCGCGCCCCGGCGGCTACCCGCCCCTCGGCCGCCGCAGCCACCGATGGTGCTCAGGGGAGCCCGGCAACGGCAGCGGCCGGGCGGGCGCGCCCTGCCGGGCCGTCAGCTCGGGCGGCTTCGGCTGTTCCGGGGGCTTCAGCTGTTCCGGCGGCTTCGGCGGCTTTGCCCGTCGCGACCGGCTCGTCCCCGGCGCCGTCCCCCGCGTCTCGGGACGCACATGCGCCTGCTCTGTCTCCGGCGCGCGGAGTCCGCGTGACGCCCGCCCAGCCCCGCCCGTCCCGGCTGCCTCTGACCAAGGCGCCGGCCGGGCCGGGCGTCGTACAGCGGCGGATTCATCCGGCGGCCCGGCAGGGCTTCGCGTCTGCTGGGGGAATAGTGGCGGGTGCGGGGGCCCCGGTGACTGGCGCACGTGCCACGAGCGGCGTACGGGAGCCGGGCGGTGTTCCCAGCGAGTCCGGCTCGGCTGCACCGACCGCACCGGCCGAGGACAGTCGAGGGGGAACCGACGCGGCCGCCCCGGCCGGTCCCCTCAGCCATCCCGCGCCGTCGACGGAGAGCACGGGTGCCGGTTCGCCCACGCCCAGCGGAGCATCTACGTCGGGCATGCGTGCAGAGCCCGGCGTCGCGGTGCAGCGAGCGGCCGTCCACCACGACCCCGCACCGGCAACGCCCGGTAGCGGAACGGCACTCGCCCCGCGTGGCGGAGCGACCGCCCCTCGCGGTAACGCCGTTTCCACCGGCACGGCAGGTGACAGGAGCGACGAGATGACCGGCGCCCTTCCCCCGGCCGACGATGTCCACGGCCGTCACGGCCGTCACGACACTGCGGCCACCGGCCCTGCCTCCGCCTCCGTCCCCGCCCCCGTGCAGCGGGCCACGGTCCAGCAGCGCGAGGCTGTGGCCCCCGCCCCCGCCCCCGACCTCGCCGACACGTCACCGACGCCATCCGCCCGGCGCGCAGTGGTGGCTCCGAGCGGTACCGAAGCTGTCAACCGGCAGCCGATCGTCGTATCCCGTCGAGTCAAGAGGGGGCAGGCCCCAACGCCTGGCCCTGCCGCTACGGCGGATGACGGCCCAACGCGCGACGCACGCAACGAGCCGGTACCCGCCCCGCGCGACGCCGGCACCGGTACCGGTGTCGCGGCCGTTGCGCCGCGCGCTCTCCCCCGTACTCAGGATGCCGCGCCCCGGCCTGTCATTCCCTCGGGTGAGACACGGCCCGCTCGCCCGGCAGCCGTGCCGGCCTCGGATGCACCGGCGGCAACGCCTCCTGTTCAGCGATCACTTCGCGGGCCCCGATCGCTCCCGGTCGCCGAGGGTCACGCCGTACCCACTGCGCCTCCAGCCACGGCGCCTTCCCTCTCCGGGCACGCCTCCTCCACGCCCCACCGGACGGTTCAGCGCAGCGCCACCCGCCAGGCCACGGGACCCAGCACCGGCCTCGGCGCCCCGATCTCGGCGACACCCGCACCGCCGACCGCCGCGTCCCGAGCCTCCGTGCCCCAGCCCGCCTCGCCCAGCCTCCGGCCCGGCCCTACTTCGTCGGTCTCCACCCCAGCAGACCCCACCCCACCGGCCCACGGGCTCGGCCCCGTCTCGCGCTCCGCGCTGCCAACGTCCAAGGGCCAGATCGCTCCGGCGGCCCACACACCGCGCCGTTCCCCACTGGGCGCCCCGGTCACCAGCGCCCCCACGGACGCCACCCCCCTGGCCGCATTCTCCCTCCAGGCTGACACCACTCCCCTGCCCACGCCCGCGCCCCAGGCTGACACCCCCCTGCCCGCCAAGCCCCCGGCCCGCGCCGCGGCCACGTCCCCAGCACCCACGCCCCCAGCAGCCCCACTCCCCACGCCCCCAGCCACCATAAAACTTCCAGCCATCCAACGGTCTCCGGCGGTCTCCACCACCACCCCTCACCCCCTCCCCGTCGCCTCTTTCTCAGCCCCTTCGGTACCGCCCCCGGTACGCCCCCCAGCCCCACCCGCCGCACCACCCCTCCCGCTCCCGCACACCCCCCGCCCCGTCAGCGCCATCGGCGCCCCGGCCCCCCTCCCCATCACTGTCCAGCGTGCGGGGCGATCGCGTACCGGACGGAACTCGGCCATCGGTACGCTGGCCGCCTTCTCCGCGGCCACGGTGGCGGACACGCTGCCCCGAGTCCGGCCTCCGCGCCGACCGGCCGCCCCCGTTGAGCCCCCTCCTTCGTACAGCCCACCCCAGTCCGCCCCACCTGCGTACGCCCCACCCCAGTTCGCCCCACCCGCGTACACCCCACCTGGCTACGCCCCGCCCACCGGCCCCCCTCCCGCGTACTCCGCATCTCCCGGAGCCCCGCCCTCGTACACCCCGCTGCCACCGGCGCAGCAGTCAGGGCAATGGCCCAGGCCCGCCGGTGCGGCGGAGCCGTCCGCCGTCGCGTTCGACCCGCGCGCCCTCTCCGACTTCCAGCTCGACGAACTGGTGCACCGGATCATCGGCCGCGTCACCCGGCTGATCCGTACCGAACTGCGCATGGACCGCGAGCGGATCGGCAGACTCCGCGACCCCCGCCAGTGACCGCTCCCCGCCAGTGACCGGCCGCCGGCCGACAAGCGCCCGCCGACCGACGCCGTACCTCTGACCGACCTGACAGAAAGGCCCTCCGCGATGTCCCGCCAGGACCCGGGCTCGTCCCTCTGGTTCACCCTCTCCATCGACGGCGAGAGCCTCGGTTACTTCAACGGGTGCGACGGGCTGTCGTCGCAGGTGGAGACGGAGCAGCGGCAGGAGGGCGGCAACAACGGCTTCGTCTGGCAGCTCCCGACCCGCGTCACCTTCTCCACCATCCGGCTGACCCGTCCGCTCACCCCGGACACCACCAAGGTCGCCAAGTGGATCTCCTCCGTCCAGACGGGCATCCGGCGGCCCACCGCCCAGATCACGGCGCTCCGCGCGGACGGCTCGGAGGTCGCGCGCTGGGGGCTGATCGACGTACTGCCCGTCAGCTGGCAGGGCCCGGCCCTCAATCCGGCCCATCCGGCCGTCGCCACGGAGGTCCTGGAGATCGCCCACCACGGGTTCACCGACTGAAGCCCCCGACCCAGGAACGAAGAGACGAACCCCATGCCCAGTAGCAGCAAAGGCGCCGGCAAGAGCCTGGTCCGGGCCACCCTCGCGATCCACGAGCCCCCGCTCGGCAAGGGCACCAGCCCGGGCGCCCTCAGGAAAACGTTCGACTTCGACTTCAACCCGGCGCAGCTGTCCGTCAGCCGTTCCGCCCAGTGGAAGGTGACGCCGACGATCGCCGTACGCAACGGCGCGCGGCCGGAGTTCATGGGGTCGGAGCCGCGGACGATGTCCCTGGAGATCTTTCTCGACTCCTCCGACCGGCCGACCGGCAACACGGTGCTGAAGAAGGTGGCGGCGCTGATGAAGTGCTGTGTGGTGACCGCCAGGAGCCTGGCGGCCGACCAGCCGTCGCCGCCGTGGGTGATCTTCCAGTGGGGGTCCTTCTCCACGGCCCGGTTCACCGCGTACGTCAGCTCCGTCGACGCGTCCTACACGCTGTTCGGGACCACCGGTGTGCCCATCCGTGCCACCTGCCGGATGCAGTTGCACGAGATCCCCGGCAAGACCCGGCGGCAGAACCCGACCTCGGGCGCGCTCACCGCGCAGCGGGTGCACCAGGTCGTGGCCGGTGACTCGCTCCAGTCGCTGGCCTGGCGGGAGTACGGGGACGCGGCGTCGTGGCGGGCGATCGCCGAGGCCAACAACATCGACGATCCGTCCCGGCTGCCCACGGGCATCGAACTCGTCCTGCCCGCCGCCGAGGAGGTGCGTCGCTGATGACGGGTCCCGCGACGTCCGCCGTCCTTCAGGTCTCCATCGGCGGCGAACTGCCCGACGACGCCACGGAGGCCCTGGTCGCCGGCTGGGTCGACCAGGGCGCCGGGGTTCCCGCCGCCTTCGAGCTGACCTTCCGGGACCCCTACCGGATCATGATCAGCCGGCTGGGCGCCACGTTCGGCACCCCGGTCACCATCGCGACCGTGACCGACGGCCAGGGCGCCGGTGACACGCTGCTGACCGGTGAGATCACCGGTTTCGAGGCCGATTACGACGGCACCGGCACCTTCACCGTCATCCGGGGCTACGACTTCGGGCACCGGCTCATGCGCCAGCGCCGGGTGGCGGCGTACCGGAACCAGTCCGCCTCCGACATCGCCAGGAAGCTGGCCGCGCGGGCCGGGGTGCCGATCGGCACGATCCAGTCGACGAAGACGGTGTACGAGTTCATCAGCCAGTCCAACGTCAGCGACTGGGACTTCCTGGCGCGGCTGGCCGACGAGAACGAGTCCGTCATGTCCATCGACGCGAAGGGCAGGTTCTGCTTCGTCCGGCCGAAACCGGCGTCGGGAGCGCCGTCGAAGAGCCTGGACGGCGAGGACCCCCTGGAGCTGAAGGCCGGTGTCGACATCCTGCGCCTGCGGGCCGCGGTCACCGCGGCGGATCAGGTCGGCAAGGTGGAGACGCGCGGCTGGGACGTCACGCAGAAGAAGGCACTCAGCTCCGTCTCGCCCGCCAAGGACAACCCGGGCTTCGCCATCGGCGAGACGCCCGGCGGGGCCGCGGGCCGTTTCAAGGCGGGCAAGCTGGTCGACGCCTCGGTCCCGTACGACAAGTCGGCCGAGGTGAGGTTCGCCTCCGACGCCCTCGCCGAGGACGTGACCGGGGCCTTCGCCGAGGTGGAGATCGTGGTGCTGGGCAATACGCGGCTGCGGCCCGGGGTACCGGTGATGCTCTCGGACACCGGCATGCCCTTCGAGGGCAAGTACACGGCGACCTCCGTACGGCACGTCTTCGGGGACGGGAAGCACTACGAGTCGTGGGTGACCGTCAGCGGCCGGCAGTGGCGTTCGCTGTTCGGGCTGGCCTCCGGCGGGGGCGGGACGGGCACCGGTCTCACACTGCCGAGTGTGGCCAACGCCCTGGTCACCGATGTGAACGATCCGCTCAAGCAGGGCCGTGTGCGGCTGCGGTTCCCGTGGCTGGACGACACGTACGTCAGTGACTGGACGCGGACGGTGCAGATGGGCGGCCTCGGTGGTGGCGGGGTGTTCCCGATGGACGTCAACGACGAGGTGCTGGTCGGGTTCGACCGGGGTGCCCTCGACCATCCGTTCGTGATCGGCGGGCTCTACAACGGCAAGGACAAGCCGACGGCGGTCGGTGACGTGCCGCTGCACGACACCGTACGGAAGAGGGCGAGCCGGCACACCGTCTCCGACCGGGACGGCAACCGCTTGGACCTGCTCAGCCAGCAGACCGGCCGCCGCAAGCAGGGCGTCCGGCTGGCCTCCGGCGACAAGCAGCTGACCGTCAGCCTGGACCGGACGAACACCGAGATCGTCGTGGACAGCAAGGGGTCGGTCACCATCAAGGGCAGCAGGTCGGTGTCCGTGGAGGCCGGCACCGACCTCACGCTGAGCGCCCGGCGCCGGCTGAGCCTGCAGAGCGGTGGTCTGCTCAGCATCAGGAGCGTCGGCCCGCTCAATGTCGACTCCACGGGCCTGATCAACCTCAAGTCCGCGGGACAGCTCGGGCTCACCACGGGAGGGGCCCTGAACATGACGGCCGGCGGCGTGGCGACCCTCACCGCGGGGGCCAGCGCCACGATCACCTCGGCCGCGAACCTGATCAACGGCGCCAAGACCACCGTCACCTCACCGCTCTTCTTCTCCGTCACACCACCCGTGCCGCCGATGGGGTGAGCACCGCCGTCCGGTCCCGGTCTCCGTTTCTCTGTCCAGTTCCCTGTCCGTGGAAAGCGGGTGTGTTCTGTTGGCCGAACAGTTCGTCGGCTCCGGGTGGTCGTTCCCGCTGCGTATCGGGCCGACCGGCGGTATCGCGCTGGTCAGCGGCGAGCGGGAGATCGAGGAGGCGATCCGGCTGGTCCTGGCGACCGCGCCGGGAGAGCGGCCGATGCGGCCCGAGTTCGGCTGCGCCATCCACGACCTGGTGTTCGCTCCGGTCAACGAGCAGACCGCGGGCCGCATCCAGCACGAGGTGTACCTCTCCCTGGACCGCTGGGAGCCGCGTATCGAGGTCACCGACGTAGAGGTGACCACCGGCACCGACCGCAGCGTCCTGTACATCGACATCCGCTACCAGATCCGCGGCACCAACAACCCGCGCAGCCTCGTCTTCCCCTTCTATGTCATTCCCTCCCACGAGGACGGCTCCGGCGGCGACCGCTCCGACGACGGTTCCGGCACCTCCCCCGAAAGCGACCGCTGATGTCCCTGCCTTCGCCCAACCTCGACGACCGCCGCTTCCAGCAGTTCGTCGACGACGCCAAGCGCTACATCCAGCAGCGCGCGCCGGAATGGACCGACCACAACGTCTCCGATCCGGGCGTCACCCTCGTCGAGACCGTCGCCCACATGGCCGACCAGATCGTCTACCGCCTCAACCGGGTCCCCGAGAAAAACCATCTGGCCTTCCTGGACCTCATAGGGGTCACCCTCTTCCCGCCGTCGGCGGCCCGTACGGATGTCACCTTCTGGCTGTCCGCACCCCAGGAGGAGGTCATCCCCGTGCCGGTCGGCACCGAAGTGGCCACCCTGCGCACGGAGCAGGAGGAGGCGGTGGTCTTCAGCACCGAGCGCGAACTGGCCATCGTGCCCTGCGCGATGAGCCGGCTGGTGGTGCAGCACCGGGGTGAGCCGGTGACCGACCGCACCGCCGCGCTGGCCGAAGGCGCCGACATCCGGTGCTTCGCCGAAGCCCCCGTACCCGGCGACTGCATGCTGATCGGCCTGACGGCGGCCGTACCGCACTGTGCCGTCGCCCTGGAACTCGACAGCCGGGTGGACGGTGTCGGCGTCGACCCGAGGCAGCCGCCACTGGTGTGGGAGGCGTGGACCGAGGACGGCTGGCAGGCCTGCGACATCGACCGCGACGGCACCGGCGGCCTCAACCGCGCGGGCGACGTCGTCCTGCACATCCCCGGCGGCCACGTACTGTCCCGCAACGCCGGTCACGAAGCCGGCTGGCTGCGCTGCCGGGTCACCGATCCGCTGCCCGGCCAGCCCTTCTACACCACGTCACCGACCGTACGGTCCGCCGACGCCTGCACCATCGGCGGCACCACCCGCGTCGTGCACGCCGCCACCGTGTACGACGAGGCACTCGGCGAATCCAGCGGCCTGCCCGGTCAGCGACGGCGGCTCGCCCAGGCGCCCGTCGTCGGCGACGACCCGCCGCTGCTGCTCCAGACCGCCGAACACGACGGATGGCAGGACTGGCAGGTCGTCCCGCACTTCGCCGCGTCCCGGGCGGACGACCGCCACATCACCCTCGACGCCACCACCGGCGGCATCGCCTTCGGTCCCGCCGTCCGGGAAGCCGACGGCTCGCTGCGTCAGTACGGCATGGTCGCCCCGAAGGGCGCGGTCATCCGCGCCCGCCGCTACCGCACCGGCGGCGGCCGGACCGGCAACGTCACCCGGGGTGCCGTACGGGTCCTGCGCACCTCCATCCCGTACGTCTCCGAAGTCGTCAACGGCGAGGCCGCACGCGGCGGCGTCGACGGCGAGACCGTCGAGGAGGCCAAGGTCCGGGCCCCGATCACGCTGCGCGCCCAGGAGCGCGCCGTCACCCTGCGCGACTACGAGGAACTCGCCCGCCGGGCCGCGCCCGAGACCGCCCGCATCACCTGTCTGGAAGGCCACCGGGACGAGTACGGGTCCTACGCGGTACGGGTGCTCGTCGTGCCGCAGGCCGTCCCCGACCCCGGCGGCCGGCTCCGCTTCGAGCAACTCGTCCCCGGCGACCGCCTGCTGGACCGCATCACCCGTCATCTCGACGAACGCCGCCTCATCGGCACCAGACTCGCGGTCGGCCCGCCCTACTACCAGGGGGTCACGGTCGTCGCGACCGTCCACGCCTTCCGCGGTACCGACACCGACCGGGTGCGCCGCCGGGCCCACGACGCCCTCTACCGTCATCTGGACCCGCTCACGGGTGGCGCGGACGGCCGCGGCTGGCCCTTCGGCCGCCCGGTGCAGGCCGGTGAGGTCTTCGCCATCCTGCAGCGCGTCCCCGGCGTGGAGCTGGTCGACGAGGTCGTACTGCACCCCGCCGACCCGCTGACCGGTCAGCGCGGTGACCCGACCGACCGCATCGATCTCGAACCGCCCGCCCTGGTCTTCTCCTTCGACCACCGCGTACGGGTGATCGGGGACAGCGCATGACACGATCGACGTACTCCGGAGGCCGCTCATGAGAGGCTCCGTCGACGGCCTGGGCTCCTCCGCCCCCATCGGCATGATGCTCCCGGCCGTCTTCGCCGACGACGATCTCGCGCAGCGCTTCGTCGGCGGACTCGACGACGTCCTCGCGCCGATCCTGAACGTGCTCGACTGCCTGGACACCTACTTCGACCCCGCGCTCACCCCGGTCGACTTCGCCCGGTGGCTGGGCGCCTGGGTGGGCGCCGAGACCGACGGCACCGAACCCGAGCCACGGCTGCGCGCCGCCGTGGCCGCCGCGGTCGCCCTGCACCGCGTACGGGGCACCCGGCGCGGCCTCTCGGAAGCCGTACGCCTCGCGTTCGGTGCCGAACCGGAGATCACGGAGAGCGGCGGCGCCGCCTGGAGCGCGCGTCCCCGCGGACCGTTCCCCGGCAGTGCCCGCCCCCACCTGCACGTCGTCCTCCAGCTGCCCGACCCCGCACCGGCCGACACCTACCGCCTCGACACGCTCGTGGCCGCGGCCCGTCCCGCGCACATGCCCTACACCGTCACGGTGACCACCACCGAAAGGACCTCGGACAGATGAGCACGCCGTACTGCGGTGAGTGCGGGACCCGCGCGGAGCCGGGACAGTCGTTCTGCGACGCCTGCGGAGCCGTCCTCCGCTGGGACGCTGCCGGGGGCCGTACCGGCTCCCCGGCGGCTTCCGACGCCGGTTCCGGCCGGGGCGCCGCCCGGGCGGATGTCCGCGGGTCCGGCGCGGCCCCGAGCCGCATCGATACCGCCCCACCTGTGGACGCTTCCGCCCTGAGCGGGCACCGCTCTTCGGGAACGGCCCCGGCCCCGGAGCACACCGGGGACCGCGACGGTGCCGGAACCGCCGGCGCGTCCCGGTCCGCGACCGGTGACCCGAACCTGGAGGACACCGACCCCCGCCTCCCGCTGAGCACGCCGCAGGACGGGCCCCCTCCCGGCAATTCCACGGCCGAACGCGCCCGTTCCCTCCTCGTGCCCGTCCCGGAGCACGAAGCCGCCCCCGCCGCGCCGGTCCCCTCCGTGGCCCCGGTGCTGCCCGGCCGCCCCGACACCGACCGGCCCCACGTACGCGTCCCCGGCCCCCAGGGGACGGAACACGGTCCGCCGTGCGCCTGGTGCGCCACGCCGAACCACCCGGACCGGCACTTCTGCAACCGTTGCGCGATGCCCCTCGCCGAGAGCCCCGCGGCCCCCGCGCCTGGACGTCGCCCCTGGTGGCGGCGCCTTTTCGGGCCCGGCGGCCAGGAAGCCCCCTGGGCGGGCGACCGCCCCCGCCTCCGCCGTGCCTTCGACCGCGTCGGCACCTGGGTCACCCTCGCCATCGCCGTGATGCTGGTCATCCTCGGCGTGCTGTACCTGCCCGACGGCATCGACGCCACGCGCGACCACTTCGCCAAGCGCGCACCGGTCGAGCCGGACGGGATCCGGGCCTCCCGCTCCTACCCCGGCCACGAACCGAAGCTGGCCTTCGACAAGCTCAGCAACACCTGGTGGGGTCCGGGTGTGGCGCAATCGGGCCAGGGCGAATGGGTCGAGGTGCGGTTCGCGCGCCCGGCGCGGCTCCTCGACGTCATCATCACGCCAGGTGTGTCCACCCGCGCCGACCAGCTGGAGAAGTCCGCCCTGCCGCACCGGGTCACGGCGACGATCACGGGGACGGACGGCCGGACCACGACCCGCGAACTGACCTTGGACCCGGGCGCGGGCGGGCAGCGCCGCGCCTTCCGTGTCGGCGAGGCCACCAAGGTCCGCTTCACCATCGAGTCGGCGCACGCCGCGTCCGCCGAGAAGCAGGTGGCCATCGCCGAGATCGAGCTGTTCGGCCGGTCCGGCGGGGACCAGTACTGAACCGGCCGTGGTACGTCGACGCGCCCGCCGGAGCAGGCGCGTCGACGTACCGCGCAGCCGGGAGGCCGAGGCAGTGACACACCACCGAGTCGGGAGGCCCAGGCCGTGACATACCGCGGAGCCGGCTGGTCACAGCGGCATCTCACGGAGCTGGCGGCGCGACGAGATGCCCAATTTGCGGTACACGTTGCGCAAATGTGTGTCGATGGTGCGGGGGCTGAGGAACAACATCACGCCCACCTCCCTGGACGTCGCCCCGGCAGCGACCTTCCCGGCGATGAGCCGTTCCTGCGCGGTGAGCCGGCCCAGCGGGTCCTCACCGCGCAGGCGCGGCTGTTCACCGGTGGCGCGCAGTTCCCTGGCCGCGCGCTCGGCGAAAGCGCGGGCACCGATACGCGACAGCATGTCGTGCGCCGCCCGCAGCTCATCACGGGCCTCGGCCCGCCGGTTCTCGCGGCGCAGCCACTCCCCGTACGTCAGCCGGGCGCGCGCGTGGAGCACCCGGACCCGGGTCCGGGCGAACTGCTCGATGGCCTGCCGGTACAGCGCTTCGCAGTCCTCGCCCCTCTCCAGGAGGGCCTGCGCCTGCAGCCATTCGGCGACGGCCCACGGGACGGGATGCAGACGGGCCAGCGTCCCCAGATGTTTCATGGCCGCGGCCGCCTCCTCGCCGCGCCCGGCGCGCGCGGCGGCTTCGACCAGCTCCGTATAGACGGCCCAGATCGAGTACGAGCCGGCCTGGTGCCGGCGCTGGGCGGTCAACGCGGCCTCCAGAGCCGCTTCGTAGTCGCCCAGCCCGTTGTGCAGGACCGCCCTGGCATAGTGCTCGCCGGCCGCTTCGAACGGGCGCCCGTCCCGTCCCACCAGCTCCCGCAGTTCGGCGAACCGGTCCGCGTCGCCGCGGAAGCCGGTGAGGACCAGCTCGGGCCCCAGCAGGGGCACCGTGCCTGCCGCCTCGTCGACGGCCCGGGCCTCACTGAGGCTGACGTCCGCCTCGTCGAACCGACCGACCGATACTCGGGCCACCGCCTGATACCGCAGGGCCTGCGGCAGCGAGGCGAGGGAGCCCTGCCGACGCGCCACGTCCACCTGGCGGTCCGCGATCTCCTCCATCGCCTCGTCGTCCCGCAGGTCGATGACGACCTGGCAGACCAGATTCATCCGCCACGGGCCCGACGAGCGGACGGCCGTACGGCACGCCGTCACCGCGTCGCGCATCGCGGGCACGGCCCGCTCGACGGGCAGTGTGGCCTGGTCCAGCAGAGCGTCGAGCAGCAGATCGGCCGGCCGGGCCGGCTCCCGGTGCGGCGCCCGCTCGCGGATCCGGGCGCCGAGCTCCTTGAGAAGGCCCGGATGATTGTCGTTGTACATGAACGACGCGAACGCCTCCAGGCAGGTCTCTCTCGCCTGTTCAGGGACCAACTCCGAGACGACGTCGACGAGTCTGGCGGTGGCCTGCGGGTTGTGGGAGAGCTGGTAGTCGATCCGTGCCCGCAGCAGGCGCGCCCTGGCACGGCCCTTGTCGTCCATCGGGCGCCGCTCTGCCCGGGTGACGAGGCCACGGGCCACGTCGGGCGCCCCGGCCTGCAGCCGCAGCTGTGCCGCGTCGATCAGCCGTCCGGCCTGGCGGTCGCGAGCGGGGGTCAGCTGGCCCGCTCGCTCCATGAACGCGGCGGCCGCGGCGAATCCGCCGCGCAGGCTCGCCCGGCCGGCGGACCGTTCCAGTTCCGCGGCGATCTCCTCGTCGGCGTCGATGACCGCGTGGGCCCGGTGCCACGCCTGGCGGTCGAGGTCGGTCTCCGGATCGGCCGCCTCCGCGAGAGCACCGTGCATGCTCCGGCGCTTCTCCGGAGTGGCCGACGCGTAGACCGCGGAGCGCACCAGCGGATGCCGGAAGCGCAGCAGCGGCCCCAGGACCAGAAGTCCGGCGTCCTCCGCGAGGGTCAGCTCCGCCGCGTCCAGCCCGAGGAGCCGCGCCGCGCGACGCAGCAGGTCGAGGTCGCCGACCGGCTCAGCAGCGGCGAGCACCACCAGCGCCCGTGTCGCGTCCGGCAACCGCTCGAAGCGCTGGACGAACTGCCGCTCCAACGTGTCCACCACGCTGGCCCGCAGACGCCGTGGCCCGGGGACCGCGAACGGTTCCGCGTGGTGGGCGAACTCCACCAGCGCCAACGGGTTCCCGTGGGCCTCGGCGAGTATCCGGTCGACGACATCGGCGTCCGGCCCGATATGCGTCGCCGCTCCCAGCAAGGCCCGGGCGTCCTCGTCGCCCAGACCCGCGAGGGACATCCGCGGAAGCTCGGCCAGCCCGGACGGCGGACCGACGTCACGCGCGGCGAACACCACCGCGATCCGCTCGACGGACACCCGCCGGGCGACGAACACCAGCACCCGACGCGAAGCGTCGTCGATCCACTGGGCATCGTCCACCACGCAGCAGACCGGTACGTCCTGCGCCACCTCGTGCAAAAGCCCCAGAACGGCGAGACCGACCGTCAGCGGATCGGGCGAGGCCGGTGCGCCGAGCCCGAACACCCCCTCCAGCGCCCTCCGCTGCACCGCGGGAAGCCGCCGCCGGTGTTCGAGAACCGGGGCGCACAACTGGTGCAGCGTCGAGTAGAGAAGATCGCGCTCGAACTCCGTACCGGCGGCCCGCAACACCTGAAAGCCGTCCAGGCCCCCCACCACGGCGTCGATCAGCGCCGACTTGCCGACCCCCGCCTCCCCGGCAACCACAACGGCCCCACCACGCCCGGCTGCTGCCGACGTCACCAACCGATCGATCTCACGCCGCTCCGCATGTCGGGCCACGAGCTGCACCGGAATCGTCCTCCGAGTCAACATTGCTAGAGGTTTCTCTCGATCTCATTCATAGGGAGTCAGTCCCGGGCCTCGGTCAAGCCCGGGCCCTCTGGGGGGAGGGACCGGCGGGCGCCCCGCTCACGGGGCGCACCCCACCTCTGTCCGCGGCGCGGTGCGCCGGTACAGCTCCTCAACCGGTGTCCTCCTGACTGATCTCACGTCTAGGAGACGGCAGTCACGGCCGCCAGGTTCTTGATCGGGCGCGGCATTTGGCGGCTACGCGGTCTTCCGGGTGCCCCCGGCCCCCACCCCTGTCTCCGTATCCGCCCCCGTAAGCAGGCATTACGTAATGCGTTACGTAGACCGCCTCCGAACCCCGCGAGAGGGCCCAACCCGCACGTAGCGTCGACGGGGCAAACCAAGAGCATCTCTGAGCAAGCCCAGCTCAGAGATGCTCAGAACGTGCTCGGAACATGAACGACAAGCAAGGAGACAACCATGAAGGCGTGGCGTACTCGTATCGGTGTCGGTCTCGCCGTCGGCGTTGCAGCGATCGCCGTTCCGCTGACCGCCACCACCGCTTCCGCCGCCGCACCCCCCGGCTCCGGCTGGATCCCCGCCGGCGCCGAGCGGTACCCCTCAAAGGCGGCGTGCGAGGCGAAGGAGCTCGCGGGGGCCCAGGCGAACGGGTACCACGAGGTGTGGTGTGACGACAGTGAGTCCATCATGCCGATCTACTACCGCTGACCGGTCCCCGTCCGGCGAGAACTCATCCCGCTGACGTCGCACCGAGAAAGCCCGCTGCCCCCGGTGTACAACACCGGGGGCAGCGGTATTCAGGCAATTTCAGGCGGGGCAGGCCAGGAACGACTGCGTACTGCCGCGCCGCATCGACGACTGACGCCCGCAGCCCTCCCCCGCCCCCGGCTAATTCACCCCGGCGAGGAATTCACCGAAGAGCCTGCCGGCCGCGGGAGACGTGAACTGCCGTTCCAGTTCCGCCCGGGCGACCCGGTTGCGGAACTCCCCTTCGTACGAAGCGTCACCGGCATCGTGTACGAGATCGGTTATCCACGCCGCGAATGCCTGGTAGTTCCAGACATGGCGCAGGCAGGTGTCCGAGTAGCTGTCGAGCAGACTCGCGTCACCTTCCCGCAGCTGCCGGATGACCGCACGAGCCAGAACCTCGGCATCATAGAGGGCGAGGTTGAGCCCCTTCGCACTCATCGGAGGGACGATATGTGCCGCGTCCCCGAGCAGATACAGCCTGCCGAAGCTCATGGGGCTGTACACCACACTCCGGAGAGGCACGATCCGCTTGTCGACGATCCGGCCGGACGGCACGGGAGTACAGAAACGAGCTTCCATTTCCCTCCAGATACGATCGTCAGGCCACTGCGAAGGGGTGTCGTCGACCGGACACTGGAGGTAGAGACGGCTGGCGTTCGCGCCGCGAGGGAGCATTCCGGCGAGGCCACGGGAGTGTATGGCGATGCCCAGGGGCTTCGCCGGCACTTCGGCCAGGACACTGAGCCAGGAATAACCGTACTCGCGGGAGTGGCGCGTGAGGGCATCGGCGGGGACGGACCCTCTGCTCACGCCGTGATAGCCATCGCAACCGGCGATGAAGTCGCAGGTCACGACATGCGTCAAGCCGGCGGCGCCCCGATGCCGCACACGGGGACGCTCCCCGTCGACGTCTTCCAGGGAGACATCGGCGGCCTCGAAGCGAAGGTCGCCGCCGGCCCGCAGGAAAGCATCCGTGAGGTTGCGGACGAGAATCTGCTGAGGACAGAAGATGCTGCTGTCCCGGTCGTCACCGTCCTCGTCGAACCGCATCGGAAACTCTTTCCCGTCGACCCAGAAACCGTTCCCGATCTCCGGGACCGGGTCGCCCTCCAGCACCTCCGCAAACCCCCACTCGCGGAACATACGCACCCCGCGACTGTCGATGGCCCCGGCTCGTTGCCGCTGCTCGACGTATTCCCGGCTGTGCTTCTCCAGAATGACGCACCCGATGCCGTTGCGCAGCAGGAAATTGCCGAGCGTGAGTCCGGCGACCCCGGCCCCCACCACAACGACGGCGGCGTCCTCACTCTTCTTCACCATGGTGTACCGAACTCCCTCGAAGACAGCGGTGACTGAGCACGCCGGAGTACGAACGACCGTGCCGCCCGAACGGTGCGGCGTGCCCACCACCACTGTGGAATCCGGCAGTGTCCGTCACCAACCGGCGAACGGACACCACATCCCGAAAACCCGCCAACTCGACTCTGGTCAGCACTCGGACGAACCCAGCCCCCTACGCAGACCCACTTGATAGCGGCCCGGAGTCTGGCCGACGACCTCGCTGAACGCGTCGATGAAACTCGACGGGTTGGACCACCCGCAATCCATCGCGGTCTCGGTGACGGAACGGCCGTTGGTGAGATGGATCAGGGCGTGGTGGATGCGCAGAATGGTGCGCCAGCGGTGAAAGCTCATACCCAGCTCGGCGTGGAACAGACGGCTCAGGGTGCGCTCACTCGCTCCCGCGTCGTGCCCCAACTCGGCCAGGGTCGCGCTCCGGCCGGGGTCGGCGTGCAGCAGATCGGTGACGGCACGCAGCCGGTCGTCACGAGGTTCGGGCAGATGCAGGGACTGCTCGGGGGCCTCGGCGAGCTCATCGATCATCACCGCGACCAGCCGGTCATAGGCACCGGGGCGGAACTCCCGCCGGTCAGTCAGCGCCAGAAGAGCCTCCCGCAGCAGCGGACTTACCGCGAACACGCTGGGATGCGCCACGAGCACACCGCACAAGTCGACCGGGACGGGGACCACGCGGGCATCGGTCCTGCCGTAGAACCGATGCGAGTGGGCGAAGCCGGGCGGCGTCCACGTCACCCGGTTGGCCGGGGCGACCCAGGTCCCGCGTTCGGTCGTGGTGGCCAGTGCGCCGGTGGCCGCGTACACCAGCTGGCCCTGGGGGTGCGCATGAGGGGCGATGTGGTGGCCGTGCGGAATCCAGCCCCCGCCACCAGCAGGCATCGGCTGGAGCGTTGAGGGCGATGGGGACGGTTGGCGGGTTGCCTGCATCGGGTGCCAGACTACTGCCGCGGGGCCACACCCACCATGCCCCAACCGGCACGGCAGCCGGCGGAAAGCTCCGCCCTGTCACCCAGGACGGAGCTCACCGTTGCGGACTCCCGTCACTTCCACGGGTCGGTGAACGACCGGCCCGGCACCGGCTTGGCGATGAGCGCCACGGCGATGAAGAAGTTGACCTGGCCGATCGCGAACATCAACGTGGCAAGCGCCTTGGCTTCAAAGTGCTCCGCCGCCTGCGCATACAGCTCGTCGGAGACCCTTTCCCCGTCTGCGGACGGCTGCAGCACGGCTTCCACCAGCGCCAGCGCGGCACGCTCGGCACCGGTGAAGTACGGCGAGTCCTGCCAGGACGCCACCGACGCGATCCGCTCCTCCGACTCCCCCGCCTTGCGCAAGAAGCCCGTGTGCAGAACGGTCAGGTAGGTGCTGCCCACAATCTGTCCGGCCCGCAGCTGCACCAGACTGATCGTGGCACGCGGCACCGAACCGTTGCCGGTGACCTTGAACAGCGCCGCCGACACCTCCGCCAGCTCGGGCACCAGCTGCGCGGGGTCCTCGGCCATCCGCGGACCCATCGGAACCTGTGCCGTGATCGAACGTGCTTCCATCGCCGTCTCCTTCGGGCTTTCCTGTGCTGTCACTGCCCTGACGGATCACGTCCGGGAAATGTGACCGAGGGAGGAGGATCGTTCCGCTTCGGCTTGGGCATCCATCGCCCCGCCCCACCAGGAGCGCCGTTTCGCCAGTACATCCGTACGCGACCGACACGAAGCGTCGCCCCCAGCCCCTTCGACCGCGCCGACCGCCGCAGGGGCACGGGCGGCGTGCCGGCCATGGGCATGCCCCTGCGGACCGTCTCTAGTCCATGCGAGCGGGTCGATGCGGTCGGGTCGATGCGGTCGGGAATGGGACCAGGAATGGGACCGGGAAGATGGCGCGAGCCGGAGCGCCGAGCCGGCTCTGTCTGCTCGCGTCAGCTAAAGCTGACCGACCGCAGCTTGAGGCGCTCCGAGGCGCCCCCGGTGCGTGGCCGCAGGCGGAAGGAGTCGCCCTGGCAGTCGGTGCCGGTGAAGACGGTCGCCCAGGCATCTGTACGGTTCTTCGGCGAGTGGCCGGGCTGGGGGTTCTCCTGGCCGACACCGTGGAGATTGAGGCAGCGGCCGCTGGGCGGGTTGTTGAGGAAGCCGCTGGCCTCGTCCCCCTCGACGGTCACGTAGGAGAAACGGAACTGCCCTGTCGCTGCGGAAGCCGAACCAGGAGTGGCGGCCAGGAGCACGGCGGCACCGAGCACGGCGGTGAAGACGGAGCGAAGACGCATCAGCGGGTCTCTCTGGAGGTGGGAAAGTTGCCGCGTCCACCTCTGCCCGCCCCGGCGGACGCGCACCCACGAATCACCCCCACGAGTGACGGCGAAACGTGCCTGCACCACCCCGATGGATAGCAGGCCCCTGCGCCTCAAGCTGCCGTAGCTCGGCGCTCGTCTCCATCGGATCGCAGCGGTGTGCCGTCGCTCGCTCTTGCGAGGGACGGTCAGAGGTGGCCGCAGGTAGCCGGAGGTGATCGAATCTGCGAGGCGGCAACAACACCGTGCAACCACGCAGGTGGCGCGTGGAGCGAACCCTGGGACGGCTGACGCCGAACCGCCGCCTCACCAGAGAATCCACCCCAACCTGGCGAGGGCTGCAACAGCTCACCAACGACACATCTCAGGACGAAACATCGGGAGAAAATGCCCTCTGAACTTGTTCTTCAAGATCGGACCGGGCCAGTGGCGACGTACGGCACCAAGTCGACAACCGCCCCGAGCAAATCCGTTGGCACCCGAAGCCTTCGAACGACAAGACTGCGCTGGTGAACACCCTGCCGCCGTTGCCCGACCCGCTTCCTCTGCCAGTACCGGACCCGCGTGCCCGCGACGTCGTTCTCGACTATGCGGGCATGGACGCCTTGGTGGCCGACCTGGTTCTGCCCGGCGAGGCGTCGATGTACGTCCTGAGCGCGCTGGAAACGTCCCGCGAGCTCATCCGGCACTCCTACTACCGGTACGAGTTCGCCACCGTTGCCGTCACGCATTCCCTGTTCGCCCTGGAGCACGTTCTTGTCGAGCGTCTGTCCATCAACGAACCGGTCCAGGACCTCATCGAGCGGGCCGTCGATGCAGGGCTCATCCCGGTCGAACTCGCTGCCGAGCTCGACCGCAGCCGACTACTGCGCGACAAGCTCACGCAGGGCACTGTGACAAGTGCCGCCCTCGGCCCGGTCAGGGCCATCACCATGGTGCATGCCGTCTTCGATGCTGTTTCCCTGCTCCTTCGCCCACCATCTGCGGCAGACGTGGCAGCTGTCGGCATGAGCGGAGCGCAGCCTGAAGACCGACTCGCCCGGCTGTGGGAGGAGCACCGGCGCGCCCTGTACCCGGACAGCTTCCGCGGCATTGACGTTGAGGGCGTGGAGCTGATCCTCTTGGACGCCGACGTCGCCGGCCTCGTCCGGAGAGAGCTGAACGGTGGGCTCGACGACAGTGGCATTGCCACCCTCTGGGCTTGCATCGCCGACCTCGACAAGGTCGTGACCCTGATCAACTCGGAGTACTGCGCCTCCTACTTTGCGAGACTTCGGACGATGGCCAAGCTCGCAGCAGCCCGCTACATCCCCACCGCGACCTGACACGCGGCGTCCGCAATGGGATATCCCACGACACTCGTCAGGGTCCGGCCCGCTCGCGTCCAATGATGATCCCGGGGCGTCTGACGGTTTTACCCACGTCGTAGCGCATGACGGGCTGCTGGTTCTTGGAGCCGAGCGGTCTGCCGGGGCCGGGCCGGCCGGGGATCATCAGATGTCGGCCCCGGCCGCGGCCGTAGAAACGTCCCAGGGCTCTCCTGGGGAGAATCGGCTACGTAACACGGCGCAGCGGTGAAAGGCACTGAAAGACCGATCCGTGCAGGCCAGAGAGACGGAAGGTCACGTAATCGCAGGTCAGATGGGTCCGGTAGACGACTTCATGACGTACGTACCGAGATCGTCGGCCTCGATGAATCCCGAAACGGCCCTTATTCGCGCACGGCCCGTGACATAGCGATTCCGCAGCCGACTTGCGCCCGCTTGATGACGCGTAAGGATCGGCAAGTTCAAGAAGATCGTGGGCGGCCGACAGTCACTTCCATCAGATCACGACAGGGGGCGTCGCTCGCTCTTGCGAGTCACCTTCGCCCCATGGAAGCCCCCAGCCCCAGCCCAAGGGGATCCTCTCGCGGTCGGCACAGAGCGTAACCATCCAGGGCCTGACGCCCCATCAGGAAAGTCAGCATGAGCACGACCAAAAGTGGCCAGAGATGATCGTACTCGCCTACCTGCTCCGACCCGCCACGCCTCCTGTGACCTGCAGAAAGACAGGCCACAGGAGGCGCGACCGACATCACGTCCGCCTGGGTCGGACGATCCCCCGCGTCGCCCGACCCAGGCGGCTTGTCCGGAGTTCTGGCCGCGTCGGGGCGGACATCCGGAGACCTGCTGAGTATATTGGCTCTCAGCCAGTCAACGCAGGAGTTAACAGCATGTCCCCCCGCAGCCCCTCGGTCAATGAAGAGTTGCGGCGGCGTTCCCGGGAGCGTTTGTTGCAGGCGACCGTCGAGCTGGTGGACGAGCGCGGGTATGAAGCGACGACGCTCGGGGACATCGCCTGCCGTGCCGGGTCGGCGCGTGGGCTGATTTCGTACTACTTTCCCGGGAAGCGGCAGCTGCTGCAGTCGGCCGTGCACCGGCTGATGCACCATTCGTTGCAGGCGGCGCTCGACCGTGAGCCGGTGCCGGCGGGTGCGGACGCGGGCCGGGAGCGGCTGGCGCGGGCGATCGACGCGATTCTGGGGCTGGCGCAGGAACGGCCGCTGCTGATGCGTACGCACATGGCCGGGATCCTGACGGCGGAAGGTTTCATCCAGTGTCCGGAGCAGCAGCGGCTGGCGTTCTTGCTGCGTGACACGGTGGAGCGGTACGGCACCGAGGACGCCGACACGGATTACCGGCTGTTGCGGGCGTTGCTGATGGGGTCGGTGGTGGCGGTGTTGTTGCCAGGGGCGCCGATGCCGGCCGCGCGCTTGCGAGCTGAACTGTTTCAGCGGTACGGGCTGGACTGGGAGCTGGGCACGCCGCCCAGCGAGGGGCCGGAGCCTCCGCTGGAGGGCCCGCCTCCGGTGCACGATCCACTTGCGATGGAGGACCCGCCGTCGTCGCAGGATTCGGCGCCTGTGCAGGATTTGCCGCCGTTGCAGAGCGATTCGGGGGCTGTGAAGGGGGCGTAGGGCGGGGCGGGAATCGCTCGGGCGGGTGACAGTTGATGTACGGGCGAGGTTCACCCTCGCGGCCCGCCCTTTGGCCGTTTCGGTGGGCAACCCCGGCCGCACATCTCCCGCGCTCCCCACACCGGTGCGATTCTGGAAGTACTCCGCGGGAAGGGGCCTTCCGTGCTTCGTGTCGCAGTGATCGGTTCGGGACCCAGTGGCGTCTACACCGCTCAGGCGCTGGTCGGGCAGGAAGCCGTACCGGACGTCGAGGTGTATGTGCTCGACCGGTTGCCGTGCCCGTACGGGCTGGTCCGCTACGGGGTGGCGCCCGACCACGAGAAGATCAAATCGCTGCAGCACAATCTCCGTGCGGTGCTGGAGCATCCACGCGTGCACTTCCTCGGCAACGTCGACGTGGGGGCCGGCGGCCTCGGTCCGCCGGAGCTGCGGCGCATGTTCCACGCGGTGGTGTACTGCGTGGGAGCCGCCACCGACCGTCACCTGGGCATCCCCGGTGAGGAACTGCCCGGCAGCCACTCCGCCACCGCCTTCGTCTCCTGGTACAGCGCGCACCCGGACGCGGCGGACGGCCGTTTCCCGCTCGCCGCGCGGTCGGCGGTGGTGATCGGCGTGGGCAATGTGGCGGTGGACGTGGCGCGGATCCTCGCCCGCGGGGCCGACGAGCTGGTCGGTACGGACGTGCCGCAGGCGGCGCTCGGCGCGCTGGGCGAGAGCCGGGTGGAGGACGTGTGGATGGTGGGGCGACGGGGGCCGTCGCAGGCGAAGTTCACCACCAAGGAACTGCGCGAGCTGGGTGCCCTGCCGGGCGCCGACGTGGTCGTACGGCCCGAGGAGCTGGCGCTGGACCCGGCATACGGGGACCCCGCGGGACTGCCCGCGGTGAATCGGCGCAATGTGGAGGTGCTACGCGGATGGGCTCAGGGGGAGGTCCGGGACGGGGTCCGGGGCGGGGTCCGGGACGAGGGAGTAGAGGGCGGGGAGGGGCAGGGGCGGCGGCGGATTCATCTGCGGTTCTTCCTGCGGCCGGTCGAGGTGGTCGGTGACGCGGAGTCGGGGGCACGGGGGGTGCGGTTCGAGCGGACGGTGCCGGACGGGGCGGGTGGCGTCACGGGCACCGGGCAGTACGAGGAGATCGCGGCGCAGCTGGTGTTGCGCTCGGTCGGGTACAAGGGGACCCCGCAGCCGGGCCTGCCGTTCGACGCGGCGACCGGGACGGTGCCGCACATGGAGGGGCGGGTACTGCGGGAGGGTGCGCCCTGCCCCGGCGAGTACGTGGCGGGGTGGATCAAACGGGGGCCGACCGGGGTGATCGGTACGAACCGGCCGTGCGCGAAGCAGACGGCGGCCGCGCTGCTGGCGGACGCGGACGCGTTGGCGCGCGAGCCGTTGCCGGACGATCCGGTGGCCGCGTTGCAGCGGGCCGGGCAGCGGCCGGTCCGCTGGCAGGGCTGGCTGGGCATCGAGGCCGCGGAGGCCGCGCTCGGCCGGGGACTGGGGCGGACCACCGTGAAGATCGCCGACTGGCCGGAGCTGCTGGCGGCGGCGGAGGGCGGGGATCGCTGAGCGGGCCGGCCCGGCAGCCGCAGGCGCCCCGAGCCCGCTTCCCGCTTCCCGCTTCAGTCCTTGAGACGTTCGTCCTGGAGGTCTGCCGCTTCCAGGACGCGTTCGATCAGGCCGGGGAAGAGTGCGTCCAGGTCCGCGCGGCGCAGTCCGTTCATCTTGGCCGTGCCGCGGTAGATCTGGCTGATGACGCCGTGCTCGCGCAGTACGCGGTAGTGGTGCGTACAGGTCGACTTGCTGACGGGCAGCTCGATGACCGTGCAGGACAGTTCGCCCTGGGCGGCGGCGAGAGAGCGTACGATCCGCAGCCGCATCGGGTCGGCGAGCGCGTGCAGCACGTCTTCGAGACGGATCGCCGAACGGTCCGGGTGGTCCAGGACGCGGGCACCGGGCCGGTCGGCTGATGTCGTCGTGGTGGTCGTCATGGCGCGGCTCCTGGAGTCGGCTTCGGGCGGTCGGTTCCAGCCGGGGATCATCATTGTACGAGGAACGTCGTAATTTGACATCCTCGCAGGGTGGAGGCTGTCGGCTGGGCTACCGTGCCCGCCCGTTCCGTCATCGCCGGCGGAACGTTGCGGCGCGCCCCCGGTCACTGACATGTACTCAGCCCGGCGGGGCACCCGTGGCGAAAGGGTGAACCGGCAAGTACCGGCGGGCCGCGGGAACCTCGCCGGGGACGAGTGGGGTACCTGTGGGGTACCTGGCGGGTACCTGAGGCGCTTGTGAGGCATGAGTGACGCGTGGTGCGAGGCGTGAGTGACGTACGGCGTAAGGCATGAGTGACGTGCGCGATGAGTATCGAGTGATCATGATCGCTGGACCGCGACCCGGTCGCCGGTTCGTGTCGGAGGCGCGATGAAGAACTGGACCGGTCCGTGATCGGCACATGGCGGCCCCTTCCGCGCCGGGACCGCGACGGGGACCGGAATCGGGGCCGGGGCCGGGGCCGGGGCCGAGCGTGGGCTCGCGAGCGAGAATGCGGGCCGCGCGAGTGTGCGCCCGGCCTGTCGGCGCGCGCCGGGCGGGCCCTCCTGGCGCAGTGGCACCGCGTCGCCGGGCCGACGTGGGCCGCGCTCTGCCGTCGCCGCCTGGCCGCGGTGCCGCTGACGGCGGTCTCCACGGTTCTCGTGATCATCTGTCATGCGCTCACGCTGACGGATGCCGGTGAGCGACTGGTCTGGTCGCTCGCCGGGGTACGGGCCGACGTGCCGCCCTGGCTGGTGCTGCTGCGGCTGCCGCTGTCGCTGTTCGCGCCGGCGCCGGGGCTCCCGTGGTGGGGCGCCATCGCCCAGGTGGTCGTGATCTTCGGAGTGGCCGAGTGCGTCCTCGGGACGGCGCGTACGGCGGCTGTGTCCCTGATCGCCACGGCCGCGGCGACCTTCTTCGCGCGCTTCGTGCTCACCCTCGGCCCGCACCACCCACTGGCGGTCTCCGCAGCCGAGGCGACACTGGCCGACACCGGTCCGTCCGCGGCCGTGGTCGGGCTGCTGATCTGCACGGGATGGGCCTGCCGGGCGTCGGTACTGGTCGTGGGTACGGCGCTGGCCTTCTCTCTGGAGTGCGTGGTGACCTCCACACTCTCCAGCCGCGCCCACCTGGGCAGCATCGCGGCCGGTCTGCTGTGCGCCGCGGTGGCCTGCCGGGCGCCGGCGCGCGCCGCTCCCCTGGCCGCCGCGCCTGCCACCACCGGCCGGGATGCGGCGGGCTGAGCGCAAGGCCGTACGGGCTGGGGCAGCGTTCCGCGACATCGAATCTTGAGCCCGGGCGGATTTGAATGCCGAGCCCGCGCCGTGCCGTGCCGTCCACGTTTGATCGCCGACCGGTCTTCTACCAGCCCATGTCTCGGGCTACCTCTTCTTGCGCTGCGGCGACCTCTCCCTGGGTGACTCCTGCGAGAGCTGCGCTGCACCTCCATTCGAACCCCGCCAGCAGGTCGGCGAGCGCCTGCTTCTGCGCCGGATGCGTGATCGGCACCGTGTTCAGATCGGTGCTCATCAGCCAGTCGAACAGCACAACGGCATCTGCGCGCCACAGCCTGACGTCGACAGTTGGCACGGACGAGTCATCAGCATTCATGGGGAGCATCGTGCCAGGTCAGCGTGGGCGGCAGGGCAGCCGCCCAATCTCCCGCCCCGGACGGCTAGACTCGAACGCGTGAGCGAATTGCCCCCGGATCTGCCGCGCCTCCGCACCCTGGAGACGTGGCTGCGCCTGCAGCTCGCCGCCGTCCGGGCCCGTATCCAGCACCTCGAACAGCAGGAGCGCGACCGTCCCGAACCGGTCCGGCCGCCCCGGCCCGACTGGCTGCTGGAGACCGAGCGCCTCGGGGGGCGCGACGGGCGGCCCGTGCGCGTCCATGTCGGCGGGTGTGGTCAGGCGCGGGGCCGGGCCATCAGCCGCGAGCAGGCGGTCGACGCGCTGGGGCGGGGTGTGGAGGCGTGCTACGGCTGTCGCCCGGACACCGAGCTGGGGATTCTCGGCTGAGGTCACGGCCTCCGACGGGCCCGCAGGGTGGCGACCAGTGGCACGGCCGGCTGGATGAGGATGCCGATCCGGTGGGGCACTTCCTCGGGTGTGACGTCCAGGTGGAACCGCTGGGCCAGGGTGGCCAGCAGCAGCACCGCCTCCACCTGCGCGAACCGGGCGCCGAGACAGCCGCGCGGACCGCCGCCGAACGGGAACCAGGCGTGGTCGGGGATGGCGTCCGGGGCGTCGGCGTCCCAGCGTTCGGGGCGGAACGCGGTCGGGTCGGGGAACCAGCGCGGGTCCCGGTGGGTCGTCCACTGGCTGCACCACACCGCCGTACCGGCCGGAACGCCGCTGCCGCCCAGTACGGCCCCCTCCCGGGCCACGGCGGGAATCACCCAGGACGGCGGGTAGATCCGCAGGGCTTCCTGGACGATCTGACGGGTCCAGGTGAGCTGTTCGTGATCGTCGACGGTGGGTGGGCGGCCGGCCAGGACGCGGTCCAGTTCGCCGTCCAGCCGTGCCCGCGCCTCCGGTGACCGGGACAGCAGGTACCAGGTCCAGGTCAGTGCGGTGGAGGTCGTCTCGTGACCGGCCGTCCAGAGCGTCACCGCCTCGTCGCGTACCTCCTTGGCGGACAGCGGGCGCCCGTCCTCGTCGGCGGCTTCGAGGAGCCGGGCCAGCAGGTCGTCGCCCTGGCCGTGGATACGGGCGTTGCCGTGGATACGGGCGTTGCCATGGATACGGGCGTTGCCATGGATACGGGCGTTGCCATACGTACGGTCGCCACCGTTGCCGCCCGGGCCTGCCCTCCGCGCGCTGATCAGCCGGTGCACCTCGGCGTCGATGGTGGCGACGGCGCCGAGCAGTCGCCGCCGGGAGGGCGTGCGGACCCAGTCCGGCAGGAAGATGCCGATGCCACGCAGTTCGGCGGCCATCGCCTGCTCGGCCACCGCCATCGCCTCGCTGAGCGCCCGGGTCCGGCTTCCGAGGTCGTTGCCGAACAGTGTGCGGAGCACGATGCGCTGGGTGAGGAGGCTCATCTCCCGGTGGACGTCGACGCGTTCGCCCGCGCGCCAGCCGTCGGCCGCCGTGCGGGCGGTGTCGACCATGATCCGGGCGTAGCGGCGCACCTGGCGCGGGCGGACGGCCGGCTGGACCAGGCCGCGCTTGCGGCGCCAGTCGGCGCCCGTGCTGCGGACGACGCTCTCACCGGTGATCCGCTGGAATACCCAGCCGACCTCCAGGAGGCCGTAGGCGTGCTCCCGGGAGCCGAGGAATTCGGCGATGTGCTGCGGGTGGGAGAGGAACAGGCTGCGCCGCGGGCCGAGCGACCAGGTCACGGCGTCCCCGTACTCGTCCCGCAGCCGGGCCATGAAGGCGAGGGGGTCCTTGCCGAAGGCGGGCAGGTTCCCGAGCCACGGCAGGCCGCGCGGGCCGGGGACGGGGCGGAGCGGCACGGTTGGCGTGGCACGGAGCGGGACGGGCGGCACGGGGGCGGTTCCTCCGGGCGTGGTGAGGTGGCGGGGCCCTGGCGGGTTCCTTGCGTCAGCGACGCGCAGCGGAAGCGACGGCCGGCCGGGTCACTGCCGGAGGTCCCAGATCGCGGCCTGTTGCCGCTTCACCTCGTCGATGCGGTCCGCCGGGAGGAAATTGCGGAAGAGGCCGGAGTCCTCCTCGGCGACCTTCACGAAGAGTTCGACGATCTCCTCGGGGTCCTTCTGGCTCTCCCCGGTCATCTCGCCGTAATCGTCGGCGAGGCGGACCTCGACGCCGAGATCCGTGGTGAAGTGCCCGGCGCTGAAGGATCTCTCCCGGTCGAACCAGACGCGCAGCGCGTCGCCCATCCGGTCGTTGAAACCCGTCAGGTACGGCCCCGGGTTGATGGTACACACCTGGACGCCCAGCGGCTTGAGTTCGTCGTGCATGGCCTGGGCGATCGACTCGATGGCGTACTTGGACGCGCAGTACGGACCGAGGTACGGATTGGTTGTCAGTCCCGCGATGGACGACAGCCAGACGATACGGCCGCTGCCGCGTTCCACCATTCGCCGGGCGAATCCCTGGGCCAGCGCGAGATGGCCGAACACGTTCACCTCGAAGACCCGCCGGAACAGTTCCAGCGGAATCTCGGAGAGCGGCCCCATTTCCCCGACGGCGGCGTTGTTGAACAGGACGTCCACGTCCCAGGTGTGCGCCTGGTGTCGGTGCAGCGCGTCGGTGACGTCCAGGTTCTCGACCTGGAGGCGGACGCCGCGCCGGTCCGCCGCGTCCATCAGCGCCGTCATCTGCGGGCGGTTCTCGGCCGCCGCGATGACGTGGTGCCCGCGTTCGGCGAGACGCAGCGCGGCGTCGCGGCCGAAGCCGGACCCCGCGCCGGTGATGAGAATGCGCTTGCCGGCTGCCATGGCAGCTCCTTTCCGCGGGCGATGACCGGTTTTCACGACGTTCAATCTCACCCGTTCGACGACATGCGCAGACAGTAGCCGACTGACTACCCTTTGTGCATGAACCGTGGGGGCTGCCAGGTCCACCGGTCCGAGGCGCGGACCGGTGTCCTGGTGCTGATCGCCGTGCTGATCGCCCTGTGCGGTTCGGCGCCCGCGGCCTTTGAACCGGGCGCCGGGCCTTCCGAGGTCTCCGCCGCCATGTCGGCCGAGCCGGTGGCCGATGACAGCATCGCCCAGGCTGCCGGGTCCCGGGCGCCCCGGGC
The DNA here is from genome assembly GCF_055577005.1 of Streptomyces sp. NPDC033221. Classification (NCBI taxonomy): domain Bacteria; kingdom Bacillati; phylum Actinomycetota; class Actinomycetes; order Kitasatosporales; family Streptomycetaceae; genus Streptomyces; species Streptomyces sp. NPDC033221. The sequence goes on along the minus strand of NZ_JBVIQN010000018.1, from coordinate 89,468 downwards.
AGGCCGGACCGACCGCTCCCCCACGGTGCGGGCCCTCGCCCCGTCGCTGCCGCGCCGCACCGGCCGTCTCGACCGGCTCCTCTCCCGCTGGGCCGATCTGCGGGCCGGCGTACGTGACGCCGCGGGCGACCGCGCGCGCCACACCGTCCTGCGCTGCTGACCGGGCCGCGCTCCCTTATGCACGGAGCGCTTCCGCGCCACGCAGCAGCGATCAGCAGGAGAGGTGCGTCATGTCCATCGATCCCCAACGCGCGCTGGAAGGTTATCTGCGCGCCGTGAGCTATTCCTCGTACGACGGCGAGCCGGAGTCCGCGTCGAGGACCGGGGCCGGCCCTCAGCCCGGATCCCGGGCGAAGCACGAACCCGTCCAGCACCACACCCCCACCCCCGCCTCCGAATCCACCCCGCACAAGGGCCCCGCCCCGGCTCCCGCTCCCCCCACGGAGCCAACGCCCGCCCCCGCCGGCAGGTCCGGCCTCCTGTGCCGGCTGCGGCTGCTGTCCCTGCGCCGCGGCCCGGTGACCGCCGAGGAGACGCGCCGGGCCTGAGCCGGGACGGCCGCCGAGCCGCCCCTCGCGCCGGGGCGCCCCGGCGCGAGGGCGCCGGGGCGTGCACCCTTCCGGGTGGCGGTGGCCCGTCCCGCACCGTGGGCACCGGCGATCCGGCCGCCGCTGGTGCCAGGCTGTCGGGTGCCGGTCGGCGGCCGCGCGCCGTGGCCCGGCGCGTGTGCCTCGCGGTACGTGTCGGCGTGCCCGCGTCGGTCTCCGGCGCGGGCCGGGCGGAGGTTCATGGTTGTCGAGGTGCAGCAGGGCACGCGTACGGAGAGCGTCGCGGTGCCCCGCAACACGGTGGGACGCGCGGTACGCCGCTGGCTGACCACGACCGACCACAAGGTGATCGGGAATCTCTATCTCGTCACCGCCTTCGGTTTCTTCCTGCTGGCGGGCGCGCTGGCGATGGTGATGCGGGCCGAACTGGCCCGTCCCGGTCTGCAGATCGTCGGCAACGAGCAGTACAACCAGCTCTTCACCATCCACGGCACGATCATGATGCTGCTGTTCGCGACGCCCACCTTCGCCGGGTTCGCGAACGCGGTGATGCCGCTGCAGATCGGCGCTCCCGACGTGGCCTTCCCGCGGCTGAACGCGCTGACGTACTGGCTGTTCCTCTTCGGCGGCCTGATGGTGGTCTCGGGGTTCCTCACGCCGCAGGGCGCCGCGTCGTTCGGCTGGTTCGCGTACGCGCCGCTCAACGGTGCCGTACGCAGCCCGGGCGCCGGCGGTGACCTGTGGACCATGGGTCTGGTGGTGTCCGGCCTCAGCACCACGCTGGGCGCGGTGAACTTCATCGCCACCATCATGTGTCTGCGCGCCCCGGGCATGACCATGTTCCGGATGCCGATCTTCACCTGGAACGTGCTGTTCACCTCGATCCTGGCGCTGCTGGCGTTCCCGGTGCTGACCGCCGCGCTGCTCGCCCTGGAGGCGGACCGGAAGTTCGGGGCACATGTCTACGATCCCGCCAACGGCGGGGCGGTGCTGTGGCAGCACCTGTTCTGGTTCTTCGGGCATCCGGAGGTGTACATCGTCGCGCTGCCGTTCTTCGGGGTGATCACGGAGATCGTCCCGGTGTTCAGCCGTAAGCCGGTGTTCGGGTACATCGGCATGGTGGGTGCGACCATCGCCATCACGATGCTTTCGGCGACCGTGTGGGCGCACCACATGTTCGCCACGGGTGCGGTGCTGCTGCCGTTCTTCTCCCTGATGTCATTTCTCATTGCGGCGCCGACGGGGGTGAAGTTCTTCAACTGGATCGGCACGATGTGGCGGGGCAGTGTGTCGTTCGAGACGCCGATGCTGTGGGCGGGCGGATTCCTGGTCACGTTTCTGCTCGGCGGGCTGAGCGGGGTGCTGATCGCGTCGCCGCCGCTGGATTTCCATGTCACCGACTCGTACTTCATCGTCGCGCATCTGCATTACGTGCTGTTCGGGACGGTGGTCTTCGCGATGTTCGGGGGCTTTTACTTCTGGTGGCCGAAGCTGACCGGCCGGATGCTCGACGAGCGGCTGGGGAGGATTCATTTCTGGTCGCTGTTCACCGGTTTCCAGGTGACGTTCCTGGTGCAGCACTGGCTGGGTTCGAGCGGAATGCCCCGGCGTTACGCCGACTATCTGGCCGCCGACGGGTTCACCGTGCTGAACTCGCTGTCCTCGGCCGGCGCGTTCCTGCTGGGGCTTTCCACGCTGCCGTTCCTGTACAACGTGTGGCGTACGGCGCGGTGGGCGCCGAAGGTGCTGGTGGACGATCCGTGGGGGTACGGCAGATCGCTGGAGTGGGCGACGTCCTGTCCGCCGCCCCGGCACAACTTCCACGCGCTGCCCCGGGTGCGGTCCGACTCCCCCGCTTTCGACCTGCACCACCCCGAGGTACTGCGGCTGCCCGCTCCGCAGCGCGGCGGGGGCGAACCGACTCCCGATCCGCACCGGGAGCGTCATCCGTGAAGGCCGAGGCGCTTCTCTTCGCCGGTGTGGCGGGGTTCTTCTGCGTGGCCGGTCTGGGTTACGGGCTGTGGTCGCGGGAGCCGGCCGGTACGGCGGCGCTGGCCGTCTCCTGTCTGATGGCGTTGCTCGTGTGCGGTTTCTGCACGGTCAACCACCGTAAGCGCGGGGCGCGGCCGGAGGACCGCAAGGAGGCGGAGGTGCGCGAGCGGTCGGGCGGGCTCGGGTTCTTCCCGCCGCGCAGCGGCTATCCGCCGCTGACCGGTCTGGCGGTGGCGCTGACCGCGCTGGGGGTCGTCTTCGGGCTGTGGCTGTTCGTGATCGGGGTCGGCCTGCTGGTGGCGGGGGTGGTCGGCATGGTGATGGAGTTCGCCGGGCGGTCGTGAGGGGCGTCGTACGGGAAGGGTGTCAGCTGTCGTCCGGCCCGGCCGTCCGCTCGGCGATGTGGGCCCGCTGCTCGGGGGTGACCGGCAGTTCGAGCCGGTCGCGGTGGTACCAGTCGCTCAGTGCCAGGCGTACGCGCTGCCGCCGTGCCAGGTGGGCCGTACCGGCAGGATCCGCGGGGGGCCGCAGCGGTTCGGGGAGGTCGCGCACGAGCAGCCGGTACCGGCGGTCGGCGGACAGGCCCCGGTGCCCCTCGCCGAGTCCGCCGCTCACGTCCTGCGTCACCTCGCCGGTTTCCTCGCCCTCCGCCAGCGCGTCGCGATCCTCGCTCTGCAGGGCGAGGCAGATCCGCTTGGTGAGCAGGAACGCGAGCACCGGGGCCGCCACCAGGGCGACGCGGAAGAACCAGGTCAGGGCGTTCACCGAGACGCGGAAGCCGAAGGCGGTCACGTCGTTGCCGCCGGCGGCGAGGAGCACGGCGTAGCAGACGATGCCGGCGACTCCCAGGGCCGTACGCGTGGGACGGTTCCGCGGCCGGTCGCACAGGTGGTGTTCCCGGCCGTCCCGGGTCAGCCATTGCTCGCAGAACGGATAGAGGTACAGGACGAGGAAGAACAGTCCGGGCAGGATCACCGCGGGGACCAGGACGCTCCACAGGACCGTGTGGCCCCAGAGGTCGCTCTCCCACGGCGGCATGAGGCGCAGCGCGCCTTCCAGGAAGCCGACGTACCAGTCGGGCTGCGCGTCGGTGGCGACCTGGTCGGCGCGGTACGGTCCGTACTCCCATACGGGGTTGATCTGGGCCAGCGCGCCGAGGAGCGTCAGGACGCCCGCGGTCATGAAGAACAGGCCGGCGGACTTCGCGGTGAAGTGCGGGTACATCGGGCGGCCGACGACGTTGCGGTTGGTGCGGCCGCGTTCGTTCCACTGGGTGTGCTTGAGGTGGACGACCAGGATCAGGTGTGCCGTGATCAGCGCGACCAGGATGCCCGGGACGAGCAGGATGTGCAGCCCGTACAGGCGGTTGACGAGGTCGGTGCCCGGGAACGGGCCGCCCCACAGGAAGAAGCCCAGGTACGTGCCGGCGAGCGGGATCGACATCACGATGGTGTGCGCGGTGCGCAGGCCGGTGCCGGACAGTGAGTCGTCGGGCAGCGAATAGCCGGCGAATCCTTCCAGCATCGCCAGCATGAACAGCGTCACGCCGATGATCCAGTTGACTTCCCTGGGTCGGCGGAAGGCACCGGTGAAGAAGATCCGGAGCAGATGGACGCAGAGCGCGGCGATGAAGACCAGGGCTGCCCAGTGGTGGATCTGCCGGATCAGCAGCCCGCCGCGGATGTCGAAGCTGATGCGCAGGGTCGAGGCGTACGCCTGTGACATGGGCAGCCCGGAGAGCGGGGTGTGCCGGCCGTGGTAGACGGTGTGCGCGGTCACCGGGTCGAAGAACAGGGTCAGGTACGTGCCGGTGAGGACGAGGACGAGGAAGCCGTAGAGCGCGAGTTCGCCGAGCAGGAAGGACCAGTGGTCCGGGAAGGCCTTGCGCAGCAGGGCTCTGGCGCCCTCGGCGGCCGGCAGGCGCCGGTCGAGTGCCTCGAAGCCGGTGCGTGCCGGGTCGGCGGTGCGGGGCGGCGCGGGTGCTTTCCGACGGGGGAACACCATGGGGTGCGGCCTCAGCCGTTGCCGAACGAGCCGCTCTTCCCCTCGTTGAACGGCGGCGGTTCGTCGGAGTCGCCGGGGCGCGTCCCGTACTCGCCCATGTCCTTGACCCCGGCCGCCGGTGTCGCGTCATGGCTCTCCCGGGACACCCCGTCGGTCTCCCGTGCCGACGTGCCGTTCCGGGCCGCCGTCCTCGCGTGCCGGGGCCGCGCGTGGGCGCGCGGCGGGCGGTCCTTGTTGCGTGCGCGGCGCCGGTAGCCGTACACCACGGCGCCGATGAGCAGGAGTACGACGACGATGCCCGCGATGAGGGGGCCGATGCCGATGGCCAGGTGGGAGGCGGCCGTCGGCGCTTCGACCGGCAGGGGTGCGGCCGTCAGGGGAGCATCGAGAGACATGGGGGCTGATTACCCGTTGGTCCCGCTTTGCCATCAAAGGCGCCCCCAAACGAGTGGGGGCGCCGGTGGGCACACGGCGGGGCACGGGCGGCCTGCCCGTGCCCCGCCGTCCGCGCTCTACCGCTCTCCGGCGTGTGCCGTGCGGACGGCCGCGAGGTCGATCTTGTGCATCTGGAACATCGCCTCGCTGGCCCGCTTCGCCTTCGCCGGGTCGGCGTCGGTCACCAGCTGCAGGAGTTCCTTGGGGAAGACCTGCCAGGACACGCCGTACCTGTCCTTCAGCCAGCCGCACTGGCCTTCTTCGCCGCCGTCGGTGAGCTTCTCCCAGTAATAGTCCACCTCTTCCTGGTCGGCGCAGCGGACCTGGAACGAGACGGCTTCGCTGAACGTGAACTGCGGGCCGCCGTTGAGGCCCATGAACTTCTGGCCGTTGAGGACGAACTCGACCGCCATCACCTCGCCGGGCGTCCCGGGCCCGGCCTCGTTGTAACGGGCGATGTGGCCGAGCTGGGAGTTCTTGAAGATGGACAGGTAGTAGTGGGCCGCTTCCTCGGCCCGGCCGTCGAACCACAGACAGGTCGTGAAACCGTCGATCGCCATGGTGTGCCTCCCGTCGTGTGGGCTCGTGTATACCCGTACGGCGGGGACCGCGCCATAACCAAACCGGCGTTCGAACCGGAGTGCACGGTGATTGACGGAGGTGCGCCCACGCCGCGTACACCATCGTGCCTACGGTCCGGCGCGGCCGCACCCCGTCCCCGCGGGCGTGCGCGGTGCTCTCAGTCGGTGGAGAGGGCTTCGAGGAGGTCGCCCGCCTTGGAGTCGGGCAGGGCGCGGGCGACGTCGGCCAGCGCGACCATGCCGACCAGGCGGTGGCCGTCGATCACCGGCAGGCGCCGGACCTTGTGCCGGGTCATGGTCGCGAGGATCTCCTCCGCGCCGTCGTCGGCGCCGATCGTCACGGCCTCGCCCTGGGCCAGTTCGCCGGCCTTGGTCCGTGCGGGGTCCTTGCCCTGGCCCAGGACCTTGACGACGATGTCCCGGTCCGTCAGGACGCCCTTGAGCCGGTCGTCCGTACCGCAGATCGGAACCGCTCCGACGCCGAGATCGGTGAGCTTGCGGGCCGCGTCGAGGACGCTCTCCTCGGCACCGACGCACTCGGCTCCGGGAGTCATGATGTCGCGTGCAGCAGGCATGGTTCCGCCTTTCTTCGTGAGATGTGCCGGTGCGTGACCGCGGCCGGAAAGCCGCTCGTGGGGCGTGGTGAACGCCCGGTTCCGGCCGCCAGCACACGCGTTCCCCTCTGTTCGGGTCGCTAACGTCGAATTCCGGGGATTGGGCCGGATGCCGTCCGTGCCGCGGATCAGGCCGCGGCGCGGACGCCGGTGGACGCGGCCGGGGAGACCTCGGCGCGGATCCGGGCGAGGGACCGGCTGAGCAGCCGGGACACGTGCATCTGGGACAAGCCGGTCTCGGCCGCGATGGCGCTCTGGGTCAGGTCGTCGAAGAACCGCAGGTACAGGATGCGGCGTTCGCGTTCCGGCAGGCGCGCGAGCGCGGGCTTGACCGCCTCGCGCCGGTCGATGCGCGCGAAGCCGGTCTCGGTGCTGCCCAGGGTGTCCTTGAGGGTGTGGTCGGCGCCGTCGCCGTCCGGGCCGAGGGCCGCGTCCAGGGACAGCGAGCGGTAGGTCTCCAGGGCGTCCAGGCCGAGCAGGACGTCCTCCTCGCCGAGCCCGGTGTGCCCGGCGAGCTGGGCGACGGTCGGCGAGCGGCCGTCGAGGGCGGTGCTCAGTTCCCGTACGGCCGTACGGACCTTGGTGCGTGCTTCCTGGGCGCGGCGCGGGACATGGACGTCCCAGGTGCAGTCGCGGAAGTGCTTCTTGAGTTCGCCGGTGATGGTGGGCACGGCGAAGGTCTCGAAGGCGTCGGCGCGTTCGGGGTCGAAACGGTCGACGGCCTTGACCAGGCCGAGGGCGGCGACCTGCCGCAGGTCGTCGAGGTTCTCGCCGCGGTCGCGCAGGCGGTGGGCCAGGCGGTGGGCCATCGGGAGCCAGGCGGCGATCACCCGCCGTCGGACGCCGGTCCGGCGCGCGCCGTCGGGCAGTCCGGCCAGGAGGCGGAGGTCCTCGGCGGTGTCCGGGGCGGTGTGGCGGCGCTCGCGGCGTGCGGGTGCGGTGGTGGCCATGGCGGGCCCTCCTTCAAACGCTGTGGTGCGTTCGTACGGCTCGCGAGGGCACGCGGCGGAAAGCGTCAGACGTGTGACCCCTCGCGGGTGCCTGCGTTTCCGAAGCACTGGTGCGGGTCTTCTGTCCAGGCGTTGGTGTTCCACACCTCCCGGCACCCGGTCTTCCCGCCTCCCCGCCGATCGGCACCGGGTTCCGGATGTGCGCGCGGTGGTCCGTTGCTCTACTGGGAGGGCCGGCCGCCGCGGGTCCGCGCGGCCGTCGCCGAGCTGGAGGGACGGAACGTGGCCGAGGCGTCGCCGGACAGCGGGGCGGGGCGCCCCGAGCGGGTCGGCGCGCTGGTCGTCGGCTCCGGTTTCGGCGGGTCGGTGGCGGCGTACCGGCTGGCGGAGGCGGGTCTGTCCGTCGTCGTTCTGGAGCGCGGACGGGCGTATCCGCCGGGGAGTTTTCCCCGGGCGCCGGCGGAGCTGGGGCGGGCCCTGTGGGACCCGAGTGAGGGGCTGTACGGCCTGTTCGACGTCTGGCGGTTCCGGGGCTGCGACTCCCTCGTCTCCTCCGGGCTGGGCGGCGGCTCACTCATCTACGCCAATGTGCTGCTGCGCAAGGAGCCGCACTGGTTCGTGGCACGGGAGGAACTGCCCGGTGGCGGCCATGAATCCTGGCCGCTGACCCGCGCGGACCTCGACCCGCACTATGACGCGGTCGAGTCCGTACTGCGCCCGGTCCCCTACCCGGCCGACACCGAGCCGTACGCCCGTACACCGAAGACGCGGGCGCTGCGGGAGGCGGCCGGGCGGGCGGGGCTGCCGTGGTCACCGGCGCCGCTCGCGGTCAGCTTCGCCCCTCGTCCCGGCGCGCCGCCCGGCCCGGGTCTGTCGCTCGCTGACGAGCCGTACGGCAATCTCCACGGCGTGCCGCGCGGCACCTGCGCGCTCACCGGTGAGTGCGACCTGGGCTGCAACAACGGCGCGAAGAACACTCTCGACCACACGTATCTGTCCGCCGCGCGCCACCACGGCGCCGATCTGCGGACCGGGCACCAGGCCGTGACGGTGGAGCCGTTGGAGGGCGGCGGATACCGCGTGGGATACGTCGTGCACGACATGGACGGCGCGGGACCGCCGGTACGCACCGCCGACCTGCCGCGGCGCCACATCGACTGCGGCCGGCTGGTCCTGGCGGCGGGCACGTACGGCACGGTCCACCTGCTGCTGGCCAACCGGGCGCGGCTGCCCGGCCTGGGCCCGGCGCTCGGTACCCGGTTCTGCGGCAACGGTGACCTGCTGACCTTCCTGTACGGCCGGGACGGGACACCGGTGCCGCGCCCGGACCGCGGGCCGGTGATCACCGGCGTGGTGGGCGAGGCGGACGGCGGCGCGGGGCGCGGGCACATCGTCCAGGACGGCGGATACCCCGGCTTCCTGAACTGGCTCGCGGAGGGCGTGCGGCTCGCCGGGGGCGCCGGGCGGCTGGCCGCGTTCGCCGCCGGACTGGCGCGGGATCATGTCCTCGGCTCGCCGGACAGCAACCTCTCCGGTGAGATCGCCGCCCTGCTCGGGGCCGGCAAGGGCTTCCCCGGGGTGCTGCCGCTGCTGGGCGTCGGCCGGGACGTGCCCGACGGGGTGATGGGGCTGCGGGACGGCCGGCTGGACGTCCGGTGGACCACCGCCACCAGCCGGGCGTACTACGAAGGCGTCCGCACCACGATGCGGCGGCTCGCCGACGCGATGGGCGCGGGCCACCTGGACAATCCCCTCTGGTGGTGGCGGCGGGTCGTCACCGTCCATCCGGTGGGCGGCGCGCCCCTCGGCGACCGCCCGGAGGAGGCCGTCTGCGACCCGTACGGCGAGGTGTTCGGGCACCCCCGCCTGTACGTGGCGGACGCGGCGGCGCTGCCCGGACCGGTCGGGGTGAACCCGTCGCTGACGATCGCGGCGCTGGCGGACCGGATGAGCACCCGGCTGCTGGAGAACCGGCCGTCCCGGCGCGCGCACCGCCCCGCCCCGGCACCGGCCACGGCCCTGACGTTCGCCGAGGTCATGCGCGGCGCGCTGGCCGACGGGCCGGGGCTCGTCCTGCGCCTGACCGTCACCGTCGACGACGTGGACGCCTTCATCGACTCGCCGGACCACCGGGCCGCCGTACGCGGGACGGTGGACTGCGACCCGCTGGGCGGCCGGCTGTCCGTACGGGAGGGCTGGTTCAACCTCTTCGTACCGGGCGGGCTGCCGGGGCACCGGCGGATGCTCTACCACCTCCACCTGGACGGGCCGCAGGGCCGCCCGCTGACCCTCACCGGCCGCAAGGAGATGGGTGACGACCCGGGACCCGACCTGTGGGCTGACACGACCACCCTGGCGGTCGAGCTCCACCAGGGCCGGCTCGCGCCGGGTGAGGAGCCCGCGCGGGCACCGCTCGGTACCGGTGTGGTGCGCGTGGGGCGTCTGGGCTTCGTGCGGCAGCTGGCCTCCATGCGCGCGACGGGGGCCGCTCCGCTGGCCGCGCTCGCCCGGTTCGGGGAGTTCTTCGCCGGGGAGCTGTGGGGGGTGTACGGGCAGGGGCGATAGCGCGGGCTTCCGGCGGGGGGCTCAGTGCGCGTCCAGGAAGGCCGTCAGGTGCGGGAAGACGTCGCGGGCGCTGTCCTTGCCCATGAAGACGTCCTGGTGGCCGTAGCCCGGGAAGCGGTGCAGACGGGAGACGCCGGGTGCGCGGGCCGCCAGTTCGCGCTGGCAGGCGGGGTTGGAGTCGGCCATGACGTGGTTGCGGTCGCCGGTGGTCAGCAGGAGCGGGGTGGTCAGACCGGCCGCCGCCTCCAGGTAATCGTCGGGCAGTTCGCGGTACGCCGGGTCGCCGGGCCGGTACTTGACGGCCCGGCCGGCCCGGACGATCGCCCGGATGTGCCGGTAATAGTGCAGGCCGGTGGCTCCGAACAGGTCCGCCGCACGCTCGTGGGTGACCGGTGACATCAGGGCGTGGTCGTACAGCGCGGGCCGCCCGGAACCCCACATCGCGCTCACCATGTGGCAGGAGGGCACCCGGCATTCGGGGTGGAAGAGCGACACCAGCCGGGCGATCATGCGGCCGCGGGTGAACGGGGCGTCCTGCGGCCAGGCGGGGTTGAGGTAGGGCAGGCCGAGCACGTACTCGGTCAGGCCGGGGACGACGTAGAGCTTGCAGCGGGACCACCGGGGCGGCCGCAGGACGAGGGCAGAGCTGTTGATGACCGCGCTGGTCACGCCGGTGACGAGGCCGGCGGCCAGGCTCATCGCGAAGGTCACCCCGCCCAGGCAGTGCGCGATCACGTGCAGCCGGGCCGCCGGGCCGATGTGCGCCCGGATCTCGGCGAACGCGGCGGGGAAGTCGTGCAGGGCGACGTCGTCGAGGGTGAAGCGGTGGGCGGCCAGGTCGTACGGGAAGCGGTTGCTCATCCGGTGGTCGAGGGCCCAGACGTCGGGGTAGCCGTGGTCGAGCAGGTGGGTGGTGAGGTCGTCGTGCTCGGGCATCACGAACATGTCGCTCGACGTGGTCAGACCGTGTACGAGCAGCACCGCGTCGGCCGGTGCGGGGCGGGTGGCGGGTGCGGGACCGGCGGCCGGCGCGCGGCGGTAGCGGGTCAGGGTCAGGCCCAGTCCGTCGCCGGCCGCGAACGGGTGCACGGTGACCTCGGCGTCACGGACGCCTTCGCTGGTGAACAGGGGGATGCGGCGCTGCATACGGGACCGGCCCTCCTCAGCCCCCCGCCACCCCGACAAATTGCCCGAATAGTCTCTGTAGACCAAAATATTCCATTGGGGCGACCTCCGCCGTTCACCCGCCCACCCCACCCGAACGAAACCGGCCCGCCCGATGCCCGACAGCCCTGTACCGCCCCACGGCAACCGCGCGCTCGTCGGCCGTTCAGAGGTCGTACGGCTCCTCGGCACGGAAGCGGAGCGGGCCGCGGCGGGCGAGTTCCGGCTCGTCGAACTGACCGGCGACCCGGGGGCGGGCAAGACCAGACTGCTCGGCGAGACCGCCGGCGCCGCACAGCGGCACGGGCTGACCGTGCTGCGCGGCCGGGGCACCGAGTACGAGAACGACGTCCCCCTCTCGCTGGCCGTGGACGCCCTGGACGACCAGGTGGAGAGCCGGGCCGAGCAGGTGCGCGCGGCCCTGGACGCGGAGAGCGCGCGGCTGCTCGCCGACATCTTCCCCGCCCTGTCGGCGGACCGGCCGGCCCCGGACCCCGCGGCGGCCCCGAGCACCGGCCTCAACCGCTACCGCGTGCACCGCGCCGTACGGCTCCTGCTGGAGGCCCTCGCGGACCCCGGCGGCCTCGCGGTGCTGCTGGACGATGTGCACTGGGCCGACGAGGGGTCGGTGGAGCTGCTCGCCCACCTCGCCCGGCACCCGCCGCGCGGCCCCCTCCTGCTCGCCGTCACCTACCGCACGCGCCAGGCAGGCCCCCGGCTCACCGCCGCCCTCGCCGACGCGGCGCCGGGACTGCGCACCCGTATCGAGGTCGCGCCGCTCACCCTCCGGGAGGCCGGTGAGTTCCTCGGCCCGTCCGTCGGTGCCCGGCGCCGCCGCGCGCTGTACGAGGCCAGCGGCGGCAACCCGCTGTACCTGGAGGCGCTGGCCCGCTCCGCGCCGGACGCCGCCACGCCCGCCGGGGGCGCCGCCCCGATCGACGACGGCGGGCTGCTGCCGGCCGCGGTACGCGAAGCCCTCGCCGCCGAACTGGCCGCGCTCCCCGCCGGCGCACGGCTGGCCGCCCAGGCCGCCGCCACCCTCGGGGACGAGTTCGAGCCGGGCATGGTGGCCGTCGCCGCGCCGACGACCGAGGCGGAGGCGCTGGCGGCCCTCGACGAACTGGCGCTGCGGGACGTGGTGCGCTGCGCGCCCGCCCCGGGCCGCTTCCGCTTCCGCCACCCCGTCGTCCGGCACCTCGCGTACGCCTCCTCCGGCGCGGGCTGGCGGGTCGCCGCGCACGCACGCGTGGCCGCCGCCCTGGACGAGCGCGACGCGCCCACCGTCACCCGCGCCCGGCACATCGCCCGCTCGGCACGGTTCGGGGACCTGCTGTCCGTCGGCGTGCTCGTCGAGGCGGCCCGCGCGAGCGCCTACCAGTCCCCCGCGACCGCCGCCCAGTGGCTGCGCACCGCCCTGGACCTGCTGCCCGAGAATCCAGGCGGCACGGCGGCCGGTCCCGCGCCCGACAGGCTCTCCCTGCTCGTGGAGCTGGCCCGGCTCCAGGGCGTCGGCGGGCGGCTCGTCCAGGGCCGGGACACCGCGCTGGAGGTGCTGCGGCTGCTGCCGCCGGACGCCTGGGCGCAGCGGGCCCGCGCCGCCCGGTTCTGCGCCATCCTGGAACGGCTGCTCAACCGGCAGGCGGAAGGCCGCGCCCTGCTCCGGTCGGAGCTGGGCCGGGTGCCGCCGGAGCACGCGGCGGACGCGGTCCCGCTGCACCTCCAGCTGATCGGCGACAGTCTCATCCGTGCCGATTACCCGGGCGCCGCCGAGCAGTTGGACCGGCTGACCGCCGTGCTGTCCCGGCCCGGCGGCGGCGCCGAGGCGGCCGGCGGCGCGCCCGACGACTGGGTGCCGCTGGTGACACTCCGCCTCGGCTGCACCTACGGCGCGGGTGACCTGGACACCGCGCACGAGCTGGCCGCCAAGGCCGAGCGGCTGACGGAAGAGGCCACCGACGCCGAGCTGGCGCCGTGGCTGGAGTCGCTGTCCTTCCTGTGCTGGATCGACGCGATGATGGGCCGGCTGCCGCAGGCCGCCCGCTTGGTCGAGCGGAGTCTGGCCATCGCCAACGCCACCGGCCAGAGCTATCTGTCGCCCTGGATCCTGACCGCGCAGGCGTTCACGTACGGACGGACGGGACGGCTCGCGGAGGCCGTGGACCGGGCCGAGGACGCACTGGACGCGGCGCGGCTGCTGGGCTCCGACGAGTGCGTGGCGCTGGCGCTGGCCGTCAAGTCGCTGATGGTCCGCTGGACGGGCGACTCCGCCGCCGCCCTGGCCCTCGCCGACGAGGCGATCCGGCATGCGGACGGCCGCCGGGAGTGGTGGGCGCGGCTCGGCGTCGTCGGCCGCGGGCTGGCGCTGGTGGGGCTGCAGGAGGTGGACGCGGGCGGCACGGAGGTGCTGGACGCGTGCGACGCGTTCGTCTCCCCGCTGCTGGAACGCAGCTGCCTGCTGGTGTGCTGCGAGGCGATGGCCGACGCGGAGGCCGAGCGCGGCCGGCCCGAAGCGGCGGCGGGCTGGGCGGACCGGGCCGCGGCGGTCCCCGGCGGCGGTACGGGATCGGGGCACGCGGTGCTGGCGCGGGCCCACGCGGAGCAGGAGGGCGACCCGGACGCGGCGGCACACGGCGCGGTCCGGGCGGCGGAGCTGTTCGAGGCGTCGGGCGAGCGGCTGTCCGCGGCGCGGGCCTGGCTGCGGGCCGGTACCGCGCACGCCCGCTGCGGGCAGAAGTCCGCGGCGCGTACGGAGCTGGCGCGGGCGGCGGAGGTCTTCGGCACGTGCGGAGCGCTGGGCCTGCACGCCCGGACCGTACGCGAACAGCGGCGGCTGGGCGTACGGACCGGGCGGACGGCGACGCGGGCGGACGGGCGGCTGTCGCGGCGGGAGGCGGAGGTGGCCGAGCTGGTCCGGCAGGGGTTCAGCAATCAGCGGATCGCGGAACGGCTGTTTCTGAGCCCGCGGACGGTCGAAACGCATGTGGCGCACGTCTTCGCGAAGCTCGGGGTGTCGTCGCGGGCGGCGGTGGCGGGGAAGCTGGCGGGGGTGTGGGGGCCGGAGGGCTGAGGGGCGTACGGGGGCCGGGGGGGGCGGCACGGGGGCGCCGGGCTCAGTAGCGCGCTCCTCCGTATCCGTACCGGTTCAGTAGTCGGGCCCGTGTTTTCCCCGATGTGGTGCGGGGCTGCCGGGGCGCACGGTGAGGGAGTCAACCTTTCCAGCTCCCGGAAAAGAGCCCCCGAGATGCCTGAGCTGATCGAAACCCCCACCCCGGCGGCCGCCGCCACCGAACCGGCCGTACTCACCGAACCGGCTCCCCCGGCCGCCTCCCCGACGGCCCCCGTGCTCCCGACGGCCCCCGGGGCACCGGCGACGCCGACGACCCCGGAGACCTCTCCGGCCCCGAAAGCCCCGGTGATCCCGCAGACCCCTGCCGCCCCCGAGCCCCCGGCCCTGGAACCGTTCCTGGACCCGCTGCGGATTCCGCCGGTCCTGCGGCCGGAGCCCGACCCGGAGACCGGCCGCGCGGAGCTGACCGTACGGACCCGTCCCGTCCATGTTCCGTTGCACTCGCAACTTCCCCCGTCGCTGATGTGGGCGTACGAGGGCCAGGTCCCCGGGCCGACCGTCGAGGTGCGGCGCGGCACCCGGCTGCGGGTGTCCTGGGAGAACGGGCTGAGCGGCCCGTACCCCCTGATCAAGGTGGAGACCCGGGTGCCGGCGAACACCATGCGCCCCGGGTACGACCCGGCGGCCGACACCTTCGACCGCAAGGTGGCCGCACTGCCCCCGTGGACCGTGGTGCATCTGCACGGCGCGCGGACCGGCGGTGTCAACGACGGCTGGACCGACAACGCGGTGCCGCCGGGCGAGACCCAGCTCTCCGAGTACGTCAACGACCAGGCGTCCTGCACCCTCTGGTACCACGACCACGCCATGAACATCACCGCGCTGAACGTGATGACGGGTCTGGCCGGCATGTACTGGATACGGGACGCGGAGGAGGCGGCGCTCGGCCTGCCGGACGGCGACCGTGAGATCCCGCTCGTCCTGTGCGACCGCAACGTGGACACCGACTGGAAGGGCCGCCCGACCGGCGTGCTGATGCACAAGGTCCTGCGGGACGCCCAGGACGTGCCCCGGCCGTTCTTCGGCCCGTACAACGTCGTCAACGGCGTCGTCCAGCCGCACCTGGAGGTGGCCGCGCGCTGGTACCGCTTCCGGATCGTCAACGGCTCCAACGCGCGGTTCTTCACCCTGCGCCTGTGTCACGAGGACGGCACGCCGGTCGACCCGGAACTGGTCGCCCGCGCGTTCCGCCAGATCGGTACGGACAGCGGGCTGCTGCCCGAGCCGGAGCCACTGCCGGACGGGGGCCTGACCCTGGCACCCGCCGAACGCGCCGACGTGCTGGCCGACTTCTCCGTACTGCGGGGGATGCGCGTCCACTGGGCCGACACCGCGACCAACCCGCCCGGCCCGGCGCCCGCGCCCGAGGTGCTGCAGTTCCGGATCGCGGACGAGGCGGCGGACGACCCGTTCACCCTGCCGGACCGGATCAGCCCGTCCTACGTACGGCTGAGCCACGCCACGGCCCCCGACCACGAGCACCGGTGGATCGTGCTGACCCCGCCCGCCGCGACCGGGATGCCGATGATGTGGGAGATGGAGACCGTCGAGGACGCCTCGTCGGTGGAGATCCCCAGCGACGGCGTCGTGCAGGTGCAGCGGCCGGGACAGCCCCTGCTGACGCTGCGCCGGGTCGCCGAGATGTTCAACGACACCACCACGATCATGGCGCGCGAAGGCGGCTGGGAGCAGTGGAACGTGCTGAACCTGGGCGGTCCCGTGCACCCCTTCCACATCCATCTGATCCGCTTCCAGGAGACCCGGCGGCAGAACTACGACGCCCGCGGTTTCCAGCGGCTGTACCACGGCGACGGCACGGTGCGCGGCCACGGCACCGTCACCCCCGTCATCTTCACCGGGGACCTGCCCGTCGAGGGCGCCGACCTCGGCTGGAAGGACACCGTGCGGGTCGGCGACACCAGGCCGGCGCCCGCCGGGTCCGGCCAGCTGGTGTCCGTGCTGGGGCAGTTCGACGGCGGCTCGGGCCGCTACATGTACCACTGCCACATCCTCGAACACGAGGACGAGTCGATGATGCGCCCGTTCACGGTCATGCCCGGCCCGGTGATGGACATGCACCCCGGAATGCACGGCGGCGGCCACGGGGGCCCAGGGGGCCATGGGGGTCACGGAGGTCACTCGTCATGACGTACCCGCCCGCCACTCCACAGGACACCGCCCGCACCGCACCGAAGGAGCGAACCACCATGACCACCCCGACAGCCGTCCCGGACACCCCACGCCTCCGTCACCGCGACGGACGCCGGGTCCGTCCCACCGGCGGCCAGACCCGCGTCCTCCCCGTGGAGAGCCCGGCGCAGCTGTGCGAGCGGCTGCCGCTGGCCTACCACGCCGCGCACACCGTCATGACCGCCCGGCACGACGCCGTACGGGTCCTCGACGGCCGGGACGACCGGCTGCTCGTCATCGTCGGGCCGTGCTCCGTGCACGACCGGGCGGCCGCCCTCGACTACGCGTCCCGGCTGCGGGACGCGGCGGCCGGACTGGCGGACGACCTGCTCGTCGTGATGCGGGTCTACGTCGAGAAACCGCGCTCCTGCCTCGGCTGGCCCGGCCTGGTCGGCGACCCCGGCCTGGACGGCGGCGCCGACCTCGGCCGCGGCCTGGCCGAGGCCCGGTCCCTGATGCTCGACATCGCCGAGTCGGGACTGCCGGTGGGCTGCGAATGGGTCAACCCGGCCACCCCGGCGTACCTGTCCGACGTCGTCGCCTGGGGCTCCGTCGGAGCCCGGACAGCGGCCAGCCAGGTGCACCGTGACCTGGCCAGCGGCCTGCCGATGCCGGTCGGCGTCAAGAACGGCACGGACGGCTCGGTCCAGGTCGCGGTCGACGGCGTACGGGCCGCGGCCGCACCGCACACCTTCCTCGGCGTCTCCGGCGCCGGACCGGTGGCCCTGCTGCGCACCAGCGGCAACCGGGACTGCCACGTCGTCCTGCGCGGCGGCACCGACGGCCCCAACTACGGTGCGGCACACGTCCGCCGGGCCGCGGACCTGCTCGCCGGTGCCGGGCTGCCGGTCCGAGTCGTCGTGGACGCCAGCCACGGCAACAGCGGCAAGCAGCACGAGCGGCAGCACGCGGTCGTCGAGGACCTCGCGGTACGGATCGCCGACGGCGACACCACCGTACGCGGCGTGCTCCTGGAGAGCTTCCTCGTGCCCGGCCGCCAGGACGCCGGCGCCGGCCGTCAGCTGGTCTTCGGACAGAGCGTCACCGACGCGTGCATCGGCTGGAGCGACACCGCCCGGCTGCTGCGGGAACTGGCCGGCGCGGCACGCGCCCGCCGCCGCACCTCCTGCACCCGCCCCCGCCGGGCGGCGGCCGCCCCCGGTTCCGCCCCGCTCCCGGAAAGGACCTGACCGTGTTCACCCCACTCCGCTACCCCAGTACCGACCGCCGCCCGCCGGACGGCTGTGCCACCGCCGGCCGGTCCCCGGACCGGCCGGCCCCGCGGCCCTTCGACCTCGGTGACGTCGCCCGGTTCGGCAGTCCGCTGACCCGGATGCTGCTCGCCAGCGACGGGCTGACCACCACCCTGCTGGAGTCCGCGCTCGCCACGCCCCTGCGGCTGCGCGTCCTGCACCAGGGCACCGCGCCCGCCGCCGCGCAGGACGCGCTGACCCGCCGCTGTCTGAGCCTGGGCCGGGACGAACAGGTCCTGGTGCGCCGCTCCGCGCTGGCCGACGCCGCGCTCACCCCCGTCTCGCTCAACACCGTGGTCGGGCTGGTCCCCGACGACCCGGCGCTGGCCGCGTGCCTCACCAGCGGCCGTACGCCGATCGGTTACGGGCTGCGGGCCGCCGGGGCGATGCGCACCCGGCGGCTGGTGGAGGTCGGCGTGGCCGGGTGGGAACACGACGGCCGGGTCCGGCCCGCCGTGTTCAAGTCGTACGTGGTGCTCGACGGTGACCGGCCCTGGCTGTTCATCCGCGAGCTGTTCAACCCGCGTCTGGTGCCCGCCGATCCGGAGAGCTCCGGGCGCGACGGCCCGGAGCCGGTCCGGCCACCGCCGGTCGTCGTGCCGTCACCACCCACGCGGGATCGGCTCCTGGGCCGCCCGCGTCCGCTCACCGAGGAGATCGGGCGCGCCGGGCCCGCCGTACCGGATCCGCATCCGGCGCTGGCCCCGACGGTGGGCGGTGAAGCGTTCCTCCTGCACCTCGGGCGCCATGCGACCGGAGCGCTGACGACAGCGGCGTCCGCGCTGGTCCACCACGTGGCCGGCGTCCCCGTCACCGTCGTGACCGGCGGGCATGCCCCGCCGGCCGTGCTGCCACGGGAGGCGCGCCGGGTCGCCGAGGAGTACCGGGCGGCTGCCCGCCCGCACACCTGGCTGGGCGACTTCCCGCAGCTGATGGCGTTCCTCGACACCTGCCCGCCGGCCATCGCCGGCCAGGTCCGGTGGACGGCCGACGGCGACCGTGTGCCGCCGCCCGGCGCCGTGGCCGGGCTGTGCCCCCGGCCGGGCTGTCATCCCCGAGCGGTCGCCGCGCGGTGTGCGGCGCTCAACGCGGGCCGGGTGCCCGGCCGGCTGCTACTGGCCGTACGGCTCGCCCCGGAGCGGATCGTGGCCGAGCTGCCCGCGCTGATCGAGGCCGTGGCCTCCACCGGCACCCCGGTGACGTGGGTCTGCGCACCCCGGCCCGGCGGGGCCACGGCGGCGGCCGAGATCGACACGTTCTTCGACACCCACTACTCGGTGGGCAGCCGTCCCGGCGGTCTGCTGCTCGACGAGAGCGGCCGCACCCCGGCCGAGGTGCTGCGGACGGTCCATGCCGCCGCGTCCGCCTGGCAGCCGACGCCCTGACCCGCCCTCCCTGCCCAACTCCCTTACTCCGTACGAAAGCGAGCCTCTCATGTCGTACCGACAGCGCCCCGACATCGCCCTCATCGACGAACAGGGGTCCCTCACCCGCCAGGCGCTGCGCGCCACGGTCACCGGCCGGGCCGCCGAACTCACCGCGGCGGGCCTGCGCCCCGGCGACCGGGCCCTGCTCTGCCGCCCCAACGGCCGCCACTGGGTCGTCGATTACCTCGCGCTGGCGGAGCTGGGCGCGGTGAGCGTTCCGCTGAACGCCGCGTCCGCGCCGGACGAGATCGACCACGCGGCCGGCGACAGCGCCGCCGCCCTCCTCCTCACCTCCGAGGAACCCGGCCGCCCGCCACCGGGCCCGCCCCGCTCCCCCGCCGTCGACCTCGCCGGCATCGCGACCATCGCCTACACCTCCGGCACGACCGGACGCCCCAAGGGAGCGCTCCAGTCCCGGTGCGCGGTACGGCTCGGCGGGGAGAACATCGCCCGGCGCCTCGCGCTGGGGCCCGGCGACACGGTGCTCAGCCCGCTGCCACTGGCCCACACGTACGGCACCAACGTGCTGAACGCCGCACTGTCCGCGGGGGCCACTCTCGTCCTCCTCACCCGCTTCACCGAGGAGACGGTCGCCGAGGCGCTGCGCCGCCACCGCCCCACCGTGCTGGCCGGGGTGCCGACGATGTACCGGCGGCTGCTGGCCCGCGCGGGGCTGCCGCTGGAGTCGGTGCGCTGTTCGCTCTCCGCGGGCCAGCCCGCCGGCGCACAGCTCGCCGGCGCCTGGCAGGAGCGGTCCGGCGCCGTCTTCGCCGAAGGCTGGGGCATGACCGAACTGGCCGGCCTGGCCTCGCTCACCCCCGCTGACGACCCGCGGCACCCGGGCACCGCGGGCCCGCCCGTGCCGGACGCCGCGGTCCGTACAGGCGAGGACGGGGAACTGCTGGTCCGCGCGCCCTTCGTCACCCCCGGCTATCTGGGCGCCCCCGAGGTCACCGCACGGGTCCTGACACCCGGCGGGGAACTGCGCACCGGGGACGTCGGGCGGGTGACGGACGACGGCGGCGTCACCGTCCTGGACCGCCTCAAGGACGTGATCCTGTGCGGCGGTTACACGGTCTACCCGGCCGAGGTGGAACGGGTGATCGCCAATCATCCGGCCGTGGCCGCGGTCGCCGTCACCGCCATGCCGGACGCCGTGCGGGGCGAGTCCCCGCAGGCCTGGATCGCCACCGTGGCGGGCCGGCCGGCCGACGAGGCGGCGATCCTCGCCCACTGCCGGGCGCAACTGGCCCCGTACAAGATTCCCCGCCGTACGACGTTCCTGCCCGAACTCCCCACCACCGCGGGCGGCAAGGTCGCGCGCGGCCGGCTGCCCCGTTAGGAGACCGTCATGGACACCACCGCGACACCGCACGTCCTCGTCGTGGGCGCGGGCCCGGTCGGGCTGGCCACCGCCCTGCTGCTGCGCGCCCACGGACTGCCCGTCACCGTCCTGGAGGCGGCGGCGGAGCACGCGCCCCGGCCCGGCAGCCGGGCGATCTTCCTGCACCGGCAGTCGCTGGCCACGCTCGCCGCCGCCGACCCGGCGCTGGGCAGGGACCTGGTCGGCAACGGGCTGGTCTGGGGCGCGAGACGCACCTCCTTCGCGGGCCGGGAGGTCCACCGCCGTACGTACACCCCGCCCCCGGCGGACCGCGCGCCGTTCTCCAGCCTCCCGCAGCCGGTCATGGAGGAACTGCTGCGCGCTGCCTGCCACCGGGCCGGGGCGGTCATCCACTGGGAGACGCCGGTCACCGGTCTCGCCGCCGGCCCGGACGGCGTACGGGTGCGCACTGCGGAGGCCGAGCACCGTGCCGCGTACGCCGTCGGCTGTGACGGGGCCAGATCCGCCGTGCGCCAAGCCATTGGGGTACGGCTGCACGGGCCCCGCTCACCGCACGCGTTCCTCGTGCTCGACGTCGCCGACGACCCCGGGCACCCGCTGCCGCACGAGCGGGCGTTCCACTACCTCGATCCGCGCATGGCCGGGCGCAATGTGCTGACCGTGCCGTTCCGCGGCGGGCTGCGCGTGGATGTGCAGTGCCGGCCGGACGACGACCCGGAGGCGCTCGCCGGGGCCGCGGCGGACTGGCTGCCCGGTCTGCTGCCGGACGGCCACGCCTGCGCCGTCACCTGGTCCTCGCATTACCGCTTCCAGCAGGCGGTCGCCGACGCCCTCACCGACCCGCACGGCCGGGTGCTGCTCGCCGGGGAGGCCGGGCATCTCTTCGCCCCCTTCGGCGCGCGGGGCCTGAACTCGGGCGTCGCCGACGCCGCGGCGGCCGCGGCCGCCCTGGTCACCGGCGATGTGGCCGGTTTCGCGACCGACCGGCACCGGGCCGCGCTGCTCAACCGCCGGGCGGCCGGGCGCGCCCTGGCGCACCTCACCGCCCGCACCCCCTGGCAGCGCGCCACCCAGCGCCTGGCGGCCGCCGCGGCTCCCCGGTACGGCCGCGCCGGGCGCTGGCTGGACTCCGCCCCGTACGGCCCGCGTGACGCCGGCATTCCCGGGAGCCGCTACTGAGGACGAGCCGCTGCCGAGACCCGCATCGCACCTTCCTCTCGCGTCCGACGCGGACCATACGTCTCGCCTTTTCCTCACCGGCCTCATATGACCCAGTGGTCACCACTGCTCCCGAACCACCCTTCGCACGCACCCGGTTGCTGCATCCTGGTCCTTCACGACGGTGACCACGAGGGGGCACGGCACGGTGCAGTCCCGACGTGATCTGATGATCCGGGAGTTCGTCGGCCAACGGCTCGTCCGGGCCCGCGGCGAGCACACCCGGTACCCGGCCCTGCTGCTGCTCGGACCCCGCGGCAGCGGCAAGACCGCGCTGGCGGGGCGGCTGGAGAACTGGGGCCGCCGGGCACCGCTGGCCGCCCTGGACCTCGCGGCGCTCGACGACGGGGTGCACCACCCCGTCGACGTCCTGGCCCGTATCGCCTTCCAGCTCAACGCCCGCCGGCCGGACTTCCCGCCGCTCGCCCTGCCGTCCTTCGCCGTCCTGCTGATGGCGCTGTCCGCCGAGGCCGACCCGGAGAGCAGGGACGCCGCGCTGGGCCAGATGCGCGAGGCGCTGCGGACGGGCCGGGCGGAGGACCACTCCCTGGCGGTGCTGCGGGAACTGGTGGCGTCGGTCGGCGTGCCGATGGGGCTGCCCGGCTGGTCGGCGGCGGTCGTACCGCTGATACAGGGGTGGCAGCGGGCCCGGGTGTGGTGGGGCGTGCACCGGCGGGTGGGCCGGGTACCGCGCGGCGGCTCCCGGCCCCAGGTCCCGGCGGACGCCCTCGTCGAGCTGAACCAGCACTTCCGGCACGGCACGGCGGCCCAGCGGGAGCGCGCCGAGTCGGTGCTGCTCCAGGCGTTCCTCGCCGACCTCCAGGGTGCGTACACCCGGCACGGCGGCGACCGCGCCCGCACCCTGCGCTGCCTGGTGCTGCTGGACAACGCCGACAGTGAACTGGGGGACACCTTCCTCCGGGCCCTGGTCGAGGCGCGGGCCGCCGGGCCGGAACGGCCGGAGCAGCCGGACCCGCTGGTCGTCGTGGCGAGCGCACGCCGCGCGCCGGACGTGCTGCGGCAGCTGGAGCAGGGCCCCCGGCAGCTCGGCGGCTATCTGTCGTGCTGGCAGCCGCCGGAGCGGGAGGACGGGCCGGAGCTGTTCGTGCCGCGGGTGGTGGCCCGGCCCGGCGGCGGTGCCAGGCTGGAGGTGGCGCAGTTGCGTCCGTTGGACCGGGCCGAGGTGCGGGAGCAGGCCGCTCCGTACGCGAAGCGGATGCCGCGGGCCGCGCTGGCGGGCATCACGCACCCGGTGGCCTGGCTGGGCCGTACGGTTCACGAGCTGACGCGCGGCCACCCGGCCGCGACCGGCACGGTGCTGGACGCGCTGGAGGACTTCGCGCCGGAGGTGCCGTGCGGAAGGCGGCTGCGCATGGTGCTGGCGCCCGAAGGGCCGCACTCCGTCGCGGACGAACTGCTGGAACTGCTGCTCCAGGATCTGCCGCGGGAGCTGGTCGACGGGGCTCTGCCCCGCGCGGCCGCCGCCGTCACCCTCGGGCAGGCCGCGAGCGCCACCGACCTGTGGCGGCAGGCCGAGGCTCCGCCGCGGCTGCTGCGCGGGCTGGCCCACGACGACCGGCACGCCGAGCGGGTCACCTTCGACGGGCAGCCGCACAGCACCCTCCCGGGCATGGTGCGCACCCTGCTGCTGGGCCGGCTGTCGCTGGCTCCGGCGTCCGCCACCGACGCTTCCGCCACGCCGTGGGACCGTACGCACGAAATCCTGCGGTACGCGGCGGAGTCGGGACGCGTCGGCGCCTACCACCGGCTGGCGGGCGGTGACGTCCAGGGGGCCGTGGCCTACCTGCATGCCCGCTTCCTCGACGTGTGCGGGGGCGGCAGCTCGGCGCAGGCGTGGTGCGAGGAGCTGTCCTGGATCCAGCGCGCGCCGCGCCGCTGGGAGGGGGACGCGCTGGGCCGCTCCGCGGGCGCGGAGTTCCAGCACCGGCTCGCGCGGGCGCAGAGCCCGCCCGAGCGGCTGATGGTCACCCGTCTGCTGGTCGCCGGGTGGATCACCACCCACCCGGCGTCCGATACCTATGCGTCGCTGTGGTCCGACCCGTTGGGCGATCCGGCGGCCGAGCTGTATCCGAAGATCGTCGACGCACTGCAGACCCTGAGTGGCCGGCTGAGCGACGAGACGGACCACGACGTGCTGTGGCAGCGGGCGGCCGGCTACGAGAGGAAGCCTTGGTGACCGTCGGATGAGTGGCGAGGACCAGCTCGCGGCCCCGCGGCCGCAGCCCCGCAAGTGGCTGCGGGCCGCCGTCGCGGTGGCGGTGGCGGGGGCCCTGGGGGTGGGCGGGTACTGGGTGTACGACAGGGCGTTCGAGCGGTGTGCCGACGGGGTGCGCGAGCAGGGGCCGCGGAACGAGTGCGTGGGTGTCACCGACGGCTCGTACGTGTTCGATGCCTCGCTGCGGGACATCTCCCGGCAGATCCTCGCCGAGAACCGGCGGGTGGCGCGGTCCGGCAGGCCCTGGGTGTCGGTGGCCTACCTCCAGCCGATGACACCGGGCGTCGGCGACAAGGGGCGCGACAGCATACGGCGGGAGCTGGAGGGCGCCTACCTCGCGCAGCGGGAGCTGAACGACCCGCGGCGCGGCGGGCGCGGCGACTCGCCGCAGATCAAGCTGCTGCTGGCGAACAGCGGCGCCGGGTCGCAGCAGTGGGAGCCGCTGGTGGACCAGCTCAAGGAGATGAAGGACGGCGATCAGCACCTGGTCGCCGTGGCGGGCCTCGGGCAGAGCCGCCGGACGACCCAGCAGGCGATCGACGCCCTGCGGGCGGCCAGGATTCCCCTGATGGGCTCGACCGTGACCGCGGACGCCATCAACCAGCCGGGGCAGACCGGATTCTGGCGGGTGGCGGCGACCAACTCCGCCCAGGCGTCGGCCGCGGTCCGCCATCTGCGCGCCTTGCAGGACCGTCCCGGTCGGCAGCGCCCGTACCGCGTGACGACCATCTCGGACCGCAGTGAGCAGGACATCTACAGCACCTCCCTGTACCGGGGCTTCACCGCGGCCGCCGCGCGGCACGGCCTGAAGGTCACCGACCTCGGGCTGGCCTACAGCGCGGACGATCCCGCCACCGCCAACGCCTTCTCCGCCCTCGCCGACCGCGTGTGCTCCGACCGGCCGGACGCCGTGTACTTCGCGGGCCGGGGGCGTGATCTGCGGATCTTCATCGAGGCGATGGCCGCGACCGGCCGGCGCTGCCCGACCACGGTGGTCACCGCGGACGACGCGGTGGGCGTCTTCGACGTGCCGGAAAGCTACGAGTCGCGCCAGGCGTTCCGGAAGGTGTGGGAGCTCAGCCGCGTCACGGTGCACCACACCGTACTGGCCCATCCCGACCAGTGGGCGAACGCCTATCCCGGCGCCGACAATCCGCTGCCGCAGTTCCGCGACGCCTACCGGAAGGACATCCGTCGTACGGACGACGAACTGGCCGACGGGCAGGCCATGATGGGCCACGACGCGCTGTTCACCCTCGGTGTGGCCATCCGTGACGGCGCGGGGCGGCAGGGCAGCAGTCCGGTCACCACCGGCAGCACCCGCCAGATGCTGTTGCAGATCAGTGGCAGCAAGCCGGTGTACGGCGTGAGCGGACCGATCCGGTTCGACGATCACGGCGATCCGGAGGGCAAGCCGCTCGCGCTGGTCGAGCTGAAGCCGGACGGTTCGTATGCCTTCCGCAAGGTGGTGTGGCCGTAGGGCAGGCCCGCAAAACTGCCCGCGGTTGCGCCGTTCATGCTGTCTGTACGGTCTGCGGGGCGGCTGCCCTGGCGCGCAGGCTCGCGCCGTAGCGGCGTAGCAGCAGGACGGCGGTGGTGGCGAGGCCGGTGAGGAGGCCGAGCCAGATGCCGAGTGTGTGCAGCCCGGCGGCGTAACCCAGGAGCCAGGCGGCGGGCAGGCCCACCGCCCAGTAGCCGATGAGGGTGATGCGGAAGCCGCCTTTGGTGTCGTCGAGGCCGCGCAGGAGGCCGACGCCGATGTTCTGGGCGCAGTCGAAGAACTGCAGGACCATGACGACCAGCAGCAGGTGGGAGGCGATGGAGACGGCTTCGGCGTCCCGGCCCCCGCCGGTGTCGAAGAACGGGCCGAGGACCAGTCCGGGCAGCGTGACGTAGACGACCGCGACGACGGCCATGACGGCGCCCGCACAGGCCAGTGCGGTGTTCTTGATGCGCAGCGCGGTATCGGTACGGCCGAGGGCCAGTTCGCGGCTGACGTTGATGGATGCCGCGTGCGAGAGGCCGACGGCAACTTGGAAGACGATGTAGACGAGCTGGTTGACGGCGGTGTGCGCGGCCAGCGCGGCGCTGCCGAACGAGCCGGCCATCAGGGCCGTGACGGAGAAGAACCCGGCCTCCGACCCGTAGGTCGCGGCGATCGGCACACCGAGCCGGACGAGACGGCCGGCCGCGGCACGGTGGGCCCTGGCGATGTTCAGGCTGAGGTGCGGCCCGAGCACCCGGTCGCGCTTCGCGGCGGCGTACAGCGCCACGAAGGAGAGGAAGTACACGAGCGTGGTGGCCACCCCCACGCCGGGCAGGCCCAGTTCGGGCAGCCCCCAGGTGCCGTGGATCAGGCCCCAGTTGAGGGCCGCGTTGACGACGACGGAGACGACGGTGATACGCAGCAGCGCCTGCGGCCGCCGCATCCCCACGGTGAACTGGCGGACGGCCTGGAACCACAGGCACGGCAGCAGGCCCGGCGCGAGGGCGAGCAGCATCGTCCGCGCCCGGCCGACGACGTCCGCCTCCTGGCCGAGCAAGCTGAGCGCCTGGCCGATGAGCAGCATCAGGACGGCGCCCGCCAGTCCGGCGAGGGTCGCCACGGCCAGGCCGGCGCGGACGATCGTACGGGTCTCGCCGTCCTCCTCCCCAGGCTCCGGTTGCTCCCGGGCCGTCTCCGCGCGCGCCGCGGCGGCGGCGATCCCGTTGCCGACGGAGGTGACGAGGCCGACGCCCATGGTGCGCAGCTGGTTGAAGATGACGATGGCCAGGCCGCCGGCGGCG
Organism: Streptomyces sp. NPDC033221; assembly: GCF_055577005.1. Lineage (NCBI taxonomy): Bacteria > Bacillati > Actinomycetota > Actinomycetes > Kitasatosporales > Streptomycetaceae > Streptomyces > Streptomyces sp. NPDC033221. The sequence continues at coordinate 63,032 of NZ_JBVIQN010000018.1, read as the reverse complement.
AGGTCGGTGGTGCCGAGCAGGCCCATCATGACGGTGTCGGTGGTCGTCAGGGCGACCTGCGCGAGCTGGGTCAGGACGAGCGGGACGGCGAGGGCGGCCAGGGCGCGGCTGTCGCGGAGGAGCGTGGTGGGCTGCATGGGCGGGCTCATATCCTGCGGAGTTTGGTGAGCGTTTCGTCGACTTCGCGTTCCAGGCCGCGGTCGAGGAGCGCGCGGGCGTGCATCCAGTCGTCGTTGAAGACGGTGTCCAGGTACTTCTCGCCGCCGTCGTTGACCAGAGCGACCATAGTGGTGCCGGGCCGGGCGGCGGGGAGCCGGTTCAGGGCCTCGTGGACGACGCCGCCGGCGGAGCCGCCGATGAGCAGTCCGGTGGCGCGGGCGACGGCCCGGGCGGTGGCGAAGGCCTCGGCGTCGCCGACCTTCACGCCGTCGTCGATCAGGCCGAAGTCGACGAGCGCGCCGATCTCGGCACCTTCGGGGGTGCCGGTGCCGGACTGGTAGTAGTCGTGGGCGGGGCCGCCGAAGGCGATGGAGCCCTTGGGTTCGACGCCGACCGTGCGGCAGCCGGGGACCAGGGTGCGCAGTTCGCGGGTGGTGCCGCAGAGGGCGCCGCCGGTGCCCACCGCGCCGATCAGGATGTCGATCCGCCCGCCGAGGGCCTGGTGGAGCTCGTGGGCGACGGGGAAGTAACCGACGCCGTTGCTGGGGTTGTTGTGCTGTTCGGTGAAGACGGTGTTGTCCTGCCCGCGGGCCAGTTCCCCGGCCAGTTCCTCGCGGGCGGCGGTGGCCAGTTCGCCGGTGCCGTCGTCCGGGGCGTAGACGAGCCGGGTGCCCAGGGCCGTCATGGCGCGCAGTTTGTCGGTGCAGGCGTGGTGGTCGACGACGGCGGTGAAGGTGTAGCCGCGTTCGGCGGCGATGACCGCCAGGCCCAGGCCGGTGTTGCCGGAGGTGGATTCGACGATGCGGCCGCCGGGCCGCAGTGCGCCGCGCGCCTCGGCGTCCAGGACCATCTGGCGGGCCATCCGGATCTTGGCGGTGCCGGTCGGGTTGAACATCTCCAGTTTGAGGAGCAGGCGGCTGCCCGTATCGGTGCGGCACAGCTCGAACAGCGGGGTGCAGCCGATGAGGTCGGAGATGCGGGAGACCACGGCGGGGCGCGTGGGGGCCTGGTTCACTGGGCGGCTCCTGGGCAGCGAAGGGCTGGTCACATGGGTCGTGCGGAGGCCGATGGCCGGGTGCCCGCCTCAGCGGGCGGGGCGCCGGTCGAGGCGCCAGCGGGGCCGGGTGCCCAGGCGGTCCACGACGACCTTGGGCGGCAGCGGCAGGTCGTGGAACGGGGACTCGTTCGAATCCATCTGGTATCCGGCGGTGTTCGGGTAGACCAGCAGGTCGCCGACGCGGGGCCGGGCGGGCAACGGGACCTTGCGCCAGGTGAGGAGGTCGGACTCCAGGCAGGTCGCGCCGCCGACGCACGCCGGGTGCACCGTCTCGCCCCGGGCCCGCCCGTCCGGGGTGACCAGGTACGGATCGGGCAGGTACTCGCTGTTGAACCACTGCTCGGAGAGGCTGAGGCTGGTGCCGTCGACCGTCAGGATCCGGTAGCCGTCGCGTTCCTTGACGCCCTGGACGCGGAAGACGGACGCGCCGGCGCCGTCGAGCAGGGCCCGGCCGGGCTCCGCCATCAGCAGCGTGCCGGTCTGCCTGAGCCGTTCGGCCAGGCTGGTGCGGCCGCCCACGGGGACGGTGTCCAGGATGGCGAGCAGGGCGTCGGCTCCGGCGACGGGCGAGTGGTACGGGTAGAAGCTGTCGGCCTCGAACGTCTTGTGCGCGTGGTAGTGCGCGGGGCGCTGCGCGGCGAGGAACGCCTGCCAGTGGTGCGCGCTGCTGTAGTCGACGGCGAAGCCGCCGCCGATGCTGATCCGGTCGGCCCGCAGTCCCAGTTCCCGCGCGCGCAGGCAGCGGCCGACGAGGTCCGCGGCGAGGTCGGCGCGTGGCCGGACGGCGTATCCGGACAGGTGGAAGCTGAAGCCCTCCATCCGTACGGCACCCTCGGCGCGTACGCACCGGTCCAGCGCGGTGTCCAGTTCGGCGGCCGTCATCCCGAAGCGGCTGTGCGGCTGCCCGGGAGGCAGGCGGCGCAGCAGCAGGCGGGCCGGGCGGGCGGTGCCGGTCAGGGCGAGCGTGATGAGCAGGTCGAGTTCGTCGAGGGCGTCGACCGCGACCAGGCAGCCCTGAAGGGCGGCCAGCCGGAGCAGTTCGTCGCTCTTGGCCGGTCCGGTGACGACGATGTGCTCGCCGCGTACGCCGTGTCCGAGGGTTTCGCGCAGCTCCGGGGCGCTCGCCACGTCCACGCCCGCGCCGTGGGCGGCGCAGCGCTCCGCCCAGACGGCGGCCTTGTTGGCCTTCTTCGCGTAGTACACGCGCCCCGCCACCCCGGCGTCGTGGAGTGCGGTGCGGAAGGCGGTGAGGTTGGTGTCGAAGCGGTGCGGGAGCAGGAAGTGGAACGGGCCGTCGAAGGCGTAGGACAGTTCGTGCAGCAGGCCGCTGTCCAGGAGCCGGTCGGTGTCGGGGTCGGGGTGGGCGGGCAGCGTCGGTGTGCCGGCGGGGTGCGGACCGGTCACCGCCACAGCGCCACCCGCGTTCCCAGCCCCTGGTCGAGGGCGAGTTGGGCGAAGCGGTGGCCGAGGGCGATGTCGGTGACGACGAGCCCGCTGTTGTAGGCGAAGATGCGTTCCTGCGCGCTGCCGCGGCCGGTGGCGGTACCGGCCAGCACGGCCGGGAACTCCGCGTCCACGGCGGGGAAGCGGCCGTGTTCGTCGGCCATGTCGGTGCCGGTGACCTTCATCTGCGCCTCGCTGGTGGCCACGACCCGGTCGGCGCGGTGCAGGGTGGACGGTGCCAGGCCGTGCCCCACGAGGACGGACAGCGCGCCGGGCCGGAGCCAGTCGGCCTCGACGGCCGCCGCGGTGTGGCCGCCCGCGGCCGCCACGAGCACGTCGGCGTCGCCCGCAGCGGCCCGCAGGCCGGTGACCAGCTCCACGTCCCGGTCCGGGAAGTGGGCGCGCAGCTCTTCGCGTACCGCCGCGATGCCGTCGGGATGACTGCCGTACAGCATCAGGCGTTCCAGGCCGGGCAGCGTCGTCAGCAGGAACGGGAGGGCCAGGCGCCCTTGGGTGCCGGTGCCGATGACCAGGGCGCTGCGGGCGCCGGGCGGGGCGCATTCGCGGGCGAGCAGGGCGGAGACGGCCGGGGTGCGCAGCGCGCCGACGCGGCCGCAGTCCAGCATCGCGACCGGCAGGCCGGTGGTGTCGTCGTAGAGCGTCAGCGTGGTGTAGTAGTGCTGGTCACCGCGGTCCTTGTGCAGGCCGTGTTTGTACGAGGTCTTGACGGCGACGACGTCGCGGGAGCCGTCCCGGCCGAGCATCGCGTACGCGACGGAGTGCCCGTCGGCGGGTTTGACGGTGAGCTTGCGCGGGTTGTCGGAGCCGCCCGCCGCAAGGGTGCGGTAGGCGCCTTCGACGGTGGCCACGACGTCGGCGAGGGCGATGCCGAGGCCGGCCAGGTCGCTGGTGGACAGGATGCGCAGGGTCCGGTCGTCGGCGGGTATGCAGGGGGTGTCGGCGGCCACGGTGCTGTCGGTCATGTCCGTCCTCAAGGAGATGCGGGCTGTCATCCGGCGTGGGCTTCGATGACGGCCTGACCGTAACCGTGCTCCGATTCCTCGGCCAGGGGGCGTGAACGGCGCGTGGGGACACGGACGGAAGCACGCTTGAGCCAGCGGTCGGTGCCGTCGTAGCGGGCCCGGAAGGGGACCCGGCCGTGTACCACCAGGTCGTTGTCGACGACGAGCACCTCGCCCGGTTCGAGGCACACGGCGCCCGAGACGCGGGTGAGTTCGTCCGCGAGGCGTCCGTAGGCGGCGCGGTGGTCGGGGGGCGCGTCGCCGAGGGGCGTGTAGGCGGGGTCGAAGCGCAGTGTCAGGCCGTCGTCGGACCGGAAGAGGGTGGGGACCGCGGGCGGCGGGCCGGCGTGGAAGTGCTGGGCCTCGGTGTACGCGTCGTCGGGCAGGATCGGCAGCAGCGGGCGGCTCAGCAACGCGATGTCGGCCTCGTCGAGCCGTACGTTGCGGATGCCGGCGGCGGTGGTGGCGATGCGGTCGTGGTTGCGCATGCAGCTGAGCATGAGCAGGTGGGCGCGGCCGGGGTGGAAGGCGTCCTCGGTGTGCGGGCTGAGCAGCACGGTGCTGCTGGCGCCGGTCTGTTCGGTCTCGCGGCCGGGGGCGGGGACGATGTTGTGCACGAAGCGGCCGTCCTGCTGGCCTTCCCAGGCGATGGGGGTGCCCATGGCGGTGGCGAGCAGCAGCAGGACGATGTCGTGTACGGCGCCACTGCCGCCGGCAGTGGCCCAGCCGGCCGGGGTGGGGCCCAGTCCGGCGTCGTCGACGTGCAGTCCGCGCAGGACGAACAGGCCGTCGTCGGTGTCGGCCGGACGCAGCTGCCGGCGGATCGTGCGGGGCAGTGCGGCGGCGGACTCCGCGATCCGGTCGAGGAGTCGGGGTGCGGCCGCGGAGGTGCCGGCCGCGGCGAGGATCTGCTCGGCGGTGCGGCGGAGTTCGGTGGCGTCGGCGGGGTCGAGCTGGCGGACGGGTGCGGCTCCCGTGGTCATGTCGAGGCAGTCCGTTTCCGTTGAGGGTGGGAATCGGGTCCGGGGTGCGACGCCGCGCGGGCAGGGCGCGGCGCGCTCGACAGTCCGGGCAGGGGGCGGTCATGACTGCCGCTCCGTGTCCGGGGTCCAGCGGACAGTAACGACGCTACCGATCGGACTTAGGTTAGGCAAACCTCACTTTACTTTGTCGCACATGCCCGGCTTCACTCAACTCGCTCCCGTAAAAGCCCAGTTGACACCGGCGCACGGAAGCACTCGGCACCGAGAACCCTTGCGGACCCGGTTCTCATTAGGGTAGGCAACCCTAAGTGACCGACCGAACAGAGCGAGGCAGCGTGGACTTCAACAGGCGGCAAGTGCTGTGGTTCGGCGGGAGCTTGGGCGCGGCCGCCCTCCTCTCGGCGTGCGGCGGCGGCAACGACGCGGCACCCGCCGGCGGCGGCTCCCCCCGGCAGGGCGGCACCCTGCGCATCGGCGCCCTGGGCCGCACCTCGGCGATCACCCGCGACCCGCACGGCACCCAGGGCAACGAGAGCGACTACCTCGTCATCGCCCTCGTGTACGACACGCTGACGGCGCCGGGCGACCGGGACAACACCGTCGGCCGCCTCGCCTCCGCCTTCACCCCCTCGAAGAACCTCAAGACCTGGCGCTTCACCCTCGCCGAGGGCGCCGCCTTCCACGACGGGACCCCCGTCACCGCCGACGACGTGGTCTGGTCACTGCGCCGGCTGCGCGGTACGCCCTCCGGGGCGGCCCGGCTGCCCGGCGTCACGGCGGACCACATCACCGCCGACGGCAAACGCACCGTCGTCCTCGTCTCCGACTACCCCAACGCCGAACTCCCCCTGCTCACCCGGCTGTCGACGTTCGTCCTCAAGAAGGACACCCCGGACAAAGAGATACCCAAGGCACCGGGTACCGGCCCCTTCAAGCTGGACTGGTACCGCGGCGGCAACGCCCGGCTGCTGCGCAACGCGGACTGGCACGGCGGCGCGGTCCACCTCGACGCCGTCGAAGTCACCATGTTCCAGAGCCCGCAGGCGATGGCGAACGCGATGCTGTCCGGCCAGCTCGACGTGGCCTCCAACGTCGGCGCCGTCGCCGCCCGTACGGCCAAGGCACGCCGGGACATCCGGATCGTCCGGCGCCCCGACGACATGGCCATGCCCATCGTGATGCGCACATCCAGCGGCCCGTTCGCCGACCCGAAGATCCGCGAGGCGATGAAGCTGCTGGTGGACCGCGAGGCGATGGTCGAACAGGTGCTGTCCGGGTACGGAACGGTCGCGAACGACATCCTCGGCACCGGCGACCCCGCCTACGCCAAGGACCTCCCGCAGCGCAAGCGCGACCTGGGCAAGGCCAAACAGCTGCTGGCCGACGCGGGGTTCGACTTCTCCCGTACGTACCGGCTCGTCACCACCGAGGACGTCGCCGGGCTCGCCGAGTCCGCCACCCTCTTCGCCTCCCAGGCCCGCGAGGCGGGCGTCCGGGTCGAGGTCGTCAAGCAGGAGTCCGGCGCCTTCTACGAGAAGACCTGGCTCAAGGGCGATTTCTACACCAACTACTGGGGCACCAACGACTCCGTGGTGTTCTTCGCCTCCAAGACGCTGACCACCGGGGCCGGGCAGAACGAGGCCGACTGGTCCGACCCGGCGTTCGACGCCGCGTACCGCAAGGTCATGGCCACCGCCGACCGCACGGCCCGCACCGCCGCGCTGCGCGACCTCCAGCGCATCGAACACGACCGGTCCGGCTACCTGCTGTGGGGCATGGCGGACGGCATCGACCTGGCCGCGCCGAAGGTGCACGGCCTGCCGAAGCTGCCCGGTTACGGGCGCGTCCAGCTCGAAAACGTCTGGCTCGCCCCGTGACGCAGACCGGCACCCGGCCCGCCGGAGCCACCACCCGGCCGGTGCCGAAACCCGCCGCGCGGCGCGCCGGAGCCCTGGCCGCGCGGGTGGGGGCCGTACTGGCCAAGCGCGTGCTGATGCTGGTGGCGCTGCTCGCGCTCGTCTTCGCCGCGATCGAGGTGCTGCCGGGGGACGCTGCCACGGCCACCTCGGAGCGCGGCGAGGGCGCCGCGGGCGTCGCCGCACGCCGCCATCTGCTCGGCCTGGACCGGCCGGTGTGGGAGCGCTTCCGGGACTGGATCACCGCGCTGCCCACCGGCGACCTCGGCACCTCGGCCCGCGGGCAGCGCGTCACCGACCTGCTCGCGGCGCCGCTGCCCAACACCGTCCTGCTGGGCGGCACCGCCTTCGTTCTGACCGTCCTCGCCGCGCTGGCCCTGGGCACCTGGGCCGCCGCCCGCCCGAAGGGCCTCGTGGACCGGGCCGTGGACCTCACCTCCACCGCCGCCTTCGCGCTGCCCGAGTTCGTGGTGTCCATCGGCCTGTTGCTGGTGCTGTCGCTGTGGACGGGGTGGCTGCCCGCCGCCACCGTCACTGGCGCCGACGGCACCCCCGCCACCTGGACCATGCTGGTGATGCCGGTGCTGGCGCTGACCGTTCCGCAGACCGGCTGGAACACCCGGATCGTCCGGGGCGCCCTCGCCGACCAGGCCGCGGCCCCGCACGTCGAAGCGGCCCGCCTGGACGGCCTGCCCACCCGGCAGGTGCTCCTCCGGCACGCGCTGCCGGGCGCCTGGCCCGCCATCGCCACCGGCGTCGCCACCTCCACCGGCATGCTGCTCGGCGGCACGGTCGTCGTCGAGACGCTCTTCAACTACCCCGGGATCGGCACCGTGCTGGCCGGGGCCGTCGCCGACCGCGACACCCCGGTCATCGCGGCCGTCGTCGCCTGCTCGGCCGTCCTGATCACCGCCGTCCTCCTGCTGGCCGACCTGGTACGCGCCCGCACCCTGGGAGCCCGCTCATGAGCACCGCCGCACTGTCCGCCGCCCGGTCCCGCGTCCGCCGCCTCCCTCCGCGCGTCCTGGCCCCCGTCGTCCCCGCCGTGCTGCTCGTCCTGGTGGCCCTGACCGGCCCGCTGTTCGCCGCGCATCCGGTCGACAAGCCGGTCACCGCTCCGTACGGCGAGGCGGGCACGGGCGGCGCGGCGCTGGGCGGCGACCAGCTCGGCCGGGACGTGCTCAGCCGACTGCTGCACGGCGGGAGCGCGCTGATCGGCAGCGCGCTCGTGGTGGCCCTTGTGGTGACCTTCCTGGCGACCCTGCTGGGCTGCTTCGCCGTCCTCAGCCCACGGCTGGGGCGGCTGGTCGAACGCGCGGCGGACACCGCGATCCTCCTTCCGCCGGTGCTGGGCATCATGCTGCTCGCGCTGGCCTGGCCCGACGGCGGCCGCCTCGCGATCACGGTGGCCGCCATCGTCCTGGGGACCCCGTACGCGGTACGGATCGTCGCCGGGGCGGCGGCGCCGCTCGCCGCCACCGGATTCGTCGAAGCCGCCCTGGCGAGCGGCGAACGCGCGGGGCATCTGGCGCTGCGCGAGATCCTCCCCAATCTGCGTGCCACCGTCCTCGCCCTGTTCGGCCTGCGCTTCGTCGACGCGGTGTACGTCATCTCCATGGCCGGCTTCCTCCAGCTCGGCCCCCGGCCGCCGGAGGCCGACTGGGCCCTGATGATCCGCGAGAACGGGCCCGGCATCCTGCTGAACCCGTGGGCGGTGGTAGTGCCCGGACTCGCCATCGGCCTGCTCGCCATCAGCGTCAACCTCGCCGCCAACGCCCTGGCACCCGCCACCGCGCGCAGGGCCGCCCTGCGCTGACCACCGGCCGCCCCGCGCCCGCGCGCACGCTCCCCGAGGACTCCGCCTTGACCAACTCCCCCGCGCCCGTCACGGTCACCGACCTCGAAATCGGCCTCGGCACCGGACCCGTACTGCTGCACCGCACCAGCCTCGGCCTGCGCGGCGGCCGGATCACCGCCCTCACCGGGCCATCCGGCTCCGGCAAGACGACGCTGCTGCGCGCCGTGATCGGCGAACTGCCACACGGCGCGCGCGTCACCTCCGGCCGTATCGACGTGCTCGGCCGGGACGTGCTCACCCTCGCGCCGGGCGCGCTGCGCACCCTGCGCCGTCGGCACGTGGCGTACGTCGGCCAGGACCCGGGCTCCGCCCTCAACCCCCGGATGACGGCCCGCCGCCTGATCACCGAACTGGCCGCCGACCCCACGCCCGAGGCCGTCGAACAGCTCATGGCCGAGTGCCATCTGCCCGCGCCGCTCGCCCATCACCGCCCCGGCGCCCTGTCCGGCGGGCAGCAGCGACGGCTCGCGCTGGCCCGCGCCCTCGCCCGGCGCCCCGAAGTCCTGCTGCTCGACGAGCCCACCGCCGGGCTCGACGCCGGTCTGCGTGACGAGATCACCGCGCTGCTGCGCCGGCTCGCCACCGAGCACGGCCTCGCCGTCGTCATGGCCAGCCACGATCCGCACGTCGTCGAGCACTGCGCCGACTCGGTCGTCACCCTGGCCGCCGGGACAACTCCGTACGGGCCCACGGCACTCCCCGCCCCGGGCCGCCCACCACGGAGCCCCGCTGCCACCGCCCCGGCCGAGGAAACCACGGCCGCCCCGGAAGGGCTGCACGTCGAGAACCTGCACGTCGCCTTCACCCACCGCGGCCACACCCATCACGCCTTGGAAGGCGCCGCTCTCCACATACCCGCCGGCGCCGCCACCGGCATCACCGGCCCGTCCGGATGCGGCAAGACGACCCTCCTGCGGACACTCGCCGGACTCCAGGTCCCCCGGGCCGGCACCCTCACCTGGCACGGCGAACCGCTGCCCGCACACGTCCGCAAGCGCAGCCGCGACCAGCAACGCCGCATCCAGTTCGTCCCGCAGAACCCCCTCGGCGCCCTCAACCCCGCACGCACCATCGGCGCCACGCTCACCCGCCCGCTCCGGCTCCACCGCGTCGTCACCGCGCCGGAGCTGCCCGAACGCGTCGGCAGCCTCCTCGACGCCGTCGGCCTGCCCGCCGGCTTCGCCCACCGCTACCCCCACGAACTCTCCGGAGGCCAGCGCCAACGCGCCTCCATAGCCCGCGCCCTCGCCACCGAACCGGACCTCCTGCTGTGCGACGAGGTCACCTCCGCCCTCGACCCGGCCACCGCCACCGCGGTCCTGGACCTGCTCACCCGCCTGCGCACCGAACGCCGGCTGACGCTCGTCCTGGTCAGCCACGAACTGGACCTGGTCACCGCCTACACCGACACGGTGCACCTCGTACGGTCCGGACGCGTCGTCCGTCCCGCGGCCCGCCGCGAGGACGCCGCCTCGGCGTGACAGGCCGCCCGCAGAGGGCTGTTCGGCCCGGCGAAAGGGCTGTTCGGCCCGGCGAAAGGGCTGTTCGGCCCGTGCCGTGGCGCTCCCCGGAGGGCGGATCCTGAGGACAGCCCCGGCCCCGGGGAAGTGCCGGTGCGGTGGCCCGTCCGGTTCGTCCGCGGGCGCCGGGCACCGCGCGGGAAGCGGAGGTGGAGCGGTGAGGACCATGACCGGGCGGCTCGGTGCGCTGCCGGCGGAACACCGTGAGCGGCTGATGGCGCGGGCGCGGGAGGTCTCCTTCCCGGCCGGCGTACGGATCTTCGAGGAGGACCGGCGGGCCGACCGCTTCTGGATCATCCGTACCGGTGCGGTCCAGCTCGACATCCGGGTGCCGGGCCGCCGCGCCGCGGTCGTCGAGACCCTGCACCCGGGCGACCTGCTGGGCTGGTCGTGGCTGTTCCCGCCGTACAGCTGGCACCTGGGCGCGGAGACGCTGAGCCCGGTACGGGCCTGGGAGTTCGACGCGGAGGACGTCCGGGCCCTGTGCCACACGGACCCCGCGCTCGGGCACGCGCTGGTGCTCCGGTACGCCGAGGTGATCGGCGACCGGCTGCGGTGCGCGCGTACCCGGCTGCTCGACCTCTACGGGCCGTACGGGAGCGGCGTGCGCTGACCACCTGTGTCCGGGCTCCGGGCGCCCGGAGCCCTGGCACAGGTCTCGTCCACCGGGGCCGGCGGATCCTCCTCACACCGCCGGCCCCGGTCCCGTCGCCGGCCGCGATGGACGGGTGTGTGGTGCACGGGCCCGGAATGCACAACCCTGGGGGGAGGAGCCCGCGCTGAAGGAGTCCGTGATGCAGGAGCCCGTGACGCCGGCGAACAGCCCCCGCACCGTCGGCGACGTGATGACCCACACCGTGATCAGTATCGGCCGTACCGCCCCGTTCAAGGAGATCGTCCGCACGATGGAGCAGTGGAAGGTCAGCGCCCTGCCCGTCGTCGAGGGGGAAGGCCGGGTGGTCGGGGTGGTGTCCGAGGCCGATCTGCTGCCCAAGGAGGAGTTCCGCGACCACACACCCTCGCGCATCGAGCAGATGCGCGTCCTGGACGCCCTGATCAAGTCCGGTGGCGTCACCGCCGACGAACTGATGACGGCCCCCGCCGTCACCGTGCACGCGGACGCCAGCCTCGCGCAGGCCGCCCGCACCATGGCCTGGTACCACATCAAACGGATGCCGGTGGTGGACGCCTTCGGCCGGCTCGAAGGCGTCGTCAGCCGCAGCGACCTCCTCAAGGTCTTCCTGCGGGAGGACGAGGACATCGCCGAGGAGGTCCGCCGGACGGTCGTCGGCCAGCTCTTCGCCTCCCGGCGGCAGCAGCTGACCGTCGAGGTCTCCGAGGGCATCGTGACCCTCGACGGCACCATCGGCGACACCTCGCTCATACCGGTGGCGGCGCGCCTGGTACGGGCCGTCGAAGGCGTGGTCGACGTCGACATGCGCCTCAGGGGCGACGGCCGGCCCTGACGGGCCCGGGGGCGGGCGGCGGAGGCCGTTCGCCCTACGAGGAGATGCTCGCCGAGCTGCCCGGCATGCAGGGCAGGGCGGGGAACGGCTGACCGGGCGCCACCTCCGGTCAACTCCGTGACCTGATCTCTCATCACTTCGCGGCGTGCCGCGCCGTCGTGCGCTTCGCGTGTCGTCACGCGTCGGTAATGCGGGCGTAGACCGACGCGCGTGCGGGGGTGTGCCCCGCGTGCAGAGAGACCGAGGTGGGCGAATCATGCATGGTGGCGCACGACTTTCACGTCGTCGTACCGCACTGGCCGGTGCCCTTGCGGCCGGGGCACTGGTCCTTGCGGGCTGCGGGAGCGGGGACGGCGGAGGGGCACGGACGGGAGGCGGTTCGGCCGCGGCGTCCCGCAGTGCCTCGGGCTCCCCGGCGGAGGCCGCGCACAACGACTCGGACGTGCGGTTCGTCCAGCGGATGATCCCGCACCACCGGCAGGCCGTGGAGATGGCGGAGCCGGCCGGCGCACGCGCCTCCGACCAGGAGACCAAGGATCTGGCCGCGGCGATCGCGAAGGATCAGGACGCCGAGATCGCCACCATGCGCGGGTGGCTGAAGGCCTGGGGCGAGCCGGAAGCGGGCAGCACGTCCGACCCCGGCGATCCGGGGTCCCCCTCCGCCGAACACAGCCCGCACGGCATGGACCACGGGCAGGTCGGGCGGGACGCGGAAGACATGGACGGGATGGTGTCCGACCGGGACATGGCGGAGCTCAAGGCCGCCGAGGGCGCCGGCTTCGACCGGAAGTTCGCCGACATGATGATCAGCCACCACGAGGGGGCGATCCAGATGGCGCGCAACGAGCGCAAGCTGGGCCGCGACGCGGGCGCGAAGCGGCTCGCCGACTCCATCGTGCGCAGCCAGTCGGCGCAGGTGGCTCGGCTCAAGGAGATCCGCGACCGGATCTCGCGCCGCTGACCTGCGGAATCGGCGTATGGGCCGGGTCTGCCCCGCTGCCGGATCGGCGGGGCCCGGCCCAGAGGGCTCAGGCATCCACCATAAGCAAGTGTGACACGCCAGACACTTTTCAGACATCACTTGCTGTTCATCCCCAGGACACCTTCATACTGCAACCAGTTGTTAGCTTACCGAGAAGTAGTAATCGCCTACATAAGTAGGGAGACGTACTTCATGACCACCGATATCAGCGCCGCCGAGGTGAAATCCTCCACGAGCGACTTCTGCACCTACGCCGAATCCATCCTCGACGTACTGGCGGAAACTCCGGACCGCCCGGTCGTCACCACGGCGGACGGCCGGGAGGTCACCGCCGGGGAATTCCGCGACAGCGTGTACCGCATCGCCCGGGAATTGTCCGGCTGGGGCATCGGGCGCGGCAGCACCGTGTCCCTGCTCTCCGGGAACCGGCCGGAGGCCCTCACCGCGCGGTACGCGGCCAACCTGCTCGGCGCCCGGGCCGTCTTCCTGTACCAGGGCATGGCCCCCGAGACGCTCGCGCACATCGCGGAAAGCGTCGACACCGCGCTGCTGCTGATCGACCCGGACCTGCCGGACGCCGCCGAGAGCCTGCTGGCCCACGTCCGGCCCCCGTACGTCCTCACCTTCGGACCCGGCCCGCACGGACAGGACCTGCTGGCACGCGCCGCGCGGCACGACCCGCTGCCCGTACAGAGCGCTGCACGTCCCGAGGACGACTGGTGCATCCGCCACACCGGCGGGACCACCGGTGTCCCCAAGGGCGTCCGCATGTCCCACGGCCCCTACAAGGACATGCTCGCCTTCGGCTCCATCGGCGCCGGCGCGCCGCCCCGCTTCCTGGCCTGCACCACCCTCGCCCACGTGGCCGGCAACATCGCCGACGCCACCTTGCTGGCCGGCGGCTCCGTGGTCCTCCAGCACTCCTTCGACCCAGGCGAGGTGCTCGCCGCCGTCGAACGCGAGCGGATCAGCCACCTGTGGCTGCTGCCCCCGCTGATCTACCGCCTGCTCGACCACCCCGGGCTGGCCACCACCGACCTGTCCAGCATCCACCGGATCAGCTACGGCGGCTGCGCCGCCTCACCGACCCGGCTGCGGCAGGCGCACGAGACCTTCGGCGCGGTCCTGTTCGGCGGTTACGGCCAGTCCGAGGCGGGCCACGTCACCGTCATCGGCCCGGACGAGCACCGGACCATGCCGCGGGACGGGCAGGCCACGGTCGGCCGGGCCGTCCCGGGCGTCGAGGTCGCCATCCACGACGAGCAGGGCGCGCCCGTACCCGTCGGGGCGGTGGGCGAGATCCGGGTACGCTCCGGCCAGGCCATGACCGGCTACTGGAAGCAGCCCGAACTCACCGCCGAGGTGCTGCGCGACGGCTGGGTGCACACCGGGGACCTGGGCTACCTCGACCACCAGGGCTATCTGTACATCGTCGACCGGCTCAAGGACATGATCATCGTGGTGGGCGGCCATGTGTACACCAGCGAGCTGGAGGACCTGCTGCTCACCCACCCGGCCGTCGCCCACTGCGCGGCGTTCGGCGTACGCCGCGCGGACGCCGGCGAGGAGGTGCACATCGCGGTCGTGCCCACGCCGGAACGCCCGCTGGACCTGGACCAGCTGCGGGACTTCGTCACCCGGCACAAGGGCGAGATGTACGCGCCCACCGGGATGCACCTGGTCACCGAGATCCCGCTGACTCCGGTCGGCAAGCCCGACAAGAAGCGCATCCGGGCCGCACTCGGCGTGTGACCGGGCCGTGCGGGCCCGGGCCGGTCCCGGCCGTCTTTCCAGCGGAGGGCCGGGGCCGGGAAGCGCCGGCCGGAATTGACGCCCTTCAGCACTCCTGTGCATTACCGGGACCGGACTCCGGCTCTGAATTCGCCGCCGTATCCGGCTACGGCTCCGGCTACGGCTCCGCGAGAAAATCAATGATCGCCGCATTCACCGGTTCCGGATTTTCCAGGTACCCGAAATGGCCGCACCCGGGTATCTCGGTGTACCGGGCGCCGGGAATGCACGCGGCCACTTCCTGCACCAGCCGCGGCCGGACGATCCGGTCGTCCCCGAATCCGACGACCAGGCACGGACAGTCGATGTTCCGGTACGCGGGCCGCCGGTCCGCTATCACCTGGAGGCCCAGTTGCCCGCGCATTCCGGCGTGGCCGGCCGTCGCCGTCATCTCGAAGATGTCCAGCCAGCCCCGGAGCCGGTCCGGATCGCCGAGCGTCTCCCCCGAGAGGTACTGCAGGGCCTGGACGTAGGCCAGGTACCGGGGCGGCAGCGCGGTCCCGCTGTCGCACAGCTCGATCTCGGCCGCCGTCATGGCGCGGATCAGCGCGTCCGCCCGGCCGATGGTCGCCATCAGCACGGCCTTGCGCACGAGTCCGGGCCGGGCCACGAGCAGTTCCTGGACGACGATCGAGCCCAGTGAGAAGCCCACGACGGGGCACGGTGCCGGGCTGACGTGGCTGATGAGGCCCGCGAGGTCCGCCGCCATGTCGTCGAGGGTGAAGGGCTGCCCGGAGCGGTCGTTCGGCGGGAGGCCCCGGTTGTCGAACGTGATCACCCGGTACCCGGCCGCCGTCAGGGCGGGCACCTGGTGGGCGCGCCACACCCGCCCCGGCGCGCCGGTCCCCGTGACCATCACGACCGGCTCCCCGGCACCGTACTCGTCGTACGCGAGAGTGATTCCGTTGGTCCGCACCACCGGCATGGGCCCGCCCCTTCGTCCGCCTCATGACGCGTCCCTCCATCAGAGCAGTTCCGGCCCGGGGTGTCCGGCTCTCCGGGCAACCGCCCGGCGGTTTCGCCGGAGCCGCCCGGCATGACGATGCCTCGATGCGCCGGACCGACCTCACGCCGGATGATCGCCCTCGCCGACGGGCACCGGCCTCCCTCCGGCCACGGCACCACGGACTTCGTCGAGGGCGACTTCCTCACCACTGAACTCCCCTCCCCTGCCTACGACTTCATCTGCTCGGTCGCCACGGTCCACCACATGGACTTCGAAGCGGCCCTGGCCCGGATGCGCGAGCTGCTGCGGCCGGGCGGCGTACTGGTGGTGGTCGGCCTGGCCCGGGACGAAACCGTGGCGGAGCGTGCCGTGACCCTGGCTGCCGCACCGGTCGTACGGGGCACGAAGGTGCTGCGCCGGGCGGCCGGGCCCGCCGGCATGCCGATCGCCGACCCGCTGATGTCCTACGGGCAGGTGCGGGACAGGGCGCGGCGGTTGCTGCCCGGTGTGCGCTACCGGCGGCATGTGCTCCGCCGCTACTCCCTCACGTGGGGAAAGCCCGGCCGCTGACGGCCCGTTGGCACCGCGCCGCGCTCCCGTCCGCACCCGCTCTCATCACGCCATTCCGTGGCCGCCCGACCCCTTGTGCCGTGCCGCGCAAGCGCTTCCCATGTCAGCAGACACGAAAAAGCCGTCCTGCTGACCGTCGCCGGTCGAGAGAGGCTGTCGTATGCGGAGCGTGGGTGTGGAAGAAGAGCTTCTCCTGGTGGACCCGCACTCGGGGAAGCCACGTGCCGTCTCCGGGACCGTGCTGGCCTCGACCCCGCCCGATTCGACCTTGGAGAAGGAGCTGCACCGTGAGCAGCTGGAGATCGCCACCCGGCCCAGGCTGCTGATCGAGGATCTGGCCGAGGAGGTCGGACGCTGGCGCGGTGAGGCGGCGCGGCAGGCCCGCCGGGCGGGTACGGAACTGGTGGCCCTGGCCACCTCTCCGCTGCCCGTCGTGCCGTCCCTCAACTTCGACGAGCGGTACCAGCGGCTGGAGGAGGAGTTCGGCCGTACCGCGCAGGAACAGCTCGCCTGCGGCTGCCACATCCATGTGTCCGTCGAGTCGGACGAGGAGGGTGTGGCAGTGCTGGACCGTATCCGCCCGTGGCTGCCGACGCTGCTGGCCCTGAGCGCCAACTCGCCGTTCTGGCAGGGCGAGGACACCCGGTACAGCAGCTACCGGAGCCGGGTGTGGGGCCGCTGGCCGTCCTCCGGTCCGGTGGAGCCGTTCGGCTGCGCGGAGAACTACCACCGGCGGGTGCGGGAGCTGCTCGCGACCGAGACCCTGCTCGACGAAGGCATGATCTACTTCGACGCCCGGCTGTCGCGGCACTACCCCACCGTCGAGATCAGGGTGGCCGACGTCTGTCTGCAGTCCGACGACACGGTGCTGCTCGCCGCCCTGACCCGCGGTCTGGTGGAGACGGCCGCCCGCGCGTGGCGGGCCGGTGAACCGCCGGACCCCGCCGGGATCGGCCTGTTGCGGCTGGCGACCTGGCGGGCCGGCCGGTCCGGGCTGTCCGGCCGTCTCGTCCATCCGCTCACCTGGACACCGGCACCCGCCGAGGCCGTGGTCCGGGCCCTGCTCGACCACGTCGGCGAAGCGCTGGAGGACACCGGCGACCTGGGGCTCGCCAAGGAGCGTCTGGACACCCTGATGGGCCGCGGCAACGGGGCGTACATCCAGCGCGAGTGGCTGCGCCGTACGGGCAGTCTGCGGTCGGTCGTCGCGGAATGTGTGCGGCGTACGACGCTGTGACGTGCGCCGTACGGCCGGGCCTGTACCCGTCCTGTGGTCCGGGCTGCGGTCCCCTTTCCGGTGGCCTGCGGTCGGGTCTTCGGTCACCCCCGTGGTCGTACCGTGAAGACCGCCGCCCGCCCCCGGCCGAGAATCGGGGTGGCCCGTTCCCGCCGACGCCGGAACCGGCAATCATCGAGAGCGACGGAGGCGAGATGCTGACCGGTAGCGACCGGCTGGACCCCGGTACCGCGGCGGGCGCGGACTGGGTGGGCGCGCACATCTTCTACGACACCGGCCAGGACGCGCTGCTGACCGACGGTGTCCGCCCCCTGGTCGCGCGGCTGACCGCCGACGGTCTCGTGCAGCGGTGGTTCTTCCTGCGGTACTGGGAAGGGGGACCGCACGTCCGGCTGCGCCTGCTGCCTGCCCGTACGACCGACCGCGCCGAGATCGAGCACACGGCGGCCCGGCGCATCCGCGCGTTCCTGGCGGCGAATCCGGCCCCGGACGTCGTGGACCGGTCGCGCTTCGCGGAGGTCTCCGAGGGGCTGGCCGGCCTGGAGGGGCGGTCCGGCGAGGAGCGGCCTGAGGAGGTGCGGCCCAACAACACCCTGGAGTTCGTGCCGTACGAGCGGGAGCACGCGGACTTCGGGTACCGCACCGCCATCGCCGCCGTGGAACGGCACTTCCACGACTCCAGTGAACTGGCCCTGTCCGTCGTCGGCACCGGCGCGACCGTCGAACAGCGCGCGATGCTGGCGTTCGACCTGGTGGTGGGGGTGTTCGCGCTCTGCGACGAGGTACGCGACCGGTGGGCCCGGCACGGCGGCCCGCCGCTGCCCTTCGGCAGCGGTCCCGAGGCCGCGGACGTCGAGCCGCGGTACCGCGCCCAGCAGGCGCGGCTCCAGGAACGGGCCCGGCGCGTCTGGCGTCTGGCGACCGCGCCCGAGGACGCGCTGACCGGCCCGGGCGCGGACCATCGCGCGTACTGGATGGCGTCCCTGCGCCGGCTGCGGCACGCACTCCACGAGGTGGAGGACGCGGGCACCTTCACCAACGACTGGCCGGCCTCGCCGCTCGCCGGGCCGCTCGACCTGGCCGCCACCGCGCACCCGGCCACGAGCCTGGTGCTGCTGCGCAGCAGTCACCTGATCAGCAACCGGCTCGGGCTGACCCTGTGGCAGGAGAGCCAGCTGCGGTTCCTCGTCGGCCGGGTGCTCGCCGAACTGCCCGAGGCGTTGACCGTCTCGTGAGCGGGGCGGCCCCCGAGTGGCACAGCGTTCATGTGCACCATCACGACGAGAGCACCGAGCCCGCGCTCGTGCTGCACGCCGTCCGCCCGGCGTTCGACGCCGTACGCGCGTCGGTCAGCGGCGCCTGGTTCGGCCGGCACTGGCTGCGCGGCCCGCACCTGCGGCTGAACTTCCGTACCACGGCGGAGGAGTGGTCCTCCCGCGTACGTCCGCGGGTCGTCGACGTGCTGGAGACGTACATTCGCGAACACCCCTCCACCGCCCGGCCGGACGAGGCGGCGCTCGCCCCGGTGCACGAGCGGCTGGCCGAGCTGGAGATGGAGACCGGGCCGCGGCACCCCTGGGTGCCCGACAACACCGTGCTCGAACAGCCCTACGACCACCGGCTGCCGGTGCTGGGGTCGATGCGGGGCAGCGAGGTGCTGGCCGGGTTCCTGAGCGACACCAACGACCTGGCGTTCGCGATGTACGAGCATGTCCGGGACGGTGGCGCGCTGTCCGTACTGGCGCTGGACCTGATGTGGACCACCGCGTCGGTCGCGGCCGTTCCGTTCGACGAGGACGGCGCGCCGATCGCGCGCGGCTTCCTGTCCCTGCGGTCGCACGCCGACGCGTTCCTGTCCCGCACCCATGATCCGGCCGGCTACCGTGCCGCCTTCGACGAACGCTACCGGCGGCAGGCCGGCGCGCTGTCCGAACGGCTGCGTACGGTGGAATCCGTCCTGTCCGCAGGATCCGGCACGCCCGGCGCTCCCGTGCCCTTCGTAAGGGAGTGGGCCGAGGCCGTACGCCGGTGCCAGCGCATCGCGTATCCGCTGCTGGAGTCGGGCGAGCTGACGCTCAGCGGCGCCGGCCTGGCCCCCCGGCTGCCGACCCGGC
Organism: Streptomyces sp. NPDC033221; assembly: GCF_055577005.1. Lineage (NCBI taxonomy): Bacteria > Bacillati > Actinomycetota > Actinomycetes > Kitasatosporales > Streptomycetaceae > Streptomyces > Streptomyces sp. NPDC033221. Next base: position 43,968 of record NZ_JBVIQN010000018.1, on the reverse strand, counting down.
AGCTCAGCGACTTCCACCGGCTCCTGCAGACCGACCACGGCCATGCGGGCTTCCTCCGCGACGACCACTGGTTCGCCTCCTTCCGGCTGGTGGTGAACTACCTCTACATCCACCTCAACCGGCTCGGCCTCAAACCCGTGGACCGCGGCCTGCTGTGCCATCTCGCGGCGAGCACGGTCGAATCGGTGCACGGCGTCACCGCGGAAGACGCCTTCCGGCGCCACGTCGTCTCCGCCACCGGAACGGGAACGGACACCCCCGCGTGGTCCCGGCTGAGCAAGGAGTGGGCCGAGGGAGCGGGCGGGGCGGGGTGACGGCGGCGCCCGGCGGGCCGCGCGCAGCTGCCTACGCGCGTTCCTGTGCGTATGCGCTCAATTGCGGTAGTTTCCCGGCGGTTTCCTCGTCGGCGGGCAGACAGGAGACCAAAGTGGCGCCCGGCGTGTCGACCGGCGTGAGCTTGGTGTAGTCGAAGGCCAGCCGCCCCAGGCGCGGATGGTCGAAGACACGGCGGGCGGGGCGGAACTCCGCGATGTCGTGGGTGTCCCACCAGCTGCGGAACTCCTCGCTGCGCTCGCGCAGGTCGGCGGTCAGCCGGGCGAACGCCGGGTCGCCGGCGTGCCGGTCGGCGCTGGCGCGGTACTGCTCCAGCAGCGTACGGGCCTGGCCGGGCCAGTCGGTCAGCAGCGTACGGACCCTGGGCTGGGTGAACACCAGGCGGAGCAGGTTGCGTCCGGGGTCGCTCCAGCGGGCCGGGTCGCCGATCAGGCCCGCCTCGGCGCGGTTCCATGCCAGCAGGTCCCAGTTGGCCGCGACCGCGTAGGCCGGATACGGATCGAGCGCGTCCACCAGCCGCTGCAACGGCCCGGCGCCGGGCCGGGCCGCTTCGGGAGCCGGCAGCGGCTGCTCCGCCAGCGCGCACAGATGGCGCGCCTCGGCCGGTGACAGGCGCAGCACCCGGGCCAGCGCGTCCAGCACCTGGCGGCTCACGGTGATGTCCCTGGCCTGTTCAAGCCAGGTGTACCACGTGACACTGACACCCGAGAGCGTCGCGACCTCCTCGCGGCGCAGGCCCGGAGTACGGCGGCGAGGGCCCGCCGGGAGGCCGGCGTCGGCGGGTGCGACGCGGGCGCGGCGGGAGCGGAGGAACGCGGCCAGTACCCGGCGCCGTTCCCGGCCGTCCGCCGTCCCTGGCCCGGTCTGCGTCGCTTCGCGCCCGCCCATGCCCGTCCGTTCCCCGCCCGTTCGGCCTCGCGTGGTCCACCGGCACGCCGCCGGCCGCCGGGGCTCCGGAGCGCAAGGGGGTACCGCGGCCACCAGCATAAGCGGCCTCTGTATCGCTCACCGCGCCCGGACCAGGGTCGGGGGCATGAAGCTCACCGAACCACCGGCCGCGCGGCCCGTAACCGCCGCACCCGCCGCCCCCGCCGGGCCGTCCCCGTGGCGTGCCCTGTCCGTCGTCCTCGTCGGCGTCTTCGTGGCCGTACTGGACACGTTCATCGTGCTCGTGGCCACTCCCGCCATCCAGCGGGATCTGCACGCGTCGGACGCGGACATCCAGCTCGTCCTCGCCGGCTATCAGCTCAGCTACGCCGTCGCCCTGATCACCGGTGCCCGGCTCGGTGACCTGTTCGGCCGCAGACGATGCTTCCTGATCGGCATGGCCCTGTTCACGCTCGCTTCGGTGGCCTGCGCGGCCGCACCCGGCGCCGGTGCGCTGATCGGCGCCCGGCTCGTCCAGGGGCTGGGTGCCGCCGTGATGTCCCCGCAGGTCTTCTCGACGATCCAGGTGCTGCTGCCGCCGGAGCGGCGGGCGCGGGCGTTCGGCGTGCTCGGCGCGGTCATCGGTACGGCGGGGGTGGCCGGGCAGCTGCTCGGCGGTGTGCTCGTCGGCGCCGACCTCTTCGGTACGTCCTGGCGTCCGATCTTCTGGGTCAACGTGCCCGTCGGTCTGCTGACGCTGGTGCTCGCCGCCGTCCTGGTCCCCGAGTCGCGGGCCCCCGAGGGCCGCCGTCTCGACCTGGCGGGCACGGCCGTCCTGACACCCGCGCTCTTCCTCCTCGTCGTGCCGCTGGTCGAGGGCCGCGCGGCCGGCTGGCCCCTGTGGACCTGGCTCAGCTGGGCCGCGGGAGGACTCGCCCTCCTCGGCTTCGCACGCGTCGAACGCCGCGTCGAGGCACGCGGCGGCTCCCCCCTCGTACGGCTGGGCCTGTTGCGCGAGCGTGCCTTCGCCGTCGGGATGGTGCTGGTCCTCCTCGCCTACTTCGGCATCAACTCCTTCTTCCTGGTCCTGTCCGTCACCCTCCAGGACGGACTCGGCCTGGGCACCCTGGCCGCCGGTCTGTGCTACCTGCCGTTCGCGGCCGCCTTCTTCGCGGGCAGCGTCGTCGCCGGGCGGCCGGCCCGCCACGGGCGGCGGCTGTTGCGGGCCGGGGCCGTCGTCCTCGCTCTCGGCCACGCGGCCGCCATCGCCGTCGTCCTGCGCTCCGGGGCGGCGCTGACGGCCGAATCCCTCGTCGTACCGCTGCTGGTGATCGGTACGGGCACCGGTGTGCTGGTCACGCCGCTGCTCAACGCGGTGCTCGCGCGCGTGCGCCCGGCGGAGATCGGCATGGCCTCCGGTGTCCTGTCGACCGGGCAGCAGGTGGGCGGCTCGGTCGGCGTCGCGGCCGTCGGCGTCATCTTCTACGGCACGCTGGGCGGCGCCGCCCGCCACGACCCGGCCGCGTACGGACATGCCCTGGCCGCCGCCCTGTTCTTCAGCCTCGCCTTGGCGGTCGCCATAGCGGTCCTGCTGCGGTTCCTCCCGGCCCGGAACGAGGGCGCGTGAGCCGTGGCCACCCCGGACACACCCTGTGGCAAGATCCGGACGCAGTACGCACCGGTTTCGGCGACGGAGGGACCACCATGTTCGCGATATCCCTGGGTGACGACGGGGCGCAGCTGTGCCCCCTCGAACCGTGGCAGGCCGAGGAGTTCCTGGCCCACATCGACCGGGGGCGGGAGTTCATCGGGCAGTACAACGGACTGCCGGACGTCGTCACCGACCTGGCGTCGTGCCGTGCGTTCCTCCAGACGTACGCGGAGAAGACCGCGGCCGACACCGGCCGGATGTACGGCATCCGGGCCGACGGCACACTGGTCGGCGCGGTCTTCTTCCGCACGATGAACGTGACGCAGGGCAGGGCCGAGGCGGGCTGCTGGCTGGAGCCGTCCGCGGCCGGCCGGGGGCTGGTGACCCGGGCCGTCCGCAAGCTGATCGACTGGGCCGTGGAGGAGCGCGGCATCCACCGCGTGGAGTGGGTGGTGGCGTCGGGCAACGCGCCCAGCATCGCGGTGGCCCGGCGGCTGGGGATGACGAGGGACGGCACGATCCGCGAGAGCTACCTGTACCGGGGCAAGCGGCACGACGAGGAGATCTGGTCGGTGCTCGCGCCGGAGTGGCGGGCGGCCCGCCGGGCGTCGTAGGCGCGTGGGCAGTACCACGGGGGTTGTACACCTGAAGGCCGCGTTCAAGCGGTTCGCCGACAGCCTCTGGTCCCGCGGGCTTCGCGGGTGCACGGCGACTGACGCCGTCGAGCGGCGCGCCCCGGTGGCGTGCCGCTCGTCCGGCTGCGCGGTGGCAGGTCCGGCCGGGGCGTCGTTCAGCCGAGCAGGCGTACCGGTGCGCCCGCCAGGTACGCCTCGATGTCCTCGACCGCCTGGCCGTAGTACGTGCGGTAGTTGTCCCGGGAGACATAGCCGATATGGGGTGTGGCCAGCAGCCGGGGCGCCGTGCGCATCGGGTGGCCGGCGGGCAGCGGCTCGATGTCGAAGACGTCGATGCCCGCGCCGGCGATCCGGCCCTCGTGCAGCGCGGCGAGCAGGGCTTCCTGGTCGACGATGGCCGACCGGGACGTGTTGACCAGGTACGCGGTCGGCTTGAGCAGGGCCAGTTCGGGCGCGCCGAGCAGACCCCGGGTGCGGTCGCCCAGCGCCAGGTGGACCGAGACGAAGTCGCTGGTGGCGAGGAGTTCCTCCATGCTCGCCGCGAGGCCGGTGCCGATTTCGTCGGTCCGTTCCTTGGTCAGGTTCCGGCTCCAGGCCACCACGTCCATGCCGAAGGCCGCACCGATCCTGGCGACCCGGCTGCCGATCTTGCCGAGTCCGAGCAGGCCCAGGCGCCGGCCGTGCAGGTCGGCGCCGACCGTGGACTGCCACGGGCCGCCTGCGCGCAACGCGTTGCTCTCGGCCACCACACCCCGCGCCAGGCCCAGGAGCAGCGCCCAGGTCAGCTCGACGGGCGGCGTGGACGCACTCGCCGTGCCGCACACGGTCACCCCGTGCTCCGCCGCCGCGGCGAAGTCGATCACGGAGTTGCGCATCCCCGAGGCGACGAGCAGCCGGAGCCGGGGCAGCCGGGCGAACAGGGAGGCCGGGAAGGGCACCCGTTCGCGCAGGGTGACGACGATGTCGAAACCGGCCAGTGCCTCGGCCAGTTCGTCCTCGGTGGTGAAGTGCCGGGTGAAGGAGGTGACCTCCACGCGGTCCTGGACGGGGGTCCAGTCGGCGGCCGTCGTGGCGATGTCCTGGAAGTCGTCGAGCACGGCACAGCGCAGGTGCATGGCGGTCGTCTCCGTAGGTGCGGTACATGGCGGCGCCCGGCCCCCGGGAGCACACGGCACGATGATCACACTACGGTGGGCGGCGGCACCTGGGAACGGGGGGCCGATCAGTCCCGTACGACCTTGGCTGCTCGGCGTGGTCCGCTCCCGGTGCCCGGCACGGTCCGGCCCGTACCGACGGGCCCGGGCCGCGGAACCTCGCAGAAGGAGACCATGAACGACATCGCAGACTTCAGCAGCGTCCCTTCCACCACCCTCGCCGATCTCCTCGGCCGCGGGCAGGTCATGGACGCCGGTATCCGCCCTCTGTGGTCCCCGGTCCCGCGCGTCGCCGGACCGGCGTTCACCGTGCGGTGCCCTCCGGGCGACAACCTCATGCTGCACGCGGCCGTCCACCGCGCGGCGCCCGGTTCCGTCATCGTCGTCGAGTCGGGCGACCTGGACTACGCGCTGGCGGGCGGAAACGTCTGTGCGGTGGCGCAGCGCCACGGTGTCGCGGCGATCGTGGCCGACGGGCTGATCCGTGACCTCGCCGAGGTACGGGAAGCGGGCTTTCCCGTGTTCGCCCGTGGTGTCATCCCCATTCCGGGGTCCAAGGCGGCCGTCGAGCCGCTCAACGGCCCGGTGCGGTGCGGTGGCGTGACCGTGCGCGCCGGCGACATCGTGGTGGCCGACGAGGAGGGCGTGGTGGTCACTCCCGGGGACCGCCGCGAGCAGGTGCTGCGCGACGCCCGGGGGAAGCTGGCCAAGGAGGCCGCCGAGACTCTCGACGAGTGGGAGGCGGCCCACCGCGCCCGTATCGACAAGATTCTGAGCGAGCAGGGGTTCACGGGCTGATCGAAGGTGCGGTGAGCCGGGTGCCGGGGTCGGTGTGTGAGGGACCCGGGGCGCTCGGGAAGCCCCGTACCGCCCCGGCCCCCGTCAGCCGCCCGCTCCGCCCGCGGTCTCCTCCTCGCCGACACGCCGGAAGGAGAGGTGCGCCACGGAGAGCCCGCCAGCGGCGAACAGTTCGCGCTCCTGGCTCAGGTACTGGCGGGTCCGCTCGGCCACCGACGTCCCCCAGCGGGCGTCGATGGTCTCGCCGGCGGCTCGGGCGCGCGCGATCCAGACGTCGAGGGTCCGTACCCAGTCCTGGCGGTGGGTCCGTACCGACCACGGTTCCCACAGGCCGTCGGCCGCGGCCAGGACGTTCGGCAGGGCGGGCGGTGACCCGGGCGGCTCCCCCATGTCCGCCAGCTTCTGGCTGCCTGCCTGGACCTGTTCCGCGTCCATGCCCCGCGGGCCCCTGATCACCACTTCGAGAGCGAGTCCCGCGCCCGTTCTGGTCCACCGGTGCGTACGGCGGAAGAAGTCGCGCAGCGCGCGCACCTCCGCCTTCCGTCCCGGCGCCCACACACCGGCGAGGTATTCGATCATGCTGATGCTGACCACCGCGTCGAAGCGGTGGCGCGGCCGGAAATCCGCGTAGTCCAGACAGTCCACGCTGACGCGCGGGGTTCCGCGGCGCCGGATCTCACGGCAGTGCGGTGCGCTGATCTCGATCCCGTGGGCGGACCGTACGCCCTCGTGCCCGACGAGATGATCGAGCATCCCGCCGAAGCCGCACCCGATGTCCAGGACGTCCATTCCGGGCCGTACCCCGGCCAGTTGGGCGATCGTGCGGAGTTTGCGCCCCTGGGCGCGCTCCAAGTCGTCGTGTTCCGCCGCGGGACGGTCCGCGCCGCCGGGCGCGGTGTCCGTGCCGTTCTCCTCGGGGTCCTCCCACAGCGCACAGCTGATCGTGGGCCTGCTGTCGGTCCAGGCCCGGAAGTACTCGGCGTCCACCGGGGCGGCGCCTTCGCCTCCGGGGCTCTCGTGCCCGGATGCCGCGGGCTGCGGGGATGTCATCGTCCGCCCCTCCCTTCGTTGCCGGACACGGGCCCGGCGGGCTCGTCCTCGACCGTCCAGCGGACCGGCACCGCAACCGGCAGCGTGACGGCGTAGTAGCGGTGCCATTCGATCGCGTCGGCGGGCACGGCCAGGCGCAGATCGGCGGTCCGTCCCAGCAGCACGCGCAGCGTCTCGGCGGCCTGCATCCGGGCGACCGGCCCGCCCGGACAGCGGTGCCGGCCGTCGCTGAACCGCAGGTGCGGGCCGGGCGGCCGGTCGATGTCCAGACGGTCCGGATCGGGGAAGACCCGCGGGTCCTGGTTGGCCGCGTCGGTGGAGACCAGGACCAGGTCGCCCTCCCGGACGAGGACGCCGTCCAGCAGCACGTCCTCACGGGCGATGCGGGGCAGCGCGTCCCCCAGGAAGACCGTCCAGCGCAGCAGTTCGTCGACCGCCTGCGGCAGCAGCGCCGGGTCCGCCCGCAGCCGGTCCATCACCTCCGGGTGGCGCATCAGCCCCACGCTCGCCGCGCCGAGGAAGGTGGCCGGGTTGCCGAACTGGGAGATGAGGAGGAAGACGAAGAGGTCGGCGACCTCGTCGTCGCTCAGTACGCCGGACGCGTCGCTGAGCGCGATCAGCCGCCCCAGCAGGCCCTTGCCGCTCGCCCGCAGCCCGGGGAGCTGCTCCAGCATCCATGCGAGGACCAGCAGCCAGCTCTCCGGCACCGCGAGCTGGCTCTCCGGCCCGGTACGGAAGGTCATGAAGATCGTGGCGTTGTCCGGGCAGCCCTCCGGGTCCAGCCCGAGCAGCTCCATGGTGAGCGCGCGGGAGAGCGGCATGATGAACCCCTCGACCAGGTCGCCCGGCTGCTCCCCGGCCAGAAAGGTCCCGAGCAGACCGGCGGCCAGCTCCTGTACGCGGACCGGCGTCAGGAACCGCTGGTGCGGGCCCACGCCCCGGAAGAGTTCCTGGAGGAGTCCCGCGTTCTCGCAGTGGGTGCGGATGTCGGTGACCGTCAGCGGCGGGATGAGGGGGTCCTGCCGGGGCGTCCAGGGGTCGGAGGTCAGGGTGAGGCTGAAGCGGCGGTCCCGGAGCACCGACCGTACTTGCTCATGGCTGCTGACCAGCCAGGCGTCGGTGCCGGTGTTGGTGCGTACGCGCCGGATCGGGCGGTACGCCACCGACTCGGCGAGTTCGGGTGCGAGCTGATCGCCCCGGAAGGAGAAGGGGTAGCGGGCGGGTCTTCCGTCGTCCGGCATGGGTGCTGCTCCTTGTCTCGGCCCGGCGGGTGTGGGGAGGCGGGGTGGCGCCCGGGAAGGCAGGGCGGGGCCCGGGCCCTGCGGAAGGGGGGAACGTCGGCGCGTCAGGTCTGGGCGGGGCCGATCGCGGGGGCCTCCGCGGCCGGGTCCGGCGGCAGGGCGGCCAGCCGCAGCGCGTCGTCCACGGACTTGGCGTGCTGGACGAGCTGCCGGTCGGCGTCGGAGACGAACCCTTCGTCACGGGCGTGGTCCAGCATCCGGCTGAGGGGGGTGAAGAAGCCGCCGCCGTCCAGCAGCACGATGCGCTTGTGGTGCAGCCGCAACTGGGCCCACGCGGTGATCTCGAAGAGCTCCTCCAGCGTGCCGTAGCCGCCGGGGAGGGCGAGGAAGGCGTCGCTCAAGGAGTGCATCAGGGCTTTGCGTTCGTGCATCGAGTCGACGATCCGCAGCTCGGTCAGGTCCCGCCGCCCGTACTCCCGGTCCATCAGGGCCTGCGGAATCACCCCCGTGATGCTGCCGCCCTCGGCCAGGACCGCGTCGGACAGCGCGCCCATCACGCCGACGCCGCCCGCACCGTAGACGACGCGGACACCGCGCCGGGCACACGCCTGCCCCAGCCGTGCGGCGAGCCGGCCATGGGCGGGCCGCACGCCCGCGCCGGCGCCGCAGAACACGCACAGGCTCTTCAGTTCCGGTGTCATGCGATCGTCCTCTTCTCTCCTCCGGTGCGGACCGCCCGCAGCAGCCCCGCCGCCGCGGGCGGGGGCAGCAGACCGGCCAGGCGTGCGGCGGGGTCGACGAGCAGGTCCCCGTCGGCCGGGCCGGTGCCGGCCGCGGCCACTTCGATGCCCAGGAAGTCGGCGATGTAGCGCAGGAAGGCGAGGGCTTCGGGCGGGAGCCGGTCGTAGCGGGTCAGACCGCGGGTGCGGGTGCGCCAGCCGGGCAGCCAGCAGTACAGCGGGCGGCACCGTTCCAGGTACGCGCGGTCCGGTACGAACTCGCCGTACTCCCCGTTCGGCAGGAGGTAGCCCACGCACACGCCGATACGGTCGAAACCGTCCAGGATGTCGAGCTTGGTCACCACCACGCTCGTGTAGCGATTGAAGCCGGCCGCCCAGCGCGCGTGGGCGAGATCCAGCCAGCCGCACCGCCGGGAACGGCCGGTGGTGGTGCCGAACTCCTCCCCGGTACGGCGCAGCCGGTCGCCGAGTTCGCCGGCGTCCTCCGTGACGAAGGGCCCGTTGCCGACCATGGTCTGATACGCCTTCAGCACGCCCACCCGGTGGCCGACCAGCGAACCGTCCAGGCCGGTGCCGCTGGTGACGGAGTAGAAGGCGGTGGGCGAGGTCGTCACGTACGGGTACGTGCCGTGCTCCACGTCGAGCACCGGCCCCTGGGCGCCCTCCAGCAGGACCGAGTAGCCGCCGTCGACCGCGGCGTCGAGCAGCGTGACCGTGTCCGTCGCCAGGGACAGCAGCAGGTCGCGGTGCGGCTCCAGCCAGGCCAGGTCGGCGTCGACGTGGCCGGACGGCAGACCGAAGAAACGTACATTCTGCTCGATCCTGCGCCGCAGCAGATCCGGGTCCCGCAGGTCGCGCACCCGGATGCCGATCCGGTTGGCCTTGCTGACATTGGCCGGGCCGATGCCGCGCCGGGTGGTGCCGATCACGTCCGAGCAGCGTCCGCCGCCGCTCTCCTGGCGGCCGTCGACGAGCCGGTGCAGCGGCAGGACGAGGTGCGCGCGGTCGCTGACCACCAGCCGTCGGCGCAACTCCGGTACGTGCGGGGCGAACGAAGCGATCTCGTCGGCCAGGGTCTGCGGGTTGACCAGGACGCCGTTGCCGATGACGCCGAGCACGCCGGGGTGGCGCAGGCCGGAGGGCAGCAGGTGGTTCTTGAAGGTCCGTACCTCGTCCGCCGTGCTCTTGAAGACCGTGGTGTGCCCGGCGTTGTCACCGCCCTGTACACGGACGGCCAGCTGGTGGGCGGGCGCCAGCCGGTCCGTCATGGCGCCCTTGCCACCGTCGCCCTGCTGCAGGTCTCCCACCCAGGTGATGTGCTGCCGGTGCGGAGGCGGGCCCGCCGTCCGCGTCAGCGGGGCCAGCAGCGCGCCGCGCCGCGCCTGCCGCGAAGCGAAGAGGGCGGGCCACTGGGCCCGCGGGTCACGGGACGGCGCGCGCTCGTCGGCGTCGTCCGGCGGCCGGGAAGGGCGGCCGACCGGCGTCGGGCCGGGGCAGGGTGCTGCCGTCGACTCCTCATCAGGCATACGGGGCCTCCACGGGGTGGTACGAGGACGGGGGTGCGCGAGGGTTCGGCGGGGCGGGGCCGGGCCGGTGCCGGGGCGCTTCGGAGCGGGGAGAGGGGCCGGGGCCGGTACTTGTGGGTGCCGATGCCGGCATGGGCGTAACGTGCGCTACCTGCGGTGACCGGCCGACGGCACATGCCGGTCGGGCAGCGGCGGGTGCGGCGCTGGTCGGCTGCCGGCGTTCCGCCGCCGGTCCGCCTCCCGCACATGGACACGTTCGCCACCATTCCTGCGCATCCAGGGCTGCCCGCAAACCCGTGTCCGGGCCACGCCACCTCCCGCGGCGGGGCGCACGGCGGCGCGGCCGGTGGTACACCGCTCATGATGGGCTCGCGTTTGCTCACCGAAACGTTCCGCATCATCCGCAGGAGTGAACAGCGACGGCGGATTGCTGGGTAACCCGCTAGTACACCCGCTTTCCCCGGGTGGCACGGGGCTCGGCGACGGGGGCGCACGACACGGGACCGGGCCGGCCGCGCCTCGGCGGCTGCCCGCCGGCGCACCGGCCCGGACGCTTCCTCCCGGGCCGGCGCCCGCCCCCCGCATTCCCCGCCCGCGTTCCTCTTCCGTTCCTCCCGTACACGATGGGGTTGATCAGGCATGTCCCTCGCGGAACCGTCCGGCCGGCCGGGCCGGCCCGCGCCGTGGAACGACACGGCGACGCCGTACCCGCGCGACCGCTGCCTGCACGAGCTGTTCGAGGAGCGGGCGCTCGCCGCGCCCGGGGCGCCCGCCGTCCGGCACGGCGCCCGCACTCTGACCTACGGCGACCTGAGCAGGCACTCCGACGCCCTCGCCCGGCGGCTGCTGGCCGCCGGTGTCCGCCCCGGCAGCGCCGTGGGCGTGCTGGGCGGCCGGTGCCCCGAGGCGCTGGTGGCGTTCCTGGCCGCCGTCAAGTGCGGCGCGGCGTACGTGCCGTTGGACGACACGTATCCGCCCGCGCGGTTGCGCGCCATGGCCGAGGAGGCCGAGGTACGGGTCGCCGTCGCCCTGCCGGGCAGCACGAGCCGGGTGCGCAGGCTGCGTGCCCGTATCGAGGGCGATCTCACCCCGGAGGCTCCGGGTGCGGACGACCCGGCCGGGCCTTTCGCGCCGCCGGGCGTCGCCGTCACCCCGGAGGACTGCGCCTATGTCATGTTCACCTCCGGCTCGACCGGCCGTCCGAAGCCGGTGGCGGTCCCGCACCGCGGCGTCGTGCGCCTGGCCGCCTCCGGCTCCTGGCTGTCCCCGCCCCGGGCCGGGGAGCGGGTGCTGCACGCGTACAGCTGCTCCTCCGACGCCTCGACGATCGAGATCTGGACGGCGCTGCTGTCCGGGGCCTGTCTCGTCGTCGCGGAACGCGAGCAGTTGCTGTCCCTGGACGCGCTGGAGCGGCTGCTGCGCGAGGCGGACGTGGCGGTGGCCTTCCTGACCGCGGGGGTACTGCACCACGTGGCCCGGAACCGGCCGGAGGCGCTGCGCGGCCTGCGGTTCGTCTCGGCGGGCGGTGAGGCGCTCGATCCCCGGCTGTGCCGCCGCGTGCTCACCGCCTGCCCGGGGATCACCCTCGTCAACTTCTACGGTCCCACCGAGAACAGCGTCGTCTCCAGCGCGTACGTCGTCCGGGACCTGCCCGCCGACGCGGCCACCGTGCCCATCGGGCGGCCCTTTCCCAACTCGACCTGTTACGTGCTCCGCGACGACGGCACGCCCGTGGGGCCGGGGGAGGAAGGCGAGCTGCTGGTCGGGGGCGACGGCATCGCCCTCGGGTACCTCAACGACCCGGCGCTGACCGCCGAACGCTTCCCCGACGATCCTTTCGACCCCCGGCCCGGCGGGCGCCTGTACCGGACGGGCGACCTCGCCCGGTGGCGGCCGGACGGCACGCTGGAGTACCGGGGCCGCCGCGACCGGCAGGTCAAACTGCGCGGCTTCCGCGTGGAGCTGGACGAGATCGAGACCCGGCTGCGCGCGCACGAGGCCGTCGCCGAAGCCGTCGTGGAGCTCGACGGGGAGGGGGCGCACGCCCAGCCGGTGGCCTTCGTGACACCGGCGCGCCCCGGCGAACGGGTGCCGGTCGAGCAGGTGCGCGCGTACGTGGCGTCCTGGCTGCCCGCGCCCGCCGTACCGGCACGTATCCACGTCCTGGACCGCTTCCCCGTCACCGGCGCGGGCAAGGTCGACCGGCGTGTCCTGGTCGCGCGGACGGTGGTGCCCGCCGCCCGCGACGAGGCCCGCCCGCACGACGCGGTACGCCCCGGACCCGGCCGGGAGGGCTTCGGCCCGTACCCGGCCGAGCGCGCCGGGCAAACGGATGCGACCGGGAACGGCGACGCGAACGCAAACGGGAAACACCCCTCGCACGAGGCGGATACGGAGGCGGCCGGGAGCGGCGTGACCGAGGACGGCTCCGGACTCCAGAGCGTGCCCGGGGGCGGCCCCGGGCTCCTGAACGCGACCGAACACGGCCCCGAACTCCTGAGCCTGCTCGCCGCCGTCTGGGAACACATCCTGCGCGTCCGCCCCACGCCCGCCGACAGCTTCTTCGACCTCGGCGGTGACTCTCTGCTCATCGCCGAAGTGACCACCAGGACGATGACCGCGCTGCGCATGGACGCGGCACACGGCACCTTCCTGGTGCGCAGCCTGCTGCGGGCGCCGACGCTCGGCGCGTACGCGGCGGCGGTGGACCGCGCGCTGCGGGCGGGCCGCGCCGGGTGCCGGGCCGGTCCGGCGCCCGCCTCGGAGGCGGACTTTCTGCACGAGGCGCGCCTCGGACTGCGGCTGCCGCCGGTGTGCGGCCCCCTCCCCCGCTGGCGCGACCCGGCGCGTGTCCTGGTCACCGGAGCCACCGGCTTCGTGGGCGCCTTCCTGCTGGACCGGCTCGCCCGCGTCACCCGCGCCGAACTGCTGTGCCCCGTACGGGCGCGGGACGCGGCGCACGCGCGGCGCCGGGTGTGCTCCAACGCCGCGCGGTACGGCCTGCACACCGCCTCGTACGAACAGCGTCTGATCTGCTTCCCGGCCGATCTGGCCGCCCCGCGCCTGGGCCTGACCGAGGAGCGGTTCGGGCAACTGGGCGAGACCGCCGACCTGATCCTGCACGCCGGGGCGCACGTCAACTTCCTCTACCCGTATGCCGCGCTGCGGCCGGCCAACGTCCACGGCACCAGGGAACTGGTGCGGCTGGCCGCCGTGCGCCGCGTCCCCCTGCACTTCCTGTCCACCATCGCGGTCCTGGCGGGCTTCGGTACCGCCGGAGTGCGGCAGGTGGCCGAGGACACGCCGCTGGCCCACGCCGACCATCTGACCATGGGTTACGCGGAGAGCAAGTGGGTGGCCGAGCGGATGCTCCGGGAGGCGGCCGGGGCGGGACTGCCGGTGGCGGTGCACCGGCCGTACGAGGTCACCGGCGAGCAGCACACCGGCATCTGCAACACCGAGACGGCCATCAGCTCCCTGTTCCGCGTCATCGCGGAGACGGGGGTGGCGCCCGATGTGCCGCTGCCGCTGGACTTCGTACCGGTCGACCACCTGGCCGCCGCCGTGGTGCACCTGGCGACCCATGAGCCGGCCGACGGCCGTACGTACCACCTCACCAATCCGCGGCCGGCCCGCCTCGCCGACATGCTGGCCCGTATGCGGGCGGCGGGTTACGAGATCGGTGAACTCCCTTACGACGCATGGGTAGCGGAACTGGTCCGGCATGTGGCGCGCCATCCCGGCAGTCCCACGACCCCGTTCGTCTCGCTCTGCGTGGACCGCAGCAACAAGTCCGACATCAGCGTGAAGGAGATGTACCTCGATGACGTCTTCCCGCGGCTCGGACGCGCCAACACCGAGCGGGGCCTCCGGGACAGCGGACTGCGCTGCCCGCCCACCGACGCCGCTCTCCTCGACCGTTACCTCGCCTTCTTCCGTTCCAGCGGCTTCCTGCCGCCGCCGCTCCCCCGCGACGGCACCTGAGCCGCCCGGCGCCCGCCACGGTCTCCCGCACGACGTCCTGGCCCGCGACGTGGCCTCCCCGGCGCTGGTGGACCTCTGGTCGCCGGAGCGCAAGGTGGTGCTGGAGCGGCACTTGTGGCTGGCCGTGCTGCGCGCGCAGGCGGCCGAGGGCGTGCCGGTGCCGTCTGCCGCCACGGCCGCGTACGAGCGGGTGGTGGACCAGGTGGACCTGGCCTCCATCACGGAGCGGGAGCGCCGGACGCGGCACGACCTCAAGGCCCGTATCGAGGAGTTCAACGCGCTCGCCGGCCACCAGCACATCCACAAGGGCCTGACATCCTGCGACATCACCGACAATGTCACGCAGGTGCGGGTACGGCTGTCGCTGGAGCATCTGTACGGCCGGGCCGGGGCCGTCGCGGAACTGCTGCACCGGCGAGACCGCGCCGCCCCGGTCGCGCACGAACTCGGTACGGCCGTCCTGCGGCTGCGGGCGCTGGCCACCGGCTATCCGCTGCGGGGCATCAAGGGCCCGGTCGGCACCGCCCAGGACATGCTCGACCTGCTCGGCGGCGACCGGGCGGCACTGGCCCGCGTCGAACGGCGCGTCGCGCACCACCTCGGTTTCGCCCGGGTCGTCGGCTGTACCGGTCAGGTGTACCCACGCTCCCTCGATTACGAGGTGCTGACGGCCCTGCCCGCCCTCGCCACGGCGGCGGCCCGGGGCGGCGACCGGCGCGTGCCGCCGTGGGACCGCGTCCACGAACTGGCCGTACTGCTGCGCGGGTACATCGTCATGGCCGCGGAGGTGACCGGCGAGCAGTGGCACGAGGGCGACGTGTCCTGCTCGGTCGTACGGCGGGTCGCGCTGCCCGGGGCGTTCTTCACCGCCGACGGGGTGCTGTCCGTACTCGAAGGGTGGTGCCGCGAGGGTACGGGCGCGGCGAAGGACACCGATCACCGCGGGACCCAGTCGGTCCACTCGAACCACTCGGATCACCGAACCCGCTCGCCCCACTGAACCCACTGGACCCGCCAGGAGCGCACTGCGCCGACCGGCATCCGGCGTTTCAGAGTCCGTCGGCGCCGACCCAGGTGCGATTTTCGGCCACGCCTGCGACGAAGGTGTCGAGCTCCGCGAGCGAGACGAAGTCGTTGGCGAGGAGGTCGTCATCCGTGATCCGCACCGCGAACTCCCCCTCCAGGAACGACATGAGCTGGATGTAACCGAACGAGTCGATGACGCCCGCCTCGAAAAGGTCGGTCTCGGCCGCCACCTCGCCACCGAATTCGACGAGGAAGCGCTCTTCGATGAACTGCTGGATCTTCTGCGTTCTGTCCATTCTCAACTCCTGTTTCCGTGGGGGGGAAAGCGGGACGACGGCGGCCCGGAACGCGGCGCGAAGGAGGCCGCGGATGCCGTCCGGGCTGCTGCGGCGCCGGGGCCGGCGGCAGGCCGGCCGGGCCGCGCGACCGTGTACGTTCGAAGGCGAACAACGCGTTGCCGGTGCAAAGCGCGGGCTGGGTGGAGTGTGTCTGTGACCGCAGTCCGCCAGGCCGTCACGGCAGGGCGGGACGAGGTCGTACGGCAGGAGGGCGCAGGCGCATGGGGTCGGACCGGGATGCCCTTTCGCGGACATCCGCACCCGTACCGCGGGACTGCGCCCCGTGACCGGGGAAGGGAGTCACGAGGCGCACGGCGCCTCTCAGGCGGTCGCGGGCCGGCGGCGGACCGGCGGGCCGGTGTGGTCCGCGCCGCGGTGTGCCGGGCGGTGGTTGTCGGGTCCTTCTGTGTGCATGGCGTCCCTGTTCGCGAGGTGGTCACCGGTTCGGTGCGACGCACCCGCCCGGGTCCGGCGACGGGGTTCGGCCCGGCCGGTGGGCGGCTGGCGGCCATCGTGCGTCAGCCCCCTTGCGGGCCCCTGGTCCAGACGCTGTTAAACGCTTGCGGACACCCTGCGGCGGCTTTCCGCTTCCTTGTCGTTCGCCTTGCCGATCACTTGCCGATGGCTGGTTGCCGATCTTTTGAACGTCTCGCCACATATGCCATGATCACTTTCCGGATGGACCCGGTTACAGCCCGGCACGCCCCCCTCGCACCACCGCCGGCGTGAGAACGATTGGGACCGACATGACACCCGACACCCCGCCCCCCACCCCCCTCCCGGAACACGCCGATCCGGCCGGGACCGCCGGGCCCCGTCCCGGCACCCCCGAGCCCGTACTGCGCGTCCTCGGCCCGATGTCGGCGCAGCTCGACGGCGCGGACCTGCCCCTCGGCCCGCCACGCCGCCGAGCCCTGCTGGCGCTGCTCCTCATACGCCTGGGCAGAGTCGTGCCCACCGAACTGCTCATCGAGGAGCTCTGGTGCGAGGGACCGCCGCGGCACCCCGTCGCCACCCTCCAGAGCCACCTCTCCCACCTGCGCCGGGTGCTCGCCCCGGCGGCGGGCCAGGGCCCCTCGTCCGTCCTGCGCTACCAGGCACCCGGGTATGTGCTGCAACTCGCCCCGGAGCAGGTGGACGTGTTCCGCTTCGAGCGGATGGTCACCGACGGGCGCCAGCTCCTGGACCAGCGGGACGCGCCCGGCGCCCGCGACCTGCTCACCGAGGCCTTGGAGCTGTGGCGCGGCACGCCCTACACGGAGTTCGGCGCCGAGCCGCCCCTCTCCGACGAGACCGCCCGCCTGGAGCAGGTCCGGCTCAGCGCGCTGGAGTCCTGCGCGGAAGCCCGGCTCACACTCGGGGAGGCCGAGGAGGTGGCGGCCGACCTGGGCCTGGAGGTGCGCCGCCATCCGACCCGGGAACGCCTCGTCGGCCATCTGATGACGGCGCTGTCCCGCCTGGGGAGGCAGGCCGAGGCGCTGGAGGTGTACGAGCGGACGCGCAGTCACCTGCTGGAGGAGTTCGGCGTGGACACCGCCGCCGAACTCCAGCGGGTGCACACCGCCATCCTCCGTCAGGAGCTGGACGACGGCGGCCCCGCGCCCCGCCCCACGCCCGCTGCCACGCCACCCGCCGTCGACTCGCCCGGCTCGCCCGGCCCCTTCGACTCGCTCCGACCGGACGCCCTCCCGGCACAGCGCCCCGCGCCGGACCCAACCACACGTCCGGAGGACTCCGCGGCGGCGCAGGCCCCTGCCACGAGAGCGCACCGGCCCGCCCAGGGCTCCGATACGAGAAGACCGGACCGGACTACGGCAGTGGCAGGGCCGGCCAGAGGCGCGCGGGCGGCAAGTCCGCAGCGGGCGACCGGCATCGGCCGGACGTCAGCCGCCACGGCACCTGCCCCGGCACCCGTCCCGGAAGGCCCCTCGGGCCCCGAAGGGGCAGCGGCCCCCTGGCCGTTCACCGGGCGGGACCAAGAATTGCACCGCCTGGTCACCACATCGGCCGGCGCGGCCACCGGCCAGGGGCACGTGGCCTGCGTACTGGGCGCCGCCGGAGTCGGCAAAACTCGTTTGCTGATGGAACTCGCCCCGGCGCTGGAGGCCTCCGGCGACGCGCTCGACGTGGTGTGGAGCCACTGCTTCCCGGGCGAGGGCGTACCGCCGTACTGGCTGTGGTCACAGGTGCTGCGTCACCTGTCGGCCACCCGGCCGGACGCCTTCCTCGCCGCGACCGCGCCCTTCGACGCACTGCTCGCGCCGGTGATGCCCGAGCGGTCGGCCGGCCCCGGCGGGCAGGCCCCCGAGGACGACTGGGCCCAGGCGCGGTTCCTGACCCACGACGCGGTCTGCGAGGTGCTGCTCACACTGGCCGCCGAACGCCCGCTGGTCCTGCTCCTGGAGGACCTGCACTGGGCGGACGCCGCCTCCCTCGACCTGCTGCGGCTGCTCGGCACCCGCCGTCAGGGGCACCCGATCAGCATCGTGCTGACCGCCCGGGACTTCGAGGCCGACTCCGACGCCACGATCCGCCGGATGCTGGCGGACATCCTCCGCGGCCCCAGGACCGAGACGCTGCGGCTCGGCGGGCTGCCCCGCAGTGCCGTCGCGGCCCTGGTGGAGGCACAGGCCGGGCGCGGGGTGGGCGCGGACGTCGTCGAGGTGCTGCACGAGCGCAGCAAGGGCAACCCGTACTTCGTCATGCAGCTGCTGTCACTGCTCGGCGACGTGCGACGGCTGCACGACACGGACGCCACCGACGTCCTGCTGGCACAGGTGCCGACCGGGGTGCGCGAGGCGCTGCGCCAGCGGTTCGCCGCCCTGCCGGAGCCGGCTCTGCGGGTGCTGCGGCTGTGTGCCGTCATCGGCACCGAGGTCGACACGGACCTGCTGCACCGCACCGCCACCGAGGACGAACCGGTCGCCCCCGCCCTGGAGGCGGCGATCCGGGCGGGCCTGCTCGGCGAGGACCCGCACCACCCCGGGCGGCTGCACTTCGTGCACGCGCTGGTCCGCGAGACGCTCGTCGACGTGCTCGCGCGCGACGAACGCCACCGGCTGCACGCCCGGGTGGCCGAGTCGCTGTCCGGGCGCTGCGGCGGGCAGTCCGGGGACGACGAGTGCGAACGCCTCGCCCACCACACCTGGCACGCACAGCACGCGTTGCCCGCCCGGCAGGCCCTCCCCCGGTTGCTGCGCGCCGCCGAGCAGGCCGAACAGCATCTGGCGTACGAGAAGGTCGAGACGTGGCTGCGCCGGGCCGTGCACCTGGCCGGTCTGCTGCCCCGTGACGACGCGTCGGCCCGTGCGCTGGAGCAGCGTCTGTACATCCAGCTCGGGCAGCTGCTGGCCACGGTCCGCGGTTACGGGGACGCCGAGGCGGAGGCGGCGCTCAGCCGGGGCCGCGCCCTCGGGTCGGTCACCCGCGCGCCGGAGGACCCTTCGGTGCTGTGGGCGCTGTGCTCGGCGTTCCTGGTCACCGGCCGTTACGACGAGTCCCGGCAGTTCTCCCGGCTGCTGCGGGACATCGGCAACCGTACGCGCCATCCCGTGGCCCTGCTCGGCGCGGCGTACGGCAAGGGCGTCGCGCTGCACGTGCGGGGCCGGCTGGCGGAGGCGCTCGCGGAGCTGGAGCGCAGCGTCGGACTGGCGGATCGTTTCGCCCGCGAGGGCCGCACCCTGGCCCGTACCTTCCAGCACGACCCGCGCGTCTCCTGCCGCTCCTACGACACCTTCACCCACTGGATCCTGGGCGACCGCGGCACGGCCGCCTCCCGCCGCTGCCAGCTGCAGAGCCTGACGGCGTACGAGAGCAGGCCCTCCGACCGGTCCTTCGCCCTGTACGTGAACGCGGTCATCGCCGCCTGGGAAGGCGACCCCGACACCGTGCACGCCTCCGCCGCCGAAGGCGCGCGGGTGGCGGAGGAACACGGGCTCCTGTACTGGAAGGCGATGCTGCGCCTGACCGAGGGCTGGGCCCTGACCCACCTGGGCCGCGACGAAGCGGGCCTCGACCTGATGCATGCCTCCCTCGCCGAACTCCGCCCCTCCCGCTCCCATCTGCGGCTCCCCCTCCACCTCGGCCTGCTGGCCCAGGCCCAGCACCACGCCGGCCGCCGCGACGACGCCACGGCCACCCTCCGCAAGATGCTCGCCGTCATCGAACACCGCCGCGAGCACGTCTACCTCAGCCCCGCCCTGCCCACCACCACCCTCCTGCACGACCTCATCGGCCCGCACGTGACGGACACCGTCCTCGGTCACTGAGAGCCTGCCTGTGGCGCGCCGGACTCCCCCGGCCGAGGCGCGTGCCGGGCCGGCACGTGGGGCGGGCGCTGCCGGGCGGCCGCCTCGACACGGCTCCGGCGGCTGGGAGAATGCAGGCACCGCGCGCGCTTGTCAGGGGGATGAGGTGCTCGCAGCGAAGATCCTGGCACGGGCAGGGACGGGGCATCACCTGCCGCGTGGCTGGCTCGTGTACGCCACGGCGGTGCTGTGCGGGGCGGCCGCCGCCGGCCTGGCGAGCATCTGGCTCCCGAACACCTTCGCGGCGAGCATCGGGGTCGCGGTGGTGGCGGTCTCGGGGCGGATGGCCGACCAGATGCTCCCCGAAATCCTCCGCACCGCGGCCCTCCGCGCGTCCTGGCCGGACCACCTGCTGGGCGTACGCAACCAGCGCCTGCCCCGCGTCGCGGACATCACCGACCCGACAGCCGTGGGAGTGCACCCGGCGGGCCCCGCCTCCCGTGACGGCACCGGCCCCGGCGCCCAGCCGGGCTACATCGAGCGGGACACCGACCGGGACCTACGGGACCTCGTGTCCCGCGGCGGATTCCTGCTGCTCATCGGCGAGTCCACGGCCGGCAAGACCCGCTCCGCCTACGAAGCCGTACGCGCCGTCCTGCCCGACCACGCCCTCGTCCGGCCGCTCTCGCGGGCCGCCGTCCCGTGCGCGCTCCAGGCCGCGCGGACACGGAAGCGGTGTGTGGTCTGGCTCGACGACCTGGAGAACTACCTCGGCCCGGACGGGCTCACCGAGGCGGACGTACGCCGGATCACCGGGGTGCCCGGACGTTCCACCGTGCTGGTCGCCACCATGCGCACGGAGGAACACCGGCGGTACGACACCAGGGAGGGCAGCCGGCTGACGGGCGCCGACCGCGACCTGTGGCGCGCCGAGCGGTCGGTGGTCCACCTGGCCGTACCGCTGCGTATCGAACGGCGGTGGTCGCCGGGCGAATGCGCGCGGGGGCGGGAGTTCGCCGCGGACCCCCGGATAGCGGGCGCGCTCACCTCGTGCGACCGGTTCGGTGTGGCGGAGACCCTGGCCGCCGGTCCCGAACTGCTCGACGCCTGGCGGGACGCCTGGTCCCGTGGCGCCAACCCCCGGGGCGCCGCCCTGGTGGCGGCGGCCGTCGACTGCCGGGCGGCCGGAGTGCGCAGACCTGTCCCACTCGCCTGGCTGACCGCCCTGCACCAGCCCTACCTGGACGCCCGCGGCGGAGCCCGTCTGCAACCGGAGACCGTGGACGCCGCGCTGGCCTGGGCGTGCCAGCCGACCCACGCCACGAGCAGCCTGCTCATCGACGAGGCGCCACTGGGTTACAGCGTCTTCGATTACCTCCTCGACGCGCCCCGCCAGGAACCCGTGCCGGATCACGTGTGGCGGTTCGTCATTCCCCGCGCCGCTCCCGACGAGGCGTACGCCCTCGGGCTCACGGCGCACCGCGCCTCCCGTTTCGCCCGCGCCGAGGAGGCGCTGCGCCGGGCCATGGCGCAGGCCGTGCCCGGTGCGGACTTCGCGCTCGCGGTGACCCTCGGCGACTCGGGGCGGCAGGACGCGGCGGTACGGTCGCTGCGCCGCATCCTCGCCCAGCGGGAGCACGCGTCCGGCGTGAGCGCGTCCGACGTGTTCGCGGTGCGGCACCAGATCGCCTACTTCACCGGGGAGAGCGGCGACCAGGCCGCGGCGGCGCACCAGTTCGCGCGACTGGCCCGGGACGCGGACGCCGTCCTCGGCCCCCGCCACGCCGACACCCTGTCCGCCCGGCGCCAGCACGCGCACTTCACCGGCGAGGCCGGGGCGCCCGCCGAAGCCGTACGCCTGCTGCGGCCGCTGCTGGCCGACCACGCGCGGCTCCTGGGGGACGATCATCCGCACACGCTGGCCACGCGGCGCAGCATCGCGTGGTTCACCGGCCTCGCGGGCGCGGTGCCGGCCGCGTCGGCGCAGCTCGGCGCGTTGTTGCGGGACGCCTCGGCGGCGCTGGGGCCGGACGAGCCGCACGTCCTGGCGATCCGCGGCGCGCTGGCCCACTTCACCGGTCGTTCCGGTCGGCCCGAGGAGGCCGCGTGCCAACTCGCCTCCCTGCGCGACGACCGGGAACGCCTGCTGGGCGCGCTCCACCCGCACACCCTGGTGACCCGGCAGCAGCTCGCGCTCTTCACCGCACAGGCGGGACGCCGGGCCGAAGCCGTCGGCCAACTGGAGGGACTGGTTTCCGACATGTCCGGGGTTTTCGACCCGTGCCACACCCACCGCCGGTCCGCTGAAAGCGCCTTGCGACGCCTGCGGGACGGCGGACCGGTCTGGCCGCGCGGTGGCGGCTGGGCGTAGGGGGCTGCCGGGGCTTCCGGCGTTCGACTGTCAGTCATCGGCTGTCATCTGTCAGCTGTCGCCTCCCAGTCGGCTCCGCAGTGGAAGCAGGCCGTCCGTTCCGGGCCAACACGCCGTACATATCCGCGACTTCCAGACATCTGTCCCCATTGGGGGTTGTGAGGCACCCGGGAACCATGACACTCATGTGCACGGGAGTGCTTCGTGGGCTGCCGCACCGGAGTCCGCGCGCCGGTGCACCGCGCGCGCCCGGCGACGCCAACGCGCCGCCGACTCCACGACGTTGCGCAACGCCGGACGCACCGCCGCGCCCGGCAACGGCAGCTGCCCGAGAAAGCCCCCGGAACACACCCGGACGAACTCGGATGAGGAGAACACCATGCACTTGTCCAGACGCTGGAAGACGACGGTCTGCGGCATGGCCGCCGTCACCGGTCTCGCCCTCGGCACGGGAACGGCCCAGGCCGTGCCGATCGGCCAGACCATGACCGGCAAGATGACCTACTACAACGACAAGGGCTACGGCGCCTGCGGCACGTACATCGACGCCACCTCCCAGGACCTGGTCGCCGTCTCCGCCTCCTGGTGGACGTCGCCCAACCCGAACAACGACCCGCTCTGTTCCGGCGTCAAGGTGCAGGTCTCGTACAACGGCAGGACGATCACCGTGCCGGTCAAGGACAAGTGCCCCTCCTGCGCCCCGGGCCACATCGACCTCAGCCAGGCCGCCTTCCGCAAGCTGGTGCCCGCGGGCACCGACATGGTGCCGAGCGTCACCTGGAAGTTCGTCCGCTGAACCGGCCGCGGCCGGCCGTCCCGAGCTGACGGCGCCGACCGGAGCGGAGCGGGCCCGACGGCCACCGGCGCGTCCGTCGTCGGGCCCGCGGCAGGTTCTGCCGACAACGCAAACGGCGGCGTGCCCTGGTCGCGTACCGAGGACGGCCAGTGGTACCTCCACCTGTTCAGCTCCGAGCAGCCGGATCTCGACTGGAGCCACCCGACGGTACGCCAGGAGCACGAGGGCGTGCTGCGCTTCTGGTTCGAGCGCGGCGCCGCGGGCGTACGCATCGACTCCGCCGCACTGCTCGCCAAGGCCGACGGGCTGCCCGACATGCCCCGCGACGGCGGCCCGCACCCCTTCCACGACCGGCCGGAGCTGCACGGCATCTACCGCTCCTGGCGGCGGCTGGCAGAGGAGTACGGAGCCGTGCTGATCGGCGAGATCTGGCTGCCGGACACCGAGCGCTTCGCCCGCTACCTGCGCCCCGACGAGCTGCACACCGCCTTCAACTTCGACTTCCTGACCCGCCCCTGGGACGCGGCCGAGCTGCGCGCGTCCATCGACCTCACGCTGGCCGCGCACGCGCCCGTCGGCGCCCCCGCCACGTGGGTGCTGGCCAACCACGACGTGACCCGTACGGTCACCCGCTACGGGCGGGCCGAGGACACCGGCTTCGCCTTCGAGCGCAAGCGCTTCGGGGTCCCCACCGACCTCGCCCTGGGCACCCGCAGGGCGCGCGCCGCCGCGCTGCTCACCCTGGCTCTGCCCGGCTCCGTCTACCTCTACCAGGGCGAGGAACTGGGTCTGCCGGAGGCGGAGATCCCGCGTGCGCAGATCCAGGACCCGATGCACGCCCGTTCCGGCGGCGTGGCCCCCGGCCGGGACGGCTGCCGGGTGCCGCTGCCCTGGAGGGCAGACGGCGACGGCCCGGCCTGGCTGCCGCGCCCGGCGGACTGGACGCACTACGCCGTCGAACGGCAGGCCGGCGACCCGGAATCGATGCTCGCGCTCTACCGGACCGCGCTGCGCCTGCGCCGCACCTTCCGGGACGCGGGCCCGCTGCGCTGGCTGACCACGGACGCGCCGCACGTGCTGGCCTTCGCGCGGACCGTGCCGGGCGGCGGCACCGTCCTGTGCGTAGTCAACTTCGGCACACCGGCCGTGAAACTCCCCGAGCACTCCGACTTCCTGCTGGCCAGCGGCCCCTTGTCCCCAGGGGGCGCGCTGCCGCAGGACACGGCGGTCTGGCTGCGGGCCTGACCCGGACCCGGCCGCCACCCTCTCCCCACAGAAGGGAACGTCATGGGCACCACATCCATCACCGCGATGCGCGAGCCACAGCGCACCCCATCACGCGCAAGAGCCTGGCGCCCAGCGCTGGCCGTCGTACTCAGCACCGGATTACTGCTCTCCAGCTGGCAGGCAGCCTCCGCCATGCCCCTGCCGGACAGCAGACCGAACACCGGGGCGACCGGCGCAAGCACCACAACCGACCGCGGCAGCACCACAACCGACCTCGGAGCGACCCGCCGCCTGGACCGGATCGAGTTCAAGCTCCCCGGCGCGGCGCGGCAGGTCCAGCTCCAGGGCTCCGCCAACGGCCGCGACTTCGTCGAACTGTCCGACACCCGGGTCCGCAAGGGCAAGGTCACACTGCCGCTGGGCGGTACCCCGCTGCGCTACGTCCGTGTCGTCGGCGCACACCGGGTCGATGACCTCGCCGTCCACAGCGCGACGTCGGGCGACACCACTCCCCCGCCGACCCCGGACGGCATCCGGCTGGACGGCGCGACACTGAGCTGGGACCGCGTACCCGGCGCGTCCGGATACGACGTTTACGCCGACGGCCGACTGCGCGCAGGACTGCCCGCAACAGCTACGCGCTGGAAGGACACCACGGCGCCCGGCGGCACGCAGCAGCACACCGGCTACACCGTGCGGGCCCGGGACGCGGCGGGCAACCAGTCCCCGGACAGCCGTACGGCCACCCGTACCGTCGCAGCAGGCAAGGGCTCCACACGCGCCGCCTTCACACCACCAAGCACAAAACCCCACCCCCAGCCCCAGCACACCAAAGCCACAGCCGGCGCCACCATGCCCTACACCACCGTCGAAGCCGAGTCCGGCACCACCGGCGGCGGCGCGCAGGTGGTCGGCCCCAACCGCAAGATCGGCGACCCGGCGGGCGAGGCATCCGGACGCAAGGCCGTGACGCTCAAGCAGACCGGCCAGTACGTCGAGTTCACCACCCCGGTCGCGACCAATACCCTGGTCACCCGCTTCTCCATCCCGGACGCACCGGGCGGCGGTGGAACCTCCGCGAAACTGAACGTCTACGTCAACGGCCAGAAGACCAGGCCCCTCGACCTGACCTCCAAGTACGCCTGGCTGTACGGACCCGAGGCGGCCCCGGTCAACGACCCGGGCGCCGGCCCCGCCCGGCACATCTACGACGAGGCACACCTCGACCTCGGCCGCACCGTGCCGGCGGGCAGCAAGATCCGGCTCCAGAAGGACGCCGACAACACCTCCTCGTACGCCATCGACTTCGCCGACTTCGAAAAGGTCTCCGCAACACCGAACCCGGACCCCCAGGCGTTCGTCCAACCCGCCGGCTTCGGTCACCAGGACGTGCAGAACGCGCTGGACAGGGCCCGGATGGACACCACCGGCAAGATCAAGGGCGTCTATCTGCCGCCGGGCGACTACCAGACGTCCAGCAAGTTCCAGGTCTACCTCAAGCCGGTGAAGGTGATCGGCGCCGGCCCGTGGTTCACCCGTTTCCACGCCCCGGCCGGCCAGCAGAACACCGACGTGGGATTCCGCGCCGCCGACGGCGCCGACGGCTCGACGTTCGCCGGCTTCGCGTACTTCGGCAACTACACCTCGCGCATCGACGGGCCCGGCAAGGTCTTCGACTTCCGGAACATCTCCGGCATCACCATCGACACCATCTGGGCCGAACACATGGTCTGCCTCTACTGGGGCGCCAACACGGACCGGATGACACTCAGGAACAACCGCATCCGCGACACCTTCGCCGACGGCCTGAACATGACCAACGGCTCCACCGACAACCTGGTGACCAACAACGAGGCCCGGTCCACCGGTGACGACTCCTTCGCCCTGTTCTCCGCGCTCGACTCGGGCGGCGGCGAGCAGACCGGCAACGTCTACGAGAACCTCACCTCCAAACTCACCTGGCGCGCCGCGGGCCTGGCGGTCTACGGCGGCCAGCTCAACACCTTCCGCAACATCCGCGTCACCGACACCCTGGTCTACTCCGGCGTGACCCTCTCCTCCCTCGACTTCAACCTTCCGATGAACGGCTTCGGCCCCGGCCGCACCACGCTCGAAAACCTCAGCATCGAACGCGCGGGCGGCCACTTCTGGAACGGCCAGACCTTCCCCGGCATCTGGCTCTACTCGGCATCGAAGCCCTTCCGGGCGATCCGGGTGAACGGCGCCCGGATCACCGACCCGACGTACCACGGAATCATGTTCCAGACGAACTACGTCGGCCAGCAGCCGCAGCACCCGATCGAGGACACGGAGCTGAACGACGTGACCGTCTCCGGCGCGAAGAAGAGCGGCGATGAGTACGACCACCGTTCCGGCTTCGGCATCTGGGCCAACGAACAGGGCCCGGCCGTGGGCCGGGCGACATTCCACAACCTGACCCTGCGCGACAACGCGGAGAACATCCGCAACACCACGTCCACGTTCAGAATCAGCGTGAACTGACGCGCCCCGCCGGGTGCCGGGCCGCCGCGCATCGGCGGAACGCAAAGAGTGCGGGGCGGCCTTACAGCCGCCCCGCACCGGGCATCGAACGCCGGACCGCCCGAAGGTGGCGACGCGTCAAACGGTCAACGTCAGTCGTTGACGCAGGTGTTGCCGAAGGTCGGGTTGAGCAGCCCGACGACGTTGATGCTGTTGCCGCAGACGTTGACCGGCACGTGGACCGGGACCTGCACGATGTTGCCGGACACGACGCCCGGCGAGTTCAGCGCGGCGCCCTGGGCTCCGGAGTCGGCAGTCGCGAGGCTCGCGCCGCCCAGGAGGACGGCGCAGGTTCCCGCGGCGGCGACGGCAGTCTTGATAACACGCGACATGGAAAGTTGCTCCTCGTACCTTGAGAAAAAGGGGACAGGCGGCCTGGCGGAGGGCACCCGGTGCCCGCCGCCACGGCTGGTGGGCCGCCGACTCCAATCAACCCGATGCGGCGTCGTTTGTCGCGAAGAACGGAAGGTGTTCACTCTATTTAGGGTGAATCGAATCAGCGTATTAATTCCTTGTGCCAGGAGCCCGTCGGGTTTCGGGTAGCCTTTCGCAGGGCCGGTCCCGGATGGGGTCGGGCAGCTGTACGGGCCGGGCCCCGGCACATCCCGCTCACTTTCCCGGTGGCGGCAGCACGATGGGATTCTCGCCGTCGACTATCTGCCGCGCCCGGTGGGTGATGTGCTCCTTGTATTCGGGGCGGGTCAGGACGTGGAAACGTTCCTCGCGAATGGCGCGTACCGCCTCGGCCATGCCGCGGCCGATGCCGCTGGCGGCGCCGGTGATCACGGCGGTCCTGCTCCTCAGCTCGTCCGTGTCGCCTCCGATGCGCGCCGCGCCCTGCCGTGTCAGTCGAGTGTGCGGCGTACGCACTCGGTGACCACGCCCCGCAGGCTGCCGGTGCCGCGCAGCAGCTCCCGCTGCACGCGGGCGCCGTTGCCGGTCTTCAGCAGGGTGGCCAGCGCCTCCTGGGCGTGCATGAGGTCGCCGCTGTCCTCCAGGGCGTCGCGTACGTGGTCGAACAGGGCCCGTACGACGGCCTCGGCCGGTGACGGGTGCATCGTGACGGGGTGGATCAGCTCGCCTTCCAGACCCGACCGGGCGGCCCGCCAAGCCGCCAGGCGCAGCATCGCGACGGTGTGGTGCGTGGGCGGGACGCCGTCGTGCCACTGGCGTACCGACGTCTCCACCAGGCCACGGGTCAAGGTGGCCAGCAGCACGGTGGTCGACGGGTCCAGGCACACGTCGGCGACGCGGGTTTCCACGGTGGGGTACGAGCGGGACAGGCGCGCGTCGAAGTAGACCATGCCCTCGTCCTTCAGTACGCCGCTGGCCGTCATGTCGCGTACCTGCTCGTGGTACCGGTCGGCCGAGCCGAACACCTCGACCGGGCCGGCCGAGGGCCACCGCCCCCAGACCCGGTTGCGGTAGCTGCCGTACCCGCTGTCCTCGCCCTGCCAGAACGGCGAGTTCGCGCTCATCGCCAGCAGGACGGACAACCAGGGCCGCATCCGGTCCAGTACGGCCACGCCTTCTTCGTCGGAGTCCACGGAGACGTGTATGTGGCAGCCGCATGTCAGCTGTTCCTGCGCGGTGAGCCCGAAGTGTTCCGCGAGCCACTGGTGGCGCTCGCCGCTGCCTATGGTCGGGTTCACCTCCAGCGGTGAGGTGGCCAGGGCGGCCACCGACGCCCGGACGCCTTCGGCGTGGCGCGCGGCCTCCGCCCGCCAGCGCCGGATCTCCTTGGCCAGGTCGCCCATGTCGGTCTGCGGCCGGGTGGCGAATTCCAGCTGCTGCCGGTGCAGCTCGCTTTCGAAGACCTCCTCGTTGCCCAGCGGGTCACGCGAGGCCGCCGCGAGGACCGCCGCCGACAGGGCGCGTGGCTCCCCGGTCCGCGCGTCCACCAGCAGCAGTTCCTCCTCCACACCCACACTGCGCACGTCGTCCACCCTTTCTCCGCCTCCGGGGTTCCGCTCGCGTACCCCGGCCCCGGCCGCTCACGCCCCGTGACGTTCCCGGCGCCGGTGATGCGGCCGGGTCGCGGTGGCGGTCAGCCTACGGCCGGGGCCCTCGGTGACGGTGCATGCGGACGACGGCGTACGCGGGTCACGCCGAACGGGCGCCCGTCAGCCCGTCGGCGGTCAGCAGGTCCTCTCCGTAGAGGTCCCGCAGCCAGTTGGTCCGGTAGACCGTGTCGAGGTAGCGCTCGCCCAGGTCGGGGGCGATGGCGACGGCGGTGAGGCGGTGCGGCTGCCGGGCGAGCCAGCCGGTGGCGCCGCTGACGACGGTGCCGGTGGAGCCGCCGAAGAGGAAGCCGCGGCCGGCCAGGCGGTGGCAGGCTCGGATGGTGTCCCGCTCCTCCACCCGGATGACCTCGTCGACGTAGGACGCGTCGAGCAGGTGCGGCGGGACGCTGGTGCCCAGGCCGGGGATCATCCGGCGGCCCGGTGCGCCCCCGAAGGACACCGAGCCGACGCTGTCCACCGCGATGACGCGCACCGGGCGGTGCCAGGTGCGGAAGTAGCGGGCGCAGCCCATGAGGGTGCCGGTGGTGCCGGCGCCGACGAACAGGACGTCCAGGTGCGGGAACTGGCGGGCGATGGCCGGTGCCGTCCTGCGGTAGTGGGCTTTCCAGTTGTCGGGGTTGGTGAACTGGTTGAGCCAGACGTAGCGGTCGTCGGAGGCGGTCAGGTTGCGTACGTAGGCGATGCGCGCGCCGAGGAATCCCTCGCCGGCGTCGGGTTCGGTGATGACGTGGACCCGGCTGCCCAGCGCCTCCATCATCCGGCGGGCCGACAGGTTGCAGCGGGCGTCCGTCACGCACAGGAATCCGTAGCCCTTGCTCGCCACGATGATGCTCAGCGCGACGCCCAGGTTTCCGGACGAGGACTCGACCAGGGTGGCTCCCGGTGTGAGCACTCCGTCGCGTTCCGCGGCCGCGACCATCTCCGTCGCGGCCTTCAGTTTGATCGATCCGGCGAAGTTGAAGCCCTCGCACTTCAGGTAGAGCGGCTGCCCGAACGTCGCCCGCAGGTCGACGTAGAGGTCCTCCTCGTTGAAGTCCAGCGGCAAGGATATGACTGGCACTTTTCCCCCCTCGTTCCGCAGTGCACACAGTCGTTCATCCGGGCCGGCGCGGCCGGTTCCTCTGTACCGGCGCCGCGTTCATCCGTACCGGCGTAATTCGTGGAAGAAGCCGTCGATGAGGTGCAGGCCGCCGGAGCGGGCCACTTCCTCGTGGACGAAGGCGCCCACGGCCAGGTCGAGCACCCCCAGTCCGAAGGGCGAGAAGACCACCGTCCGGTCCCCGGGTACGCGCACCCGGCCGGCCAGCACGTCCGCCAGCGTCCCGGTCAGGAAGTCACGGCGGCCGGTGAGCTGTTCGGCCAGGTGGGGTGAGGTGCCGGCCTTCAGGCAGTGGTCCACGTCGTCGACGATGTTGGCCGCGCCGAGCACGATCTCCGGGGCCAGGTCGCGCAGCGATATGTGCAGCACCAGCGGGTGGTGGGCGAACCACGACGGGTCGCTGACGTGCGGCCGGGCGGCGACGGTGGCGAAGACGACGAGATCGCTCGTGCGGATCAGCTCTCCGGGGTCGGTGTGCAGGGTGACGCGGGCCGGGGCGGTGGCCGGTGTCTGCCGCGGGTTCTCCTCCGCCGCGGTCTCCAGGTACGTACGGAAGCCGGCCGCGCTGTCGGCCGACACGTCGTACAGCCCGATCGTGTCGAACCGCCAGCCGGTGGCGGCGAGGAAGGTGTGGATGTAGCGGGCGATCAGGCCGGTGCCGAAGAAGCCGACGTGCCGGGGGCGCGGCCGGCCGTGGCTGAGCCGGTCGGCTGCCGCTGCCGCGGAGGCCGCGGTCCTGGTGGCGCTGATGATCGAGCTCTCCAGGCAGGCGTACGGGTACCCGGTGGCGTGGTCGTTGAGGATCAGTACGGCGGAGGCCCGGGGAAGGCCCGCGGCCACGTTCCGCGGAAAGCTGGAGATCCACTTCAGGCCGTCCACCGGTGTGGGCCCGCCGAGGGAGGCGGGCAGCGCGATGATGCGGGAGTCCGGGCGGTCGGGGAAGCGCAGGAAGAAGGACGGCGGGTTGACCGTGTCTCCGGCGCCGTGCCGCCGGTAGGTGGCTTCGACCAGCTGGACGATCTGCCGTTCGCGGCCTCGCAGGGCGTGCTGCACCTGGGCGCCGGAGATCACCGCGAAGGGCGGCACGGTGTGCGGCCGGTCCGGTCCTGCCGTGGTCCCGGTGGGTCGGGCGAGGGTCATGACGCGATCACCTCCGTTCCGGGGACGTGGGCGGTCAGGTGCACCGCGTCGGTCATCCCCACTAGCACCTCGCGCTGTCCTTCGTAGGACTCCCTGCTGTGTGCCGTACGGACGTTGTCGACGAGCATCAGGTCGCCCGCCTGCCACGGCTCGCGCGCGGTGTGGGCTTCGTAGACGGTGTTGAGGAGCTGTACGACGTCCTCGCCGATCGGGTCGCCGCCGCCGTAGCTGGTGTTGAATGGCAGCGCGTCCGCGCCGTACACGTCGGTCAGGTACTCGCGCACCTCGGGGTCCATCGTCCATGCGCTGAGGAAGGCGATCTGGTTGAACCAGCAGCGGCGGCCGGTGACCGGGTGGCGTGTCACGGCGCCGCGCCGCTGACGGGTGCGCAGGCCGCCATCGGGCTGCCAGGCGAAGTCGATGGCGTGGCCGCGGCAGTAGCGTTCGACGGTGCGGCGGTCGTCGGTGCCGAACGCCTCGGTGAGGGAGGCGCCGATCTCGTCGTTGTAGTTCCTGGTGAGCAGCCAGCCCTCGTGGGCGAAACGTTCGGCCAGCTCGGCGGGCAGCGCGTCCAGGACGGCCGCCGCGTCGGCGACCGCGGTGGCGCCGCCGCTGTCCGGTGCGCTGAGACAGGCGAAGAGCAGCAGGCCGGGGGCGGCGAGGGTGTAACTGAGTTCATGGTGCATGCACATCGGCTGGTAGGACGGCCATTTCGCGGAGGAGTACACGCCGTCGGCGTACTCCCGCCGGGGCGCGAAGGCCTCCCGCTCCGTGAGCAGGCCGGTGGCCAGGTGCCGGAAGACGGCACCGGTCTGGTCGGCGTCGCGCAGCCCGAGGCCGCGCACCAGGACCGCGCCGTGTTCGACGGCAAGGGCGCGCAGGGTGTCCCGGTACCCGGCGGCCCAGCTCGCCGCGTCGCCGGTCGGTTCGGCCAGGAGGACCGGGGGTGTGCCCGGTAGCAGGTTCAGATCGAGCGGCGGGGTGGCGGGCGAGCGGGGCATGGGAGGCCCTTTCGGTCGGGGTGTCGGGCGGCAGGTCGCTTCGGGATCTCCGGAGAGGTCCGGGGCCCATCGGGAAGGGGCCTTTCGGGAGGTCTCGGGGCCCTTTGGAAAGCCGCGGGGGCTTCGGGATCCATCGGTTCAGGACGGCGCGAGGAGTTCGACGGCGCGCAGGACCGCACGCGCCGTATCGGCCGGCCGGGTGCGCGGGAAGTAGTGGCCTCCGG
Source organism: Streptomyces sp. NPDC033221 (assembly GCF_055577005.1). Classification (NCBI taxonomy): domain Bacteria; kingdom Bacillati; phylum Actinomycetota; class Actinomycetes; order Kitasatosporales; family Streptomycetaceae; genus Streptomyces; species Streptomyces sp. NPDC033221. The sequence goes on along the minus strand of NZ_JBVIQN010000018.1, from coordinate 11,955 downwards.
TCGTGAGGGCGTACAGGTCGATGTGCTCGGCCAGCAGTCCCCAGTCGCGGTACCGGCACCGGAAGCGCGTGGTGCGCGGGTCGTCGGCGGCGACGACGGCGGTGACCGGGGTGGTCAGCCGTACGACGGGGGAAGCGGCCAGGGCGTCCGTGAAGTAGTCGTGTGCGGCGAGGCGGTCGCGTCGGCAGAGGGCGCCGAGGCGTTCGCCGTAGGGGGCCGGACGGAACGAATCGGTACGGCCGCCGCCCTCCGCGATGAGACCGTCGGCGATCTCGGCGTCGCTCCGTCCCGCCAGTTCGCCGACGGCGGTGTGCCCGCCGTGGCTGTCGCCCGGCAGTCGCGCGGCGATGAACAGCCGCCGGGCCGCCGTACCGCGTGCCTCCAGTTGCCTGGCCGCCTCCACGGCGTACGCGGCTCCCGAGGAGTGGCCCCACAGCAGTGGCCCGGTCAGGCCGCACCGGTCGATTTCGGCGACGATCTGTTCGGCGGCCTGCTGGACGAGCCGCGCCGGTGGCACGGACGGGCCGGCCACAGCTGCCGCGTCGGGACCGGGCAGTTCGACTCCGTAGACGGCTCGTCCGCTCCCGCGCAGCGCGTCGGCCAGCGGCTGGAAGGCCGCCGCGTCGCCGCCTGCCCAGGGGAAGCACACCAGGGCACCGTCGTGCGCGCCCTCCGGTCCGGCCAGCCGGTGCAGCAGCTCCGTACGCGGCTGGTCCCTGCCGTCGAGTACGGCGGCCAGGTCGGCGAGTACCGGGTGCCGGGTGACGTCCTTGAGGGAGACCGCGCGGTCCAGGCTGATCGCCAGTTTCACCGCGGCCAGCGAGGTGCCTCCCCGGTCGAAGAAGTGGTCCAGGCGGCCGATGCGGTGCCGCGGTATGCCGAGTGTCGCGGCCCACGCGGTGGCGAGCCGCCGTTCGGCGGGCGTCCTGGGGGTGTGGCGGTGCCCGTCCGCGTCGTCGAGTTCGGTGGCGAGTGCGGCGAGGGCCTTGCGGTCGATCTTGCTGTTGGCGGTCAGGGGCAGCGTGCCGCCACGCCATTGGAAGGCCGACGGCACCATGTACGCGGGCAGTGACCGTGCCAGCCGGCTGCGCAGCGCGTCGGCCGCGAGGGCCCGCGGACCGCAGTAGAACGCCACCAGGCGGGCGCCCTGGCCGGTCCGTTCGGTGACGATCACGGCGCCGTCGCGCACGCCGGGCACGCGCAGCAGGGCGTTCTCGACCTCGCCGAGCTCGATCCGGAAGCCCCGCACCTTGACCTGGGCGTCCCGGCGGCCGAGGAACTCCAGTTTGCCGTCGGGCCGCCAGCGCCCGACGTCACCGCCCTGGTAGAGGCGTTGACCCGGGCGGTGCGGGTCGGTGCCGAAGCAGGCGCGGGTGCGTTCGGGATCGTTGACGTAGCCGCGGCCGACGCAGACGCCGGAGAAGACGATCGCGCCGGGCGCGCCGAGCGGAACCGGTGCCAGGTGCTCGTCGACGACGTACTGGCGTACGTTGCCGACGGGCGGGCCCAGCGGGACCCGGGCCCCGTCGGGGGCGCGGCGCATGACCTCGTGGTGGGTGTCGTCCGAGGTCTCGGTCAGTCCGTACGCGTTGACCAGGGCGGTTCCGGGCCGGACGGCGAACCAGCGCTGTGCCAGCTCCGTCCTCAGCGCTTCGCCGGTCGCGGACACGTACCGCAGGTCGGGCAGGTCGCGCGGGTTGCGCTCCAGGTAGGACACGACGGCTTCCAGGTAGGACGGTACGAGCTGGAGCACGTTCACCCGGCCCTCGGCGATCCGGTCGACGAACCGGGGGACGTCCAGGATCGTCTCCTGGTCGACCAGGAGGGTCCGGCCGCCGACGAGGAGCCCGGCGATCAGCTGCCACAGCGAGATGTCGAAGCACTGGGGCGCGGTCTGCGCGACCACCTGGCCCGCGCCGATCTCCAGGTCGTCGATCTTGGCGTAGAGGTGGTTGAGCAGGCCCGCGTGCTCGCACATCGCGCCCTTGGGCTCGCCGGTGGAGCCGGAGGTGAAGTAGATGTAGGCCAGTTGGCCGGCCGGGACGCCGATGCCGAGGTTGTCCGCGGCGTCGGCGTGGTGCTGCTCGGCGTACGCCGTGTCGACGGCCAGGCAGCGCACCTCGGGCAGGGTCTTCAGGGCCTGGTCGAGGGTGGTGGTACTGCCGTGCTCGGTCAGGACGAGGGCGCAGCCGGCCCGGGAGAGGGTGGTGGCGATGCGGTCGGCGGGGAAGTGCGGCTCGATGGGCAGATAGGCGCCGCCTGCTTTGAGGACGGCGAGGACGGCGGCCAGCCAGTCGAGGTTCCGCTCGGTGACCACCGCGACGACACCTTCGCGGCGCAGGCCACGGACCAGCAGCGCCCGGCCGAGCTGGTTGGCGCGGGCGTTGAGCTGCCCGTACGTCCAGCTCCGGTCGCCCTGGACGGCCGCGACGGTGTCGGGGTGGGCCGCCGCCCGCTGTTCGAACAGTTCGTGTGCGCGGTGGTCCGGCAGGTCCCGGCGAGGTCCGGCGAGTTCTTCGAGCTGGTGGCGGAGTTCGCCGGCGGAGAGCAGGCTCTGCCGGGCGTGCTCGGTGTGCGGGTCGGCGGCGAGCAGGGTGAGGGCGGTGAGGTGGTAACCGGCGATCCTGGCGGCGCACTCCGCGTCCAGCGCGGCGGTGCGATGGCGCAGCCGCAGGGTGAGGCGCTCGTCGCGCAGGCTGTAACCCGTCGACAGGACGACGCCCTCGGGGAGCCCGCGACCGGCGTCGTGCGGATCGAAGGTCACCTCGAACAGCGGGCCCTCCCGTCCCAGTTGCCGGGCCAGCTCGTCGACCCGGAAGTCCTGGTGCGCCAGCAGCCGCGACTCGGCCCGGCGGGTGTGCAGCACCAGGGCCCGCCACGAGCCGGGGGCGGCCGTCAGTCGGCAGGGCAGCGGCTGTCCGCCCGCCATGGCGGCGTAACCGGTCGTGACCTCCGGTTCGCCGGTCAGCGCGGCGAGCACCTTGACGTGTGCCGCCAGCAGTACGGAGCGGAGCGGCACGGCCAGTTCGTCCGCGGCGCTCCGCAATGCCGTGACGAGGCCGGCCGGGACCGTTTCCCGGTGCTCGGCCACGCCCGGCACGGGGTGGTGCGTCCACCGGGGAACGGCGGTGAAGCCGCCGCCGTCGAGCACCCCGCGCCAGAACTCGCGGTCGGCTTCCTCTGCTGCCGTTGCCATCGCTCTTCCTCCGCTCTCAGTCCGTGCCCTCGGGGTGGTGCGCTGCCGGTGAACCGCCCGGCGGGGCGGGTGCGGCGGCCTCGCAAGGGTGCCGGGCGGCCAGGGCCCGGGGGGCCGGCATCTCCCTGGCGGGGTTGCCGCCCCACCGTGCGTGCGGGGGCATGTCCTCGCCCTTCATCAGGAAGGAGTCGGGCCCGAGCGCCGCGCCGTCGCCCAGCGTGACGCCGTAGTGGACGAGGGCTCCGATGCCGAGGGTGCAGCCGGCGCCGACGGTGGTGCGGTCGGATTTGAAGGTGCCGTCCTCCTGCGAGTGGCACTGGATGGTGCTGCCCACGTTGAGCGTGCAGTGGTCCCCGATGGTGACGAGGGAGCGTTCCGGCATGTCGCAGCCGTCGTCGTACAGCCGCCGTCCGAGCCGGACGCCCAGCGCCCGCCAGAACAGGCTCTTGAACGGGGTGCCGTTCAGGAAGCGCAGGGGCATCGCGTGAAGCTTCCAGAAACGTTCGTGCCGCCAGAAGTACGGCGTGTAGATCGAGCAGTACCGCGGCGTCTGGCGCCGGAACCCGGTGACGGCGCGTTCGACGCCCACCGAGTACGTGACGGAGAACAGCAGCGCGAGGACGGACACCGACGCGATCGCAGCCGCCCCGAACGTGTGGTACAGGTCGGCGGCGGCCCAGCCGAGCAGGGTGAGGACGTAGACCTGCGCCCACCGGGCCAGCAGGAACAGGCCCATCGTACGGAGGTTGTAGGCGTTCTTGGCGGCCAGCCGGCGCCGGAGCGCGTCCCCCTCCCGCAGGTGGTCGAAGGCGGTGTCCCGCTCGACGGACCGCGGGATCTCGAAGCAGGGCGAGCCGAGGAGGCCCACGCCTTCCCGCACGGGTCCGTCGAGGGGCACCGCGACCTTCGTCGCGAGGAGGCAGTTGTCGCCCGTGCGGCCCCCGGGCGGGTAGCAGACGGTGTTGCCGAGGAAGTTGTGCGGCCCGATCGTGACGCGGGAGAGCCGGAAGGAGGTCCGGGAGTAGTCCGCGTTCATGAGCGACAGGCCGTCGGCGATCATCGTTCCGCTGCCGACGGAGCTGAGGTACGGGGATTCGTGCTGCACGCCGGTGCCGAAGTTCGACCCCGTCTGCTCGACGCGGGAGAGGTCGTACCCGAGGCGTCCCAGGTAGCCGACGATGCAGGAACTGTCGCCGAAGAGCGTCGTGAAGAACTTGACGTTGGTCAGCCGCGCGATCGTGCGGTGCAGCGAGTAGTGCAGGCCGTACAGCCGGTATGTCCGGCCCGGTTCGATGGCGAGATGGAGCAGCCGGGGCACCGTGAACACCACGAGGAGGCCGGCGACCAGCAGGCCGAAGAAGAGCATCGCCGAGGCGGCCAGGGCCTCGCCGTAGAAGGACCAGCTCGTGAGGGCCAGCGCTCCCGGGTCCAGGAGTGCCGCGAGCTGCGGCACTTCGGCGAGCACCATGCCCAGGCCGCCGATCGCCAGCGGAAGGTACACGAGCAGGGTGGTCAACAGCTGGAGGGCGGCGTAGGTGACGCGCGGTGTGCCGCGGCCGGTGGCCGCGTCGGGCGTCCGGTGGCCGGTCTCCGTGCGCTGTGCGGGCGAGCCGTGCCAGTGCTCCCCGGCGGGCACGGCCTGATCCGTGTGGAGGGAGGAGGCGTGGCCCAGCCGGGCCCCGTCGCCCAGCGACGTACCGATGTCGAGCACCGTCGCCTCACTGACAAGCACGTCCGAGCCGAGGACGACCGTGCCGGTCCGGATCACACCCCCGTCGGCCCGGTAGCAGGTGAAGTACGCGTCCTTGCGGATGACCGTGCCGTCCCCGACGGTGAGCAGGTCGGTGCAGACGGGCACGTGCTTGGACAGGATCGTGACGTCCCGCCCGATCGTCGCGCCCAGCGCCCTGAGGTAGCCGACGTAGAGCGGTGAGCCGGTGAAGAGGACCAGCGGGTTGGCCTGGACCAGCGTCCGGACGACCCAGAACCGGAAGTACGCCAGGCTCCAGATACGTATCTCCCGCTGCGTCCACCGCCCGACGAGCACCCACTTGGCCAGGACCGGGAAGGCGCACAGCCCGGCGAAGCCCACGACTCCGAAGAGGACGGCCCGTACGTAGATGCCGCCGGCGTTCGGCGCGGCGGAGATCCAGTCGTAACCGTGGGCGGTGACGACGGCGGCGAGGTAGGAGTAGCCGAGGAACGTCAGGAGTTGCAGGGTGCCGCAGAGGACGTACGCGGGTGTGCCGACCGGGCGCGGGGGCGTCGGTGCGGCCGCGGCCGGGTCCCGAGGCGAGGGTGCGGCGGGGGTGCGGGGCGGGTCCGGGGGCGGTTCTGGGGGCGGTTCTGGGGTGGTGTCGACGAGCGCCGCCGCCAGGCTGGTGACCGTCGGGTACCGGTAGATGTCCCGCATGGACACCGACGGAAGGCCGGCGTGTTTCCTGACCCGGGCGCAGAAATGGGCCATGACCAGCGAGTCGGCACCCAGGTCGGTGAAGAAGTGGGCGTCGGCCGGGACGCGTTCGACGCGGAGGACGTCTGCCAGCACCCCGGCGAGGACGGCGGCGGAGGCGGCCGGATCGGCCGGGGCCGTTGTCACGGCTGTTTCCGCTGCGGTGACCGGTCCGGCCGACTCGGCTGACCCGGCTGCTTCGGCTGCTTCGGCTGGTGGTGCCTCGACGGATTTTCCCACCACGTGAGCTCCTCGGAGTGACGGCGTGGCTCGGTTCCGGACCCCCGGTGGATCGGGCCCCTCGCCCAACTGGGCGTGAACGGGCGGGTAACACCGTGAAAATTCACGTAACACCCGGGAGGACCACCACCGACCGGGCCGTGTGGCGGAGGCCGTACACCGTAGTGGCGCTACGACCTCGGCGCCCGTACCGCCGCTCCGGTCCCCGCCGCACCGGTGGTGCCGCACGGCTCACCCGCCGCCCGCCGGTCCCCATCGCCGTACACGACGCGCAGGTCGGACCCGTTACCGGCAGATGACGAAACCGCTTTCGGTTGTTTCACCGCCCGGCGCGAACCTATTCTCGCGAGCGGGGGGTGGCGCTTCGATGCGCCGCTGGGTTGGAGCGTCGAAGATGGTGTCGGCCGGAGGACCGAGGGAACTGCCCGCGCCGCTGACGACCTTTGTCGGCCGCCGCTGGGAAGCCGCCGGGGTCTGCGCGCGTCTGGAACGGAACCGGCTGGTCACGCTGACCGGCGCCGGCGGGGCCGGCAAGAGCCGGCTGGCCATCGAGGTGGCCACGAGTCTCGCGTCCCACTACCGGGACGGGGCGCGCTTCGTGGAACTGGCGGGTTTGAGCGAGCCGTTGCTGCTCGCCCACGCCGTCGCGGCCGGCCTCGACGTACAGGAACAGGCGGGCCGAACGCTGCCGGACGTCCTGACGGAGCGGCTCCGCGACAAGGTCATGCTGCTGGTGCTGGACTGCTGCGAGCATCTCGTGGAAGCGGTCGCGCAGCTCGTCCTGCCGCTGCTCTCCGCCTGCCGCAACTTACGGGTCATGGCGACGAGCCGGGAGCGCCTCGGCATCCCCGGCGAAGCCCTCTGGCCGGTCACGGGGCTCGCCACACCCCCCGCGCAGACCGGCGGGGACGACGTCATGGAGTACGACGCGGTGCGCCTGTTCGCGGACCGGGCCGCGGCGGTGGATCCGGGTTTCGCGGTCACCGAGGCGAACGGGGCGGCGGTGGCGGAGATCTGCCGCAAGCTGGACGGTCTGCCGCTGGCCATCGAACTGGCCGCGGCGCGCACGAACGCGCTCGACGCCGACCAGCTCAGCAGGTGGCTGGACGACCGGTTCCGGCTCCTGGCGTGGGAGACCCGGGCGCCGCTGCGCCGCCACCGGACCCTGGACAGTGTCGTCGAGTGGAGCTACGACCTGCTCAGCGAGCCCGAACGCACCCTGTTCGAGCGGCTGTCGGTGTTCGCGGGCGCCTTCACCCTGGACGCCGTCGAGGCCGTGGCCGCGGAGGAGGCCGGCACCGCCTGCCTCGGGGACCTGCTCCCGCGGCTCGTCGACAAGTCGCTGGTGACGGTCGTCCCCCAGCGCTCCCCGGCCCGCTACCGGCTGCTGGAGACCCTGCGCGCGTACGGGCTCGCCCGGCTGCGGCAGCGGGGCGGCCTCACCGCACTGTCCGCGCAGCACGCCGCGTACTTCCACCACCTTGCCGAACAGGCCTGGGAACGGTTCCGCGGCCCGCACCAAGCCGTGTGGCTGGACCGGCTCAAGGCCGAGCGCGACGACCTGCGTGCCGCCCTCGAATGGCTCATGACCTCCCGCGACGTCGACGGCGCGGTCCGTATGGCCGGAGCCCTCGCGTCCTTCTGGGACCTGCAAGGGCGCTACGCCGAGGGCCGTGTCTGGCTCGAACGGGCCCTGGGCGCCGACCACGGCGCCGCCGCCAAGGGCCGCGTACGGGCGCTGAACGGGCTGGGGCTGCTCGCGGTGATCCAGGGGGACCTGGAACGCGCCTGGCTCTCGTGTTCCGAGGCCGAGCACCTGTCACGGCGCGACGGCGATCTGCCGGGGCTGGTGTGCTCCCTGCAGTACCTCGGCTTCGGCGCGCTGCTGGTCGGGAATCCGGACAGTGCGGTGGAGACGCTGGGCGAATCGCTGAAGGCCGCCCTGAAGACCGACGAGCCGTGGCTGGTGGGCTGGTCGTACCTCTTCCTGGCCATGGTGGAGGTCACCCGGAGCGACTTCGCGCAGGCGGAACACCACGGCAGGACCGCGTTCCGCCTGCTGTGCGAGGCCGGGGAGCCGAAGAGCATCGCCTGGGCCGAACTCACCCTGGCCACCGCTTCGTGGGGCCTGGGTGACGTGCAGGACGCGCGGGCCCGTACGGGCGAGGCGCTGCGGCTGTTCCACAAGCTCGACGCCCCGTGGGGGCTGGCCGAGGTCTTCCAGATCACGGCCATGCTGGCCATGTCCCGCCACCACTACGAGCAGGCCGCCGCGCTGTTCGGCGCGTCGGACACGGCCCGGAAGAAGTCCGGCGCCGCGCTGCTGTCCTTCCTCAAGGGCTGGCGGGCGGCGGGCATCGCCAAGACCCGTACGGAGATGGGCGACCAGCGGTTCGAGGAGGCACGCGACCACGGGCGGCAGTGGGCGCTGGAGACCGCCGTACTGGCCACCGCGGCGGAACTCGGTACGGTCCCGCCGCTTTTGCCGCCCGCTCCGGCGGCACCGCCCCGCGCACCCGCGTCCCCCGCCCCGCCGCCGCAGCAGGCTTCGCTGCGCAGGACGGGTGACTACTGGGCGCTCTCCCACGACGGTCGTGTCGTCCATCTCAAGCACACGGTGGGGCTGGGCTACCTGGCCCGGCTGCTCGCCGAACCCGGCCGGGAGTTCCTGGCACGAGAACTGGCCGCGGCAGACCGCGGTACGGCACGCGGCGGTCCTGCCGTACCGGAGGGACCGGCGTCCCCGGGAACGGGTGACGCCGGCCCGGCCCTCGACGCCCGGGCCAAGGCCGCGTACCGCAGGCGGCTGCGCGAGCTGGCCGAGGAACTGGACGAGGCGGAACGTTTCCACGACACCGGCCGCGCCGAACAGGCCCGGGTCGAACTCGACGCGGTGACCGAACAGCTCGCCGGCGCCGTCGGCCTCGGCGGCCGCGACCGCCGGACCGCGTCCGACGGCGAGCGGGCCCGGCTGAGCGTCACCAAGGCCCTGAAGGCGGCGGTGAAACGCATCTCCGTCCACCACCCCGTGCTGGGGCTGCATCTGGAGCGCAGCGTACGGACGGGTGCGTACTGCTCGTACGCGCCGGACCCCGCCACCCGGATCGGCTGGGAGTAGCCCACGGACCGTAACGACTGCCACACGGCCCCCGCCAGGCACTCAAGAGCACGGGAACACCGCTTCCGCCCGCCCTCGCCCCTCTCCGGAGCCCCCTGCTGCCGACCACCGCCCAGGGCCCGTCCCCCCCCCACCCTCTCCAGCGCTATCGGGTCCACCGCCGACCGCGCGCAGGGCCCGTATCCTCACCGACGCGCCGTTCTGCGACGCCATGACCGTCAAAGGGCGGCGCCCCGCCCTCGCCCTGCTACTCGACATCGACGAGATATACCGCCACTGCGCCCTGTCCCTGCGCCGCGCCGGCCTGTGGCAGCCGAAAACCTGGGCCGCTTCCTCCGACTGAGCGGACGTCTGCGCAGGTCCGCCGGTGCGTGGCCGAAAGGTGACGGCCCACCAGGGGGGTATCACTCGCCGCAGGGTCACCCTTGGGGCGGTCGGCACCGTAACGGACTCCAGAGGAACGCGCGACGCCGTTTTCCCGGTACGCCACGCCGTTTCCGGACATTCTCTGAATAACGGCGTGGCGATGTTGGAATAGGTGTACTCGGTCTGGGCGCGGGGTGGTGTGGTGCGGGCCGAGGAGCTGTCATGTATTGCAGCCGGTGTGGTGCTCAGGTGATTCAGGGACCCGATGGCGGATGGTCGTGCAACTGTGGAGCGTCCGGATGACAGAAGCTGAACCAGGCCCGGGCGGCGCGGGCATCGGGGAGACGGCCGGGCGGTGGCCGGAGTACTTCACCACCGCGCCGTGCCCACGCTGCCAGACGGCCAACGACGGACTGAACGGCCGCTTCGCATGCGATGCCTGCGGCTACGCGTACTCCTTCCAGTTACCGACGTGAACAACAGGCCGGTCCCGGCCCGGGCAGGCCGTGCGTCCGCGCGACGGGTGCACGGCCGTACCGCGCTCGCGGTACGGAGGGCCGGTGCCGGGTAGGAGATGTATGTGGAATATGTGGTGGTGTTGCTGCTCGCCTCGGTGCTCATCGGCGGGATCGTGCTCTTCGTCATAGAGGCGGGCGTACGGCGCACGCGGTCCATGGCCGCGCGCGACGATCAGGAGATCAGCGAGTTGCGCCGTCGCTACGGCGAGGGCCGCTGGTAGACCCGCCCGGGCGACCGGGCGTTCCGCCGGGGTGACAGCCGGCGGGCGGCGGCGGGAGAGCGGTCCGGGCACCTTCCGGGGCCGGCTGCCGCCCCTCCGCCGCCCATGGCGGTGCTACCGGATCAGGCCACCGGAGCCGGGTACGTCGGGTACTCCACTCCCGAGACGTACTGGACGACACGGATGACCTGGCACGAGTAGCCGAACTCGTTGTCGTACCAGAGGTAGAGGATCGCGTTGTCGCCTTCGACCTTGGTGGCGCCGGCGTCGACGATCGAGGCGTGGCGCGAGCCGATGAAGTCGTTCGAGACCGCGTCCGGGGCGCTGGTGAAGTCGATCTGACGCCGCAGCGGCGAGGTCAGCGACACGTCGCGGAGGTGGTCGAGGACCTCGTCGCGGCTGGTCTCGCGGGCGAGCTGGAGGTTGAGGATCGCGATCGAGACGTCCGGCACCGGGACCCGGATCGAGCTGCCGGTGATCTTCGCCTGGAGGTCGGGCAGCGCCTTGGCGACGGCGGAGGCGGCACCGGTCTCGGTGATGACCATGTTGAGCGGCGCCGAGCGGCCGCGGCGGTCGGCCTTGTGGTAATTGTCCAGCAGGTTCTGGTCATTGGTGAACGAGTGGACGGTCTCGACGTGGCCGCGCAGCACACCGAACTCGTCGTCCATCGCCTTCAGCGGCGGGACGATGGCGTTGGTGGTGCAGGACGCGCAGGACAGGATCCGCTCGTCCGGCTTGATGGTGTCGTGGTTGACGCCGTGCACGATGTTCGGGACGTCACCCTTGCCCGGCGCGGTCAGGACGACCTTGTCGACGCCGGGGCGCAGGTGCTCCGACAGCCCCTGGCGGTCGCGCCACTTGCCCGTGTTGTCGATGAGGATGGCGTCCTTGATGCCGTACGCCGTGTAGTCCACCTCGGACGGGTCGTTGGCATAGATCACCTTGATCTCGTTGCCGTTGGCGATGATGGTGCTGTTCGCCTCGTCGACGGTGATGGTGCCCTGGAACTGACCGTGGATGGAGTCGCGCCGCAGCAGCGAGGCGCGCTTGACGAGATCCTGCTCGCCGCCCCCGCGGACGACGATGGCGCGCAGCCGCAGGCCGTTGCCGGAGCCGGCCTTCTCGATGAGCAGGCGGGCGACGAGGCGGCCGATGCGGCCGAAGCCGTAGAGGACGACGTCGCGCCCCTCACGGCACTCGATCTTGTTGGTCCCCGTGGCGCCCGCGACGGCCTCGGCGGTGAACTCCGCCGTCGACAGGCCGCGGTCGTCGGCCTTGTACGTCTCGGCGAGCCGGCCGATGTCGATCTGGGAGGGGCCGAGGTCGAGGGCGGTGAGGGCCTGCAGGAACGGGAACGTCTCGGTGATCGAGAGTTCCTCGCCGGCTATCTGGCGCGCGAATCGGTGGGTCTTCAGGATGCTGACCACCGACTTGTTCACCAGGGAGCGGCTGTGGAGCAGGATCGTGACGTCCCGCTCCCGGTGCAGCTTCCCGATGATCGGGATCATCGACTCCGCGATCTCCTCGCGGTTCTTCCAGTTTGTGAACGAGTCCTCGTTGACAGTCACAGGTCCATCTTTCGAGCTAGGCGGTGCTCAGATGCTAACCCCACCGCTCTTTCGTTGTTCACGGGGTGTGGGGTAGGCAACGCCGACCCGGTGGCCGATTAGGCAGGCTCATGACAATTTAGCTCGACAAATGGACCGATTTGCCGGATGCCGGCACCGAGCGTGGGGGGGGGGGGGGGGGGGAGGGAAGGGGGGGAGGAAGGGGGGGGGGGGGGGGGGGGGGGGGGGGGGGGGGGGGGGGGGGGGGGGGGGGTAAGGGAAAAGGCGAGGGGAAAG